>NZ_RAWI01000158.1 GCF_003612125.1 Corallococcus praedator
CGCGCACCGCGCGCAAGGTGCGCGCCTCGGCCGCCAAGCTCGCCTTCGCCGCGGGCGGTGAACTCCTGCGCACCCTGGACGACGCCCGGGCGGACGACGGGCTCACCCACGACATCACCGGCGAGCAGGCCCGCTCCCACGGGCTGTCCCTCCCCCTGCGCACGCCCGAGGAGGCCGCCGCCCTCTTCTGGCGCATCGCCACAGGCGCGGACTTCACCTTCTTCGAGCACTACCTGGCCGACGAGGCCGGCCACGCCCAGGACTTCACCGCCGCGCGCGCCGCGCTGGACACGTTCGATGCGTTCACCCGCGCCGTCGCCGCCACCCGCCCCGCCGACGCGCGCGTGCTGGTGTGCAGTGACCACGGCAACGTGGAGGACCTGTCGGTTCGAGGACACACCGTGCACCCGGTGCCCATGCTCTACTTCGGGCCCTCCGCCCCGGAGGTAGCGTCCTTCACCACCGTCGCGGACGTGGGACGCGCCGTGATGCGCTGGCTTGGGGCCAACTGAGGGGCTCGGGATGCGGGTGGGCAGTACCGGTGGACGATGGTGCATCATCCTCGTGGCGCTCGCCCTGCTCCCGGCGTGCGCGTCCATGACCCGGAAGCCGCCCGTGGATTCCGAAGCCTCGTTGGACCTGCCCGGCGGTCGGTTCCTCTTCGCCCACGGCCCCAAGGAAGCCCAGGCCGCGGACATGGTGCGCCGGGCGGTGGAACACGCAGCGCCCCGGCTTGCCCGCTGGGGCACCTTCCGCGAGCCCGTCACCCTGGTCATCCACCCCAACCACGCCGCCCTGGAGCGCGCCGCCAACCGCCCCGACCACGACTTCCTGCGCGCCTGGGCCCGCTATGAGCAGGTGGAGGTCCAGAGCCCCCGCACGTGGACGCGCTCCGGGGCCTCCCAGAAGCAGGTGGACGAGCTGCTGCTGCACGAGCTCACCCACAGCCTGATGTACCAGGCCTCCGCCAGCCGCATGACCTGGACGAAGAAGGGCATCCCCCTGTGGTTCAGCGAAGGCATGGCCTCCTACACCGCTGGACAGGGCTACCGCGTCCCCAGCCTGGAGGACCTGTCCCGCTTCCTCCACGACTCCCCCCAGGCCGACCCGCTCGCCCGCGCCGAGGCGCTCTACGAGTCCGAGAACGCCACCGTCTACGGCGCCGCCCACCACGCCTTCACCTTCCTCATCACCCGCTACGGCGAGGAGCGCGTCCGGGGCACCCTCCAGGCCATGAGCCAGGGCCAGGACTTCCCCCCGGCCTTCCAGCAGGCCATCGGCATCCCCGTGGACAGCTTCCTGCGCGACTTCCGCCGTTACGTGTACCTGCGGGGCTTCAAGGGGGGTCGCATCAACCCACCCGAGCCCGGAGCGGGTCGGTTTCGCGGCGAAAACCGGGGGCTTCCCTGGATTCCATTGATCTCCAAACCCTTGCCCCCACCTTCGGGCCCGCCAGACACAACTCTGGAGGGCACAAGCCCGAAAAGATGAAGACGCCCGCTATGCGTGGGCCGTCGGAGGATTCCCCCCGTGAGTGACTCCAAGATCAACCGCCCGACCGGCGCCCCGGCCCCCGCCAAGGCGTCCCCCACGGTCGACGCCGAAAAGGTGCTCGCCCAGCAGAAGGCCGCCGCCGCGAAGGCCGCCGCCGCCCGCCGGAACACCTCCGCCTTTGAATCCACCCCGGCCTCGGGCGCGAAGGCCCCCGTCGCCGGCTCCGGAACCCTGGCCCGCACGGGCAACACGGAGGCCCTGCTGGGCGCTTCACCCACCGCCCCGGTGCGTCCGGGCGCCACGGTGGAGAAGCCCGTCACCCGCACCATCACGTTCACCTACGACGCGGGCCCGCACAACCAGCTCACCAACCCGAAGCTCAAGGGAAGCTGGGACGCGGACGGCCGCTTCAACGCCCAGTGGAGCGGGGGCGGCATCCCCATGAAGCCCCTGGGCAACGGCAAGTACGAGGCCACCGTGAAGGTGGCGGACGACGGCCTGGCCCGCAACTGGGAGTGGGGCGTCAGCGTGGACGGCCCGTCCGGCAAGGACCAGTGGGCGGTGATGGGCGAGGGCAACCTCAAGCTGGACCTGTCCAAGCCCGCCGCGTCCTATTCGCCCACGACGTACCACCAGATGGGCGCGCAGCGCTCCGGCCAGGACGTGTCCTTCAAGTTCTGGGCGCCGGATGCACGCGCCGTCCAGGTGAAGGTCACCGACAAGCAGGGTCAGCAGCAGCGCATCCCGCTGACGCGCGACGAGGGCGGCAACTGGACCGCCCAGGCGAAGGGCGCCTGGAGCAACCTGGAGGGCAAGTCCTACGTCTACGAGGTCGTGGACTCCACGGGCGCCACCAGCGACCGGCCGGATCCGTACGCGCGCCGGATGATGGGCGAGCAGCGCGGCCTGGACCGCCTCTTCCTGGACCCCATGCGTGGCAAGGAGGTGGACCGCTACTTCCCCGGCGCCACGCCCCTGATGCGCTTCGACGTGGACGACGCCGAGGACGCGGACAGCGCGTACCTGGTCCTCAAGGACGGCGACGGCAACCCGCTCAACAAGGCGCAGCTCCAGGAGCGCCTGGGCAAGTTCGACGAGACGCTCGTCGACAAGTTCCGGGGCGGCGCGGCGAAGAGCGACTTCTGGTCGCGCAACGTCACGGACGACGGCCGCATCAAGATGACGAACCAGGGCGGCGCGTGGACGACGCTCATCAATGATCCGTCGAAGCTGGAGGGCCTGCGCTACGAGTTCCAGGTGTTCGACAAGGACGCACAGGGAAAGCTGCACCTGCGCGACGACGTGAACAACGACGGGAAGCTGTCCCAGACGGAGCGCATCTCCTCGTCGGAGAACGACCCCTGGAGCGACCTCATCACGGTGGGCAGCGGCGTGGACTTCCGCGGCTCCGTCTTCACGGACCCCACCGCGTTCGTGTTCAAGAACGACAACGTGCCGCGTGAGAAGGACCCGTCCAAGTGGACGGTGTACCAGCTGCACGCGGGCAGCTTCCTGGGCCAGGCGGGCAACTCCAACCGCTCCACCATGGAGGACCTGCTCAAGAAGCTGGATTACTTCAAGGAGCTGGGCGTCACCACGCTGGAGCTCTTGCCCACGAACGAAGTGGAGGGCAGCCGCAACTGGGGCTACCTGGGCGTCAACAGCCTCGCGGCGGAGAGCTCCCTGGGCTTCGAGGACGAGACGGGCCAGTGGGTGGAAGGCGACGAGGCCCTCAAGCGCTTCATCGACGCGGCCCACGGCAAGGGCCTCAACGTAGTGTCGGACGTCGTCTACAACCACGTCTTCGGCGACCACAACGGCCTGTGGAACGTGGGCGGCCCCAGCAACCCGTACTTCAACTGGTCCAAGGAGCCAGGCAAGTTCGAGCAGCGCGACACGCCCTGGGGCGCTGTCCCCGCATACAACACGCCGCAGGTGAAGCAGCTCTTCATCGACCACGCCGTGCAGCAGGTGCAGGAGCTGAAGTTCGACGGCCTGCGCTTCGACTTCACGGAGCCCATCAAGGGCGTGGGCGGCAAGGACGGCTGGGACATGCTCCGGGAGATCAACCGCCAGGTGCACTTCGTGAACCCCAACGTGTGGACCGTGGCGGAGCAGTTCGACTACGAGCCGGACATCTCCCGCCCGGCGAAGGCGGACGGCACCGGCGGCGGCTTCGACGCGCAGTGGTACACGGAGTTCCAGCACCGGCTGGTCAACGACAACAGCAAGCCGGGCCTGGTGCAGGCGGCCGCGCGCGGGCTGAAGACGGACATGGACGCGTTCGTCAACCTCATGACGGCGCCGCGTGGGTTGGACAGCTGGCAGAAGGCGCTGTCCATCATCTCCAACCACGACGAAGTGGGTAACGCCCAGCGCACGATGAACACCGCGGAGGGCGAGAAGGCCACCGACTTCCCGGACCAGTGGACGCGCGGCGCGGCCCGCTTCGCCGGCGGCATGGGCATGGCCGGCCCCGGCATCCCGATGTTCTTCCAGGGCGACGAGTTCGGCGCGCAGAACGACTTCCGCTGGGGCAACCCCTCCACCTGGGACAACGACTGGAGCTGGCAGGACGTGGGCAAGGGCGTGGACTTCGGCAAGGTCACGTTCAACGACGCGACCAAGGCCACCTACGAGCGCCTCTTCACGCTCTCCCCCGACGCGCAGACGAAGGACGCCGCGTACAAGGCCTTCTCCGCGGACGACAAGAAGCTCTTCCAGGAGATCGCAAGCCTGCCCGCCGCCGAGCGCAAGGACGCGATGCTGGACGTCACCCGCCGGCAGAGCTTCAGCTTCTACAAGGACGCCATCGGCCTGCGAAACAGCAGCCCGGCCTTCAGCGCGGCGGCGGAGGTGAAGCGCGTCTACACCCACAACGACGACAGCGTGATGGCCTTCACGCGCAAGTCGGGCAACGAGGAGTTCCTCGTCGTGGGCAGCCTCAACAAGAAGAACCTGGACGGCTACGCCCTGCCGCTGCCTCCCGGGCAGTGGAAGGAAGTGCTGAACAGCGACGCCGCCGCATACGGCGGCGGCAACTTCGGCAACTTCGGCGCCACGCTGGACGGCGGGAACACCAAGGTGAACATCCCCGCCGCCGGCTACGTGGTGATGAAGCGCGTCGGTTAGTTCTTCGTCCCCTTCGCTTCCTGCCCGGCCGCCTGTTTCGGGGCCGCCGGGCTGGGAAGCAGGGGCGGCCGGTCCTTGCCCTCCATCGCCCGCTGCAGCTCCAGCTCCTGGAGCAGCACCGCGGGCGCGACGGTGGACACCGGCACGTTGCCGCTCTCCGCGCCGCAGAAGCCGTTGAACACGCCCAGCCGCTGGCCCGTGGCGAGGATGCGGTTCACCGACGACAGCGGCGTGCCGACAATCTCCACGCCGCGCACCAGCGTCTCCTCGCCCGTCTTCACGTCCACGCGGTACACCATGCGCGGCACGCCCTTGAAGGCCTGGTAGCCGAAGCTGGACGTGTTGGTGTTGCCGCCGGTGATGTCGCGGATGATGAGCCCGTACGGCTTGCCCTGCCGCTTCGCCTCCGCGACGAGCAGCTTCTTCAGCTCCGCGTCACTCACCTGCTTCGCGCTGTCCACCATCAGGTTGCCCATGCGCGCCACCGGCTGGAGCGTGCCCTGGCCGCGCCCGTGGCCGTTGGACTTCGCGAAGCCCTCCACCGGGTGACGGCTCATCAGGTAGCCCTTGAGCACGCCCTTCTCCACCAGCGACACCGGCTGCCCCTTCACGCCCTCCTCGTCGTAGAGGTAGTAGCCGTTGAGCGGCTCGCCGTTCACCTCGCGCCGGGAAGGGTCATCCCGCAGCGACAGGAAGGACGGGAGGATCTGCTTGCCCTCCTGGCCCTTGAACGTCTTGCCATCGCTGTCGCCGTCCTGGCGGTCCGCTTCCAGCCGGTGGCCCAGCGTCTCGTGGAAGAGCACGCCCGCGGCCTCCGGGGCCAGGATGGCGGGCCCCGCGTACGGGACGATGGCCGGCGCCTGCCGCAGCGCGAGCAATTCGTCGATGACCTTCTGCGCCGCCGCGTGGACCTTCACCGCGTCCGGCATCCCGGCTTCCGTGGGCAGGTAGAAGCTGCGCGAGTCATCCAGCAACTGTCCGTCCGGAGCGCGCGTCACCGCGGAGACGTGCAGCGCGTACAGCGTCTCCTCGGTGATGAGCTTCGTGCCCTCGGAGGAGACGAACAGCCGCGTCGCCTTGTCCGCGGTGATGCGCACCTCCGAGTCGAACAGCTCCGGGTGCGCGTTGAAGCGCGCGGAGACCTCGCGGGCCAGCTTGCGCCACTTCTCCCGGTCGAAGGGGAAGGCCACCGGCGGCTGCACGTAGGCGGAGGGCGTCTCCCGGGAGAAGGACGCCGCGCGCTTGGGGTCCTCCACCGCGTAGACATCCTCGCCCTTCTTCTTCAGGAACTGGAAGAGCGCGGCCTTGTACTTCTCATCCGTGACGAGCCACAGCGCGGTGCGCAGCGCGAGCGGGGACTCATCCAGCGGCCCCTCCTTGCGCGCGGTGAAGCTTGCGCCCTTGCTGGTGCTGAAGCCGAAGTCGAGCGAGTCCGCGACGGAGCTGTCGAAGTCGTAGCTGCCCACGCGCACGTCCACGCCCAGCTTGCGCTCGCGGTAGTCGTCGTCCTGGAACAGCGCCCCATAGCGCGCGACGAGCAGCCGCGACTCATAGTCCTTCACCAGGTAGCTGATGAAGTACGGCGCTTCATGGCCGTTCACCTTGAGCTGTTGCTGGTTGCGCGTCAGCTCCGCGGACATCGCCTCCAGCAACTGGGAGCGAGGGTCTGGCGCGGGCGCCGCGCCCATCAACAGCGACGCGGCCAGGAACAGCGGGAGCAAGGAACGGAAGGCGTTGGGCACGGCGCGCACTGTAGCCAGAAACGGGCAAGGGTCCTCCCCCCACGCGCAGCCCCTCCCGGCGGCGCGTGAAGCGAGGACCCTCTCGCCTGGAAGCCTTGCGGCCTCCAGGCGCATGTCGTCTGTCCTGTACCTTGAAGCCTTACGCCTTGATGATCTTCTCGCGACCCTCCGTGACGGCCTTCGTCGCGTTGCGCGTGTCGATGACGATGTTCGAGCGCTGGACCAGCTCGTTGTAATCGATGTGCGAGTGGTCGGTCAGGATGATGACCGCGTCGTACTGGTTCAGGGTCTCCGGATCCAGGGGGACGGACGTCATCTCCATGTTGAAGCCGTGGCCCTTGTGCAGCTCCTTCACGAACGGGTCGTGATAGCTGATGTCCGCGCCCTTCTCCTTCAGGAGCGTCATCACGCGCAGCGACGGGGACTCACGGAAGTCGTCGATGTCCTTCTTGTACGCCGCGCCCAGGCACAGGACCTTCGCGCCGTTGAGGACCTTCTTGCCCGCGTTGAGCGCCTCCATCGTGCGCTGGACCACGTAGTACGGCATCTGCCAGTTCACTTCGCCGGCCAGCTCGATGAACTTGGTGTGGAACTCGAACTCGCGCGCCTTCCACGTCAGGTAGAACGGGTCGATGGGGATGCAGTGCCCGCCCAGGCCGGGGCCCGGGTAGAACGGCTGGAAGCCGAAGGGCTTGGTGCTGGCGGCCTGGATGACCTCCCAGACGTCCACGTTCATGCGGTCGCAGAGCATCTTCATCTCGTTGACCATCGCGATGTTCACGCAGCGGTAGATGTTCTCCAGCAGCTTGGAGAGCTCCGCCACGCGCGTGGAGGACACCGGCACGACTTCCTTCAGCGCGCTGCCGTAGAGGGCCACCGCGACTTCAAGGCACGCGGGCGAGTAGCCGCCGACGACCTTCGGAATCGTCTTGGTGTTGAAGCCCTTGTTGCCCGGATCCTCGCGCTCGGGGCTGAAGGCCAGGAAGAAGTCCACGCCCGCCTTGAGGCCGCCCTTCTCCAGCAGGGGCTTGAGGATCTCCTCGGTGGTCCCCGGATAGGTGGTGGACTCCAGGATGAAGAGCTGCCCTGGACGCACGTACGGGGCCAGCGCCTCGCCCGTGGCGATGATGAAGCTCATGTCCGGCTCACGCGACGCGGTCAGCGGCGTGGGCACGCAGATGATGACGCAGTCCAGCTCGCGCGACTTGGCGAACTGATTGCTCGCCGTGAGCTTGCCCGCCTGGGTGAGCTTCGCCAGCGGCTCGCTGGGGATGTGCTTGATGTAGCTCTCACCCTTGGCAATCTTGTCAATCTTGCGCTGATCCACGTCCAGGCCGGTGACCTTGAAGCCGGCGTCCGCGAACGCCATGCCCAGGGGAAGACCGACGTAACCAAGCCCCACCACGCCCACCTTCGCTTCCCGATTGCTGATCCGCTCCAGCAAGGGGTTGCCAACCATTACGCGCATTGTCGTTACTCCCAGCAATTGACAGGCGGCCTCTCCGGCTCACCTGTCCCACCCCACAGCGTTCACCTGAAGACGAACACCCACCCCAGCCTCGCCGGAGGCGTCTGCTGCCTCCGGAACTCCACCGACACCGACGGCACCACCCGCCCATAGCCAGGCGAGTACTGCGACGGCACGAGCGAGGTTTCCAACCCCTGCTCTAGAAGCACCCAACCCACGGGCGCCTTTGCCGGTCCAATCTCGACAGCCCGTGCCTCGAAGGACCCAGGTCCTTCCGGCACGCGCTGGGCCCGCGCCAGCACCGCCGCGTCGGGCTCACACCACCGCGCCTGCCCATCGGGCAGATGCAAACGTCCCACCACATCATGACGGCCCGTACCGATGAGCCGGTCTCCCACGGCCAGCGCACGCACGTGCCGGTCCAGGAGGAAAGTCCTCTCAATGCCAACCGGCGACGCCAGGCGCCGGTAGCCGTCGTGTCGCACCACCAACCGGTCGTGCCGCGCGCCGGGCTCGAAGGCCACGACGCGAGCCCGTGCATCTTCCGGCAGCGCGAACAGCCGTGCCGGGTCCATGGGGGCCTGCTCCTCCCCATCCACCTGAAGCGTGTTGTGCGCCGCGGTGCTCCGCATCGCGTTGCGCAGCGCCGGATCCCGCGTGTACGAACCTGTTCCCGGGTCGACGATGACGGGGCAGCCGTCGACATGAAGCTCAAAGGAAAGCTTGTCGTTGTGGCTGTGTCCCCCGACCCCCCGTTGCCCTTGTTTGCCGGCCGAGACAGTGAGCACGGCCCCGGCGCCGCGCAAGGTGTGAAAACCCCCCACCGGAAAGCTCATGGATACAGGCGCCGGCGCCACGGGCAGCGCGACGAAACGCGCGATGCCCGCGTTGCCCAACAGCCACGCCGCCTCGTCCGGGAACACACCGCCGGAGAGCCCTGCATCATTGAAGAGCGCCGCGCCCAGGCCAGACAGATAGCCCTGTTCGCGTTCATCGCGCTCCTGGAATGGAAACACACGGCCTGAATCGTTGTCACCGACCTGCGGTGCCAGGCCCTGTTCGGAAGACCACGCGCGGGACGCGACATACATCAATCGCAGACGCGCTTCGTACGCGGGCCCCAGGGACACGCCCGCGCCGCGCGCGACGACCCAGGCCAGCGTGAACAGCTCCACCGCCAGCCGGTGGTAGGGAATGGAGCCCTCGAAGGAGGTGCCTTCCGGATGCACCTGCGCGTCCATCTGCGCGCGCAGCCCGTTCACGGCGAGCGCCACCTGCCGGGGCGCGCCCGGCAGCTCCGGGAAGAGCAGGCCCACCACGGCCAGCCCCACGTAGTTGGAGACGAGGTGGTTGTTGGGCACCGCGCCGTGGTCCTCCAGGTGGGCCTCCACCCACGCGGAGTGCTCGGTGAGCGCGCCCAGCACGGGCACCAGGAACTCCGGACGGCGCACCTCCGGCGCGTCCGCGAACATCGCCAGCGCCTGCGCGAGGTTGGCCGCGCGCAGGGCGATCTCCATGGGGCACGTCCAGTGGACGCCCATGCCCACGGGGTTCGCCTGCAGGAAGTCCAGCGTCTGCGCGACGAACGCCGTCGCCAGCCGCGAGCGCCCCACCGGCGAGTTCGTCACCCAGGCGCCCTGCGCCAGCGCCACCAGGCTGTCCAGCCGGCCCATCACCCACGGGTACTTCGGATCCATGCCCTTCACGAGCAGCCGCAGGCTCTCCACGGGCTCCACGGGGTAGCGCTTGCCGCTCAGCGGATCCAACGACCAGTCCACCGGGCGGCCCTCGCCGAAGGACACCGGCGTGCCGAAGACGTTCCAGGCCTGCGCGAGCGCCTGCGCGGCGCGGGCCTGCGTGCGCTGCTTCGCGCCCGGAAGCTTCGCGATGGCGGCGCGGACGGACTCGCGCTGGGACACCTCACACCAGGCCCGCGAGGAGCGGTGATCCAACGCCAGCGACACCAGCGCTTCGGCGGAAGTGGCACCGAAGGACTCCAGGAGCTGGGCCTCGTCGACCTGCTCGCGGCGGCGGTAGAGCGCCTGCCGCGCGACACCCTGGACACGGCGGACCGCGCTCTTCGCCAGTGCCCCTGGCGCCATCCGAGCGATCGCCGCGTAGTAATCGAGAGTTCCCATCCGCCCCTTCCCGAACCGCCTGACGTGGAAGGCTGATAGCAAGCGCCCGGCCAGAACCTTTTCCCAGTGAGAGCAAGGGCTTGGACCGGGTGTCCTGCCCCAACGGCGGTAAAAATGTCCTTCCGCCGCTGATCACGGCGGGTAAAGAATTCCTGATCGGCGGCGAAGCAATGGCCCAGCGCGGGAGCCGTTGCGCCTCCACCGAGCCGTGCCCATTCCTTGGCGCGTGCGGGCTGGGGCTTGGATGGGGCGGCGCATCGAGGACGACCTCGATGCCAGGGTGGAAACGACGCTGACGGCGGTGGCCGAGCAGGCGCTGCGCAAAGGAACGCGCGCGGGCCTGGAGGCCCTCCTCAAGGCGACATTGCGGCTGACCGGTGCGACCGGCGCGGCCCTTCATGAAGGACACGCGTGCGTGATGAAGGTGGGCCGGGTGCCCGCCCATCGCGACGGAAACAGTGACAAGGCAGCGCGAAGCCCCGTCCTCCAGGTCTGGCCGGCGCCGCTGACGACGTCGCAGCGACACGTGGTGGCGCGCTTCAGCGCGTTCGCCCCCGCGCTCCTGAAGGCACATGCGCGGGAAGTGGCGCAGGGCGAGCGGCAGTCGCGGCTCCTGGAAGCGAAGCTGCGCCTGGAGCGCACCGTGACGGCAATGGAGAAGCGTCGCTCGCGCGCGGCGCACGACTTGCGCACGCCCCTGATGGTCATCCGGGGCTACGTGGACATGATGCTCAAGGGCACCGCGGGGCCGCTCAACGCGCAGATGCAGCGCTACCTGGAGCGGCTCGCGAAGTCGGGCACGGAGCAGAAGGAGCTCATCGATCGGCGCCTGTCGCCCCTGCCCCCGGGCCTGGACGACCTGCGCCCCGTGCTGGCGCGCGCCTTCGCGCCCACGCCCGGACGCCGCCAGGGGCCGCCCACGCTGACGCTGCCCGGGGAGCAGGCCGTGGCCGTGCGAGGCAGCCGCGCGGACTGGGAGCTGCTCGCCCGCACCCTCTCAAGGAGCACCACGAACGCGGTGGCCGTGGACGTCCACCTGGGCCCGTCGCTGGACGCTGGGCAGTGGCTGCTGCGCCTCCGGGCGTGCCCGGGCACGGCCCTCACCCCGCGCAGGGAGGCCATGCTGCGGCAGCTCGCGGGACGGTTGGGGGGCACGCTGTCCGTGCACCAGGAGCCCCGGCTGGAAGTCACCCTGCTCTGTCCTCGGGATGACGCCTTCGCGGTGCCTGCCCACCGCTAAACGGGCGGGATTGCGGGAAACGTCAGGGATTCGCGCGAAAGGTAGGCGGAGGTCGCAACTCGCCTACCTTTGCTTGCGATAAAAGGGAAAGCTGTTTTCCTTCCTGCCCTCGAAGGTCTCCCCCCATGAAGCTCTCCCGGAACTCGAGCGTCCGCTCCACGAAGTCCGACTCGGCGCTGTCGTCCCCTCCGCGCCGCAGCAACTCCGTGGATTCGAAGCCGAAGACGAACACGCCGACGTCTTCCACCCCGACCAGGCCCACGCGTTCGAACTCGACGCCCGCGCCCACCCGGCCGCAGCCGGCGGACGTGACGGGCAGCCCGTCGCGCACCCGTCCCCGCAACCCGGAAGGTGCCGCGAAGGTGAACGGCCCGGACGCGGCCGCGGCGAAGAAGCCCACGACCAACACTGAAATCCGCAACTGGTACAACCAGAAGGTCGCCAGCATCCCCGCGAACGACGCGAAGCTGAAGGCTCAGGGCGCGTCCCTGGAGGACCGCGCGAAGGCGGCGGTGAACATCCGCCACGAGGCCCGCCTGGAAGCGCGCAGCTTCATGAGCAACCCGCTCGAAGTCATGATGCTCAAGGCGCGTGACTTCTTTACGTACGGCCGGCTGGACGGGCCCTCGTTCGACCAGCTGGTCAAGGGCGCCAAGGCGAAGGGGTTGACTGGGGACGCCGTCTACCAGAGCCTTATCGACAGCTCGAAGCGCACCAACCAGACCGTGAACAACCACTTCGCCAATCAGCAGGCCAAGCTATGAACGCTGAGCAACTCCTGAGTCAGAAGCTGGAATGGGTGAAGACGACGGACGTGCTGCATCCGCTGCGCACCAAGGCGGACGGGCAGGAGCTGCGCATCCGCATCGGCGACTTCCCCGAGGAGTCCATGTACACGCTGCTCGTCGGGGAGCAGGAGGTCGCGCAGTTCGACGACTGGCCCAAGGCCTGGAGCCGCCCGAAGAAGTAGCGTGTCTGCCCGCGGGCCGTCCCTGACGGAAAGGCCCCGGCCGCACCCGACGCCCTGTCCCGACGCTCACGCGCAGGACGGGGCGTCGTCGTTCGTGCCGCCCGCGCCTCAGCCCGACGAGGGCAAGAGCTGCCGCACGAGCTCCAGCAGCTTGCCGCGCTCCACCTCGCGCTTGACCAGGTAGCCGTCCGCGCCGGCCTCCAGGCCCTCCATCCGGTCCTCCTGGCTGTCCAGCGACGTCACCAGGATGATGGGCGTGCGGCGGAACATGGGGTGCTTCTTCATCCGCCGCGCCAGCCCCACGCCGTCCAGCCGGGGCATCTGCCAGTCGCTGACGACGAGCTGGCAGTGCACGCGATCCAACACGGACCACGCCTCCTCGCCATCCGCGGCCGTCACCACCGGGTAGCCGGCGATCTCCAGCAGCGACTTCATCGCGAAGCGCGTCGTGATGGAGTCGTCGCACACCAGGATGCGCGGCATCTTCGTCTCGCCCACCGGCGAGCGCATCTCCGGCTTGGCCGCGCGCAACAGCTCCAGCGCGTTGAGCACCGGCACCACGCGGCCGTCGTCCAGCACCGCCGCGCCCGCCAGGTGCGGGACGCCCTGCAGGTGCTTGCCCAGCGCCCGGACGACCAGCTCCTGCTGCCCCACCACCTCGTCGATGGCGTACAGCACGCGCTCCTCGCCCAGCGCCAGCAGCACCGCCGTCTGCCGCCGCCCGGACTCCAGCGCCAGCTCCAGGCGCGGCAACCCGATGGCCTCCGACAGCGTCAGGAACGTGAGCTGTTCGCCATCCAGCCGCGCCACCACGCGTCCGGCCACCGTGCCGATGTCGTCCTTGTCCAGCCGCAGCACCCGCTTCACGGTGTCGGAGGGGATGGCGGTGATGGTGTTGCCGGTGCGCACCAGCAGGCCCAGCGCCGCGGCCAGCGTGAGCGGCAGGTCCACGATGAAGCGCGTGCCCTTGCCCGGCGTGTACTCCACGTCCGCGGAGCCCTGCAGCCGCTGCGCGGTGGCCAGCACCACGTCCAGGCCCACGCCACGGCCCGACGTGGAGGTGACCTCCTCGCGCGTGGAGAAGCCCGGCTGGAAGATGAGCCGCGCGGCCTGCGCGTCCGTCAGCTTCTCCGCCGCGTCCTGGGTCATCAGGCCCCGGCGCACCGCCGTCGCGCGCACACGCACCGGATCCAGGCCCGCCCCGTCGTCCTCCACGATGACGCCGATGCGCGTGCCTCGCGCCTCCACGCGCACCGTCAGCCGGCCCGAGTCCGGCTTGCCCGCCGCGCGCCGCCCCTCCGGCATCTCCAGCCCGTGGTCGATGGCGTTGCGCACCAGGTGCACGAGCGGATCCTTCAGCGCGTCCACGATGCGCCGGTCCAACCGCACGTCGGTGCCGCCCAGCTCCAGCACCACTTCCTTGCCCAGCCGCGACGCCGTCTCGCGCACGGTGCGCCGCAGGGGCTCCAGCACCTGCGAGGCCGGCACCATGCGCAGATCTCGCAGGTCATCGCGCACCACCTGCGCCACCAGCGCGTGCTGCTCGCCGTCGCGGTGCGCCTCCTTCGCCTGCTCCAGGAGGCGCTTCTGCATCTGGCGCATCAGGCTCACGCCCACGCGCAGCTGCTCCAGCGCGGTGCCCCCGCCCGACAGCGCGAGCTGGGACGCGGCGCGCTCCAGGTGCAGCAGCACCTCATGCGCGTGGTCCGTCAGCGCGCGGAAGCTCTCCGTGCGCCGGCCCGCCTGCGCGCGGCCCGCCACCAGGTGCTCCACCTGGAGCGCCAGCGAGTCCAGCGTCTTCACCGACACGCGCACCGCGCGGTCCACCGCCCCGCCCCGGGCCTCGGCCGCCGTCGTCGCGCGCGCCGCGGGCTTTGGCACCACCGGCGTCGGGGCCACGGGCGCGGGCGTGGGCGCCGGGGCCTCGCCAGCGTCCTCCATCAGGCCCAGCGCCGTGCGCAGGTCCACCAGCGCGCCCGCGACCTCCGAGGCCGCCTGCCCCGCCGCGTCCCCGCCCTCCTCCATGCGCGTGAAGCCCAGCGCCGCAGCCTCCGCCAGCGCGGCCACCTGCTCCGCCTGGGCGGCCTCCGCGCTCTGGCGCAGGGCATGCGCCCGCTCCACCGCCGCGCGCACCGCGCCCGCCCGGTCCTCCACCTTGGGGGACACCAGCCGGCCCAGCGCGGCCTCCAGCGCGGAGAGGATCTTCAGCCCCTCCCCGCCCAGCGCGCCGGAGTCGGTGGCGTCGTCCGACGCGGACGAAGCCTCCCCGCCATGGCCCAGCGCCTGGAGCAGCGCCTGGACGCCGTCCACCGCGGGCGACTCACCCGCGTCGCCCCGGTTGAGGGCGTTCTCGATGGCGGACAGACCCCGCAGCATCGCCTCCACGGCGGTGCGGGAGATGGGCTCCTCCACGTTGACGTGCGACAGCCCGTCCTCGATGGCGTGGACGATGCGTTCGATGTCGTCCAGCCCCAGGCTCGCCGCGGAGCCCTTGAGGCTGTGCACCACGCGCTTGAGCGACGGCAGGAGGTCCGGCTCGCGCGAGGCGGCCGGCTGCTCCAGCCCCAGCACCTTCGACCCGATGGCTTGAATCTGCTCGCGCGTCTCCGCGGCGAACACCGGCCAGATGCTGCGCAACAACTGCGGATCCATGAAACCCCAGTCCCCTCTAGCCGCGTCGAGCGGCCGCCGGGTTGCCCAGCTGTGTCAGGTCCAGCACCGTGAGCCGGTCCGGCGTCAGGAACAGGAACGGGCCCGGCGGCGGCTGGGACAGCTCCGCGCGCGGCAGCTCCTTGCGTCCATCCACCACTTCCGCCGCCAGTCCGAACGCCTCGTCCTCCAGCTCCACCACCACCACCTTGCTGAGGTCGGACATGCCGCCGCCCTCCAGCCCCAGCAACTGCCGCAGGTCCAGCACCGGCACGATGCGCGAGCGGCTCAACAGCGCGCCCAGCACGTGTCGGGGTGCCCCGGGCAGCGGGCACATGCCACGCGCCTCCAGCACGTGGTCCACCAGCTCGATGCGCACCGCGTAGCGCTCGCCGCCCACCTGGAAGGCGAGCACCGTGACGACCTCCTGGCGCTCCTCGTGGCGCGAGCTGGCCAGCGCCACCGCGCGCGTGTGGAGCACCTCGCGCCGCCGGTGGGCGCTCACCACCTGGCCTCCCTCGAGCAGCATCTGCGCCGCGTCGAGCGAAGCCTTCAGCTCCTCGAAGTCGATGGGTTGGAACTTGGCGTCGTCGGCTGGCATCGCTTTAGTACTTGGTGGCCGGCAGCTTGAGGAAGTCCCGCACCTTCGAGCGCAGATCATCCACCGAAACCGGCTTGTTGAGGAACGCGCTCGCGCCCACGAGCTTGCCCTTCTGCCGGCTCGCGTCGTCCTTCAGGGACGTGAGCAGCAGGAAGGGCGTTTCGCTCAGCTTCGGGTCGCTGCGGATGGCGGCGCACAGCGCGAAGCCGTCCATCTCCGGCATCTGCACGTCGGAGATGATGAGGTCCGGCTTCTGCTCGCGCGCCCGCTTCAGCCCCACCGCGCCGTTGGGCGCGTCCACGAAGTCCAGCCCCCACCCCATCAGGTACACCTGGAGGAGGTTGGTGATGGTCTTCGTGTCCTCCACGATGAGCACCTTCGCCGCCTTCTTGGCCCCGCCCGTCACGTTGCTGTTCATAGCTGGTACCTGCCCACTAGATCCGAGAAGCGCTTCGACAAGGTGGAGAGGTTGCCCGCCACCTGTTCGATGCGCCGGGTTCCCTCCACCGAATCACTCATGGCGGAAGTCAGTTCGCCCATCGCCGTGGCGATCTGTTCCACCCCGATGGTCTGCTGCCGCGTGTTGCCGGCGATCTGCCGCGCGGCCCCTGAGGACTCGCGGATGACCTCCGACAGCCCCAGGATGGTGTTGCCCGCGCTGCGCGCCAGCTCCATCGCGGCCTGCGCCCGCCGGCTGCCTTCGTCCGTCGTCGTCACCGCCAGACGGGTGCCCTTCTGCACCTCGTTCAGCAGCACGCGCACCTGCTCCGCCGCCATGCGGGACTGCTCCGCCAGCGTGCGCATCTCCGTGGCCACCACCGCGAAGCCGCGGCCGTGCTCCCCCGCCTTCGCCGCCTCGATGGAGGCGTTGAGGGCCAGCAGGTTGGACTGCTCCGCCACGTCCTTCACCTGCCCGATGATGTCGCTGATCTGCAGCGTGCGCTCGTTCAGGTCGGTGATGGCCAGCGCGATGGCCTTCACCTGTTCACCCAGCTTCTCCATGCCCGTCACGCTCTCCGTGACGACCTTCTGGCCCTCCGCGCTGAGCGTCTCCGACTTCTGCGTCTGCGCGATGACCGCGTCCGCGTAGGACGTGGCCTGCTTGGACGTCTGGGCGATCTCCGCCACGGTGGTGCTGGTCTCGTTGATGGCGGACGCCTGCTGGTGCGCCATCGCGGACTGCTGCGTGGACGTGGCCAGCACGTTCGCCGCCTCGTACTCCAGGTCCGTCGCCGCGCCCCGCAGGTCGTGGAGCAGGTGCGCCAGCGCGTCCGCCATGGTGGCGAAGCTGCGCGCCAGCTCGCCAATCTCGTCCGTCCCGGCGGTGTCGATCTGCTGTCGCAGGTCCCCCGCCGCGATGCCCACCGCCGCGCGCGCCAGCCGCTCCAGCGGCACGATGAACAGGCCCGCCATGCCGGCCGCGGCCAGCAGGCCCACCACCAGCACCAGCAGGCCGATGCCCGCCGTGCGCCAGGTGCTCGCGGCGAGCGACGCCACCAGCGCCTCGCGGTCCAGCGCCAGCTGCACGGTGCCCACGCGCACGGGCGTGGCGCCCGGCCGGGAGACGAGCACGGGGGCCGTCGTCTCCACCACGGGCAGCGTGCCCACGGTCAAGAGCCGGTCCACCACCGCGTCGCCGTCCGCCGGCTCCACCGCCGTGGCGCTCGCGAAGCGTTCGCCCGACGAGCGAGCCAGCACCTTGCCGGAGGGGTCGCGCACCACGATGTACGCGATGTCCGGCATGCTCTTGAGCGCCAGGTCCGTGCCCTGTTGCAGCGACGCCGCGTCCTGGCCAGCGACGGCCGCGGACACGTTGACCGCCATGCCGATGCCCACCGCGCGCGCGCGCCGGGTGAGCTCGTCCAGCAGGCCGTCACTCATCTGCATCCAGAACGCGAAGGTCAGGATGCCGACCAGCACGATGCCGAACATGCCCGTGCCGACGAGGATCTTCGTCCGCAGGCTGAGCCGCGCCGAGTCCAGCCCTTCGGGCAGCGCCACCTTCATCCCTTGCACTTCCACGTTGTCTCCACCTCACGTCGGGACGGGCGCCGTCAGCGCGCGCCCTGCCAGCCCACCTGCGAAGGCCGCGGAGCGAGCGCCTGTCGGAGCCCTCCCGCGGTCATCGTCGTCTCCACCCCTCGCAGCGGGTGCTCGTCATCCAGTCCATCCAGCGCCCGCAGCGCGTTCTGCCGCGCGCGCTCCGCGTCCTCGCGCTGATCCAGGCGGCTGTACAGCGACACCAGCGTGGCATGTCCCAGCGCCAGCTGCGGCTCCAGATACAGCGCCTTGCGCACGGCCTCCACCGCCCCGAGCAGGTCGCCCCGCGCCTCGGCCACCATCGCCAGCAGCAGGTACGCCTCCGGCGACAGCGCCCGCGCCGCCTCGCGCGCCAGCGCTTCGGCTTCCTCGAAGTTCCCCGCCTCCGCCGCGGCCAGGGCCCGCGCCAACAGGCCGGTCGGCGCCACCGTGCGCGGTGCCGGCGCCGGAGCGGGCGGCAGGGGCAGCGGGGTCTGCCGCGCGACGGGCGCCGGGGTCGGGGCCGGGCGCGCCACGAACGGGGACACGGGCGGCGGCGTGACGCGGCGGGACTCCAGCCGCAGCACGTTGGCGGGCGGCGGCGTGTCCCGACGCGCCGCGACGGCGGCCATGGACGTCGGCGTGTCCCGGCGCGTGTGCGCGGTCGCGGACTCCAGCGCGGGCCACGACTCCAGGGGCACGCGCAGGACGGGGGTGCCGTCCGCGTCCAGCGTCTCCAGCCCCATGCCGTTGGTCAGCGGCACTTCCGCGGGCGACACGAAGAGCAGCCCGCCCGGCGCGAGCGCGGACACCAGCCGCGCCAGCACCACGCGCACCAGCTCCGGCGTGAAGTAGATGAGGACGTTGCGGCAGAAGATGGCCTGGAACCCCATGGACGGCACCGCGTCCGTGGCCAGGTTGTGGCGGCGGAAGTCCACCGCGCGGATCACCTCCGCCACGACGCGGTGCTGCGGGTCCTGGCCCTGCAGGCCCGGCTGCGTGGTGAGGAAGCGCCGCTCCAGCTCCGGCTCGATGCGGCGCAGCGACCACGGGCTGTACACGGCGGCCTTCGCGCGCAGCAGGGCCCGGCCGGACACGTCCGTCGCCAGCACGCGGAAGCGGCCGCCCTCGCCCAGCCCCGCGGCCATCAGCGCCATGGCGATGCTGTAGGGCTCCTCGCCGCTCGCGCAGCCCGCGCTCCACACACTGAAGGTGCCTGGATGCAGGCGGGCCCGCGACGACAGCGCGCGCAGGTGCTCCGGGTGGCGGAAGAAGTACGTCTCGCCGATGACGGCGTGCTCGATGAACGCCTCCACCGCCACCGGCTCGCGCAGCAGCAACTGGCGCAGGAAGGTCGCTTCCGAAAGACCGCGCGCCAGGGCCGCGCGCGCCAGCGCGGGCTCCAACGAACGACGCAGGCTGCTCGCGAGCGTCAGGCCGCAGGCGCCCTGGAGCACCTCCTCGACCTTCGCGAGCGTGGCGTCGTCGAGGAGCCCGTCGCTCACAGGGCCTCCATCCCGGCCAGCACGGCGCTCGTGCGCAGGAGCGGGCGCAGCCCTTCCGGCGTGCGGCACAGCCCGGCCATCAGCCCGGTGCCGTCCCACGGCAGGGCCTCCTCGCCGCCCGGCGTGCCGTCCAGCAGCACCGGCGTCTCCACCAGGTCGCGCACGCGATCCACCAGCAGCGCCACCGTGCGGCCCGCCTCCACCACCACCAGATGCGAGTCGAGATCCGGCGTGCGCTTCACGCCCAGCAGCCGCGCCAGATCCACCACCACCGCCGGACTGCCGCGGTACACGAACGTGCCGGCGACATGCGCGGGCGCGCCGGGGAGTGGATCCAACGCCACCAGGCGAACCACCTCGCGCACCTGCCGGGCGGCCACGAGCGCGGACGTGTTGGCTGCCTCCACGGTCAGGTACAGGCCGGGCAGGCGCAGCTCGCCCTGCAAGGAGGCAAGCTCCTGACGCAGCTGCACCTGCTCCGCTTCCAACGCGGTCAGCCGCTGCTGCACGGAGACCCGGCGGACCTGGGGTGGGACTGGGGT
>NZ_RAWI01000159.1 GCF_003612125.1 Corallococcus praedator
GTCCCCACCCGTGGCGCCCTCGCGCTGCTGGTCCTGGGCATCCTCACCAGCGGGCTCGCCATCTACCAGTGGATGGAGCTGCTCACGCTGCGCGCGGGCGGTTCCACCAGCTGCGGCATCAGCGAGCAGGTCAACTGCGAGACCGTCTGGAATTCGGACTTCGCCAGCGCGGTGCATGACACGCTGGGCATCCCCATCGCCGGCCTGGGCCTCGTGTGGGGGCTCGCCGCCGTGGGCCTGTCCGCGCTGTACCTCGCGTGGGCCAAGGCGAAGCGCTCCGTGCGCCCGGCCACCAACGGCCTGCGCCTGCTGGCCGCCGCGGGCATCGTCTCCGTCGTCGTCTTCGCCGGGGTCAGCGCCCAGGTGGGCGTGGTGTGCCCCACGTGCCTGGGCACCTACGCGCTGGTGATTGCCTTCGCGGGCGTCGCGTGGAAGGGCCTCCCCGGCCCCCTGGTGCCCCAGGCGGGCGAGTGGGGCGACGCGCTCAAGTGGACGGTGGGCATCTCCGCCGTCGCCTTCGTGGCCATGCAGATGCCCGGCCGCGCCACCCCGCACGCGCAGAAGGCCGGCGCGTTCCTGCCGGGCGCGACGGCCCCGGCGAAGATCACCTACGGGGATGAGGTGGAGCCCCCGCCCGTGACGCCGCCGACGCTGGAGGCCTACCTGGCGAGCCTGCCCCAGGAGCAGAAGCAGTACCTGTCCAACGCGCTCGCCCAGTACCGCGCCGCCACCCCGGAGCCGGCCCTCTACCCGGCGCGCCGCATCTACGGCCCCGTGGACGCGCCCGTGAAGGTGGTGGAGTGGACCGACAGCAAGTGCCCTCACTGCAAGTCGCTGGTGGAGGAGCTGGCGGCCATCAAGCGCGGCTCGCCCGAGGGCCGGCTGTCCGTGGAGGCCCGTCACTTCCCGCTGGATGGCGCGTGCAACCCGGCCATTCCCCGCCGGGGCCCGGACGCGCCCAGCGTGCGGTGCGAAGCCGCCAAGGCGATGGTGTGCCTGGAGGACGCGCAGGACTTCTGGAAGCTGCGCAACCGGCTGTTCGCCTCCCAGGCCTTCCTGAGCACGGACAAGGTGATGGAGATCGCCACGTCCGGCTCCGTGGCGCGCCCGCAGCTGGAGGCGTGCATGAGCAGCCCCCAGACGCTGGGCAAGCTGCGCCAGGACGTCGAGTACGCCATGAAGTTCAACATCCAGGGCACGCCGCTGGTGCTGTTGAACGGCCGGCAGGTGCCGCCGTCCGCGCCGCTCATCTACTCGCTGGTGCTGGCCAACGGTGACCCCAACCACGCGGCCTTCGTCGTGCTGCCGCCCGCCCGCGCGCCGGTCGGCGGTGGCGGCCACGAGGGCCACGCCCACCCGTAGGAGTCACCGCACGCCATGGGCAAGCGCGACAAGAAGGACGAGACCCCGGCGTCCCCGGGGCCCTTCAACAACCCCTTCGCCGCCCTGTCCGCGCAGCGGGAGGCGCTGCCCGTGGGGCCGCCTCCGCCCGCGCCCAAGGCGAAGCCCGAACCCAAGGGGCCCGCGCGCGCCGTCGTGCGCATGGAGCGCAAGGGCCGGGGCGGCAAGGAGGTGACGGTGGTGGAGCAGTTGGGGTTGCCCGCGGCCCAGCTCGACACCTGGCTCAAGGCGCTCAAGGGCGGCCTGGGCTGCGGCGGCGTGGTGGAGGAGGACGCGCTGGTGTTGCAGGGCGACCAGCGCGAACGGCTTCCCGCGCTCCTGGAAGCGCGGGGCGTCCGCAAGGTCATCATCGGCTGAGGCTCAGGTGAGGCGCGGGGTGGAGGGCTTCCTCCACCCCGGTGCTGCTCGCCGGGCCTACAGCGCGGCGATGATGGCGTCGGTGAACTCGCGCGTGGTGGCGCTGCCGCCCAGGTCTCCGGTGCGCACCTTCACGTCGCCGCCGTAGACCTTCTGGATGGCGCCCTGCATGCGGCGGGCTTCGTCCTTCAGGTCCAGCCACTCCAGCATCATCACCGCGGACATCATCAACGCGGTGGGGTTCGCGATGCCCTTGCCCGCGATGTCCGGTGCGGTGCCGTGCACGGCCTCGAAGACGGCGGTGCGCTCACCGATGTTGGCGCCCGGCACCATGCCCAGGCCGCCGACGAGGCCCGCGCACAGGTCGCTGACGATGTCGCCGTACAGGTTCTCCGTCACCATCACGTCGAACCGGGTCGGGTCCTTCACCAGCTGCATGCAGAGGTTGTCGACGATGACCTCGTCGTACGTGATTTCGGGGAACTCGCGGCCGACCTTGCGGCAGCAGTCCAGGAAGAGGCCGTCCGACAGCTTCATGATGTTCGCCTTGTGGATGGCGGACACCCGCTTGCGGCCGTTCTTCCGGGCGTACTCGAAGGCGAAGCGCGCGATGCGCGTGGAGGCCTTCTCCGTGATGATCTTCAGCGCCTCCACGACGCCCGGCACCACGATGTGCTCCAGGCCGGCGTAGAGGTCCTCGGTGTTCTCACGCACGACGACCAGGTCGACGTTCTCGTAGCGCGTCTTGACGTTGGGGACGCTCTTCACGGGGCGCAGGGACGAGTACAGGTCCAGCCGCTTGCGCAGGCCGACGTTGGCGGACGGCAGGCCACCGCCGACGACGGTGCCGGTGGGGCCCTTGAGGGCGACGCCGCTCTTGAGGACCGCTTCCACCGTCTCGTGGGGGAGGTTGGTGCCGAACTTGGCCACGACCTCCGCGCCGGCGTCCTTGAACTCGAACTCCAGGGGGACCTTGAGCGCTTCGAGGACGCGAATGGTGGCCGCCGAGACCTCGGGACCGATGCCGTCGCCGTTGATGACCGTCACAGTGCGCGTATTCGCCATGGGGGCGGTTCACACCACAAATCCGGGGGGGCCGGAAGGACGAAAACGGGCCTGTTTCATCCCGGGACATGGCCCCCATCAGGCTGGGCCGGGCTCCGTGCACCCCTGCCCGGCCGGGGTGCGAGGGGTGGGCCTGCTCGGGGGCTCCAGGCCAGGGTGGACGTCCGGCATGGCCCGGGCCTTGTGACGCCGGTGCGACGCTGGACGCGGAGGACCTGGCCGCGTTCCAGACGCTCGACCGGGGGGACCGCATGGGTGGACCCGGTCGTCTGCGTGGAGGGGTAAAGGGCGCTATCGCTGGACCGCGAGGATGCGCCATCCGCGCACGTCGACAGCGTAGGTGGCGCCCAGGTCCAGGGTCAGGCCCTCCGAAGCGCAGACGCCCTTGCCGGGCGTGAAGGCCACGAGGACGACATCCTCGGACAGGTTCTTGGCGAGGACGTCGTAGGACTCACGTCGCATGAGGCAGACCTCGTCCGGTGTGGCATTCCGAGGAGGCCTGGCATCCCGCGGCAGGAAGTCGTCCATGGCGAGCTGGACCGCCGCGGAGTGGGTGCTCGGGATGAAGGTGTGCTCTCCCGGTGGGAAGCCCAACGGGAACTGGAACGCGGCGGCCTCCGCTGGGGGCGCATGTTCCGGTCGGAACGGGCGCTGGAAGAGACCGCACCCCGTCAACGACAGGGCCATGAGGAGGAGGGTGGGCTGGTTCATGGTGATTCCGTCGGGGACGCTACTTCGCCTCCACCGGGGTGACGATTCCCAGGTCCTTGTCCAGGGATGACTGAAGGAGGCCGATCAGGATCCACGTCGCGTTTCGCCGCACATAGACCTCTCCCGGATGGGCGACGTGCTTGTAGGGCAGGTACTTCATGACGGTGCATCCCCGGTCGAATTGGATCCGGATGAACCAGAGTTGGTTGTCATTCTTGAGGTCGAAGATGGACAGGGGCGAAGGCGACCACGGATGGCTGTGATAGTCGGCCAGGGTCGAGGTTCGTCCCCTCGCATCCACCACACGACTGGGTGGGGTGCACTGCTTGCGCCTGGAGGCGCCCACCGGAACGGTCTTGCCCAGAGGGGAGGCGTGACTGGCGTAATAGGTGCCGTCGCCCAGTGAGTAGATGGCTCCGCAGTATTCCTGGCCGTAGTCGTTGGCGGCGGCACCCTCCAGTTTCATGATGGCGGGGCAGAGCTGGTCGATGACCTCATCCACATCCGTGGACGGCTGGATCTCCTCCCACGGGCCCTGGACCCAGACCGTGTTTCCGGTACGCCCGAACAAGCTGCCCTCGTTCCTCACGCGATAGGTGCTTCCTGCGCAGGCGGAGAGCAGCGCGGGCAGGAGCCAGCGAAGGGAAGGGCGCGTCCTCATCTGCCTCGTGTTCTATGGCAAGAACACGAGCGCGCGGAAGTCGCTGCGTTTTCGTGAAGGTCGTCACCCGCTCAGTGGTCGAACGGGGGCGGTGAGCGGGGCTGCGTGGGGCGGTTGGGCGCCGCGCGGCGCGGGCGCTTGCGCCGCTGGATGGCGTAGGGCCGGTAGAAGGTCTCCCACATCGCGGCCCGGCGTCCTCGTGGGCGCGTGCGCAATTCGCCCAGCGGCGCCCGGATGAAGAAGGACGCGATGAAGAGGTAGCCCGCCGCCAGGGTGATGAGCAGCAGTGAGCCCATCACCATCGGGCCGGGGATCCACGCCACGTGGGCCCGCTCCGTGAAGTCGTCGAAGTCACGAGGCGGTCGCGGGTGGCTGTAGACCTTGAAGAACCACGTCACCAACAGGACGATGAGGATGGGGCCATACGCGCGGTTGAGCCGCGTGGCGATGGCCGACCCCAGCGACAACTGGATCTGCGGCCGCGACATCTCCACCGCCAGCTCCCGCAGGGCGTCTGGATCCACCGGCTCGCGCCGCAGCATCGGTGCCCACCAGCCGTCCTCCAGCAGACGCACCCGGCGGTTCCACAGGTCGTAGTACCGGTAGCGGCGCGCCTCGATGAGCAGGAAGGACACCACCATCCAGATGCCCACCAGGAACGTCACGTGCGAACTCTCCGGCGTCGCGAAGCCGAAGGAGATGACCGCCGCCGTCGTCGTGAGCGCCCAGTTCGTCGTCGTGTCCAGCCGCGTACGCCACGTGTCCGAACGGCTCAGCTCCCCACGGAAGAGCTGCGCCATGGCCTGCTGGGAGACCAGCGGCTGTTCGAGATCATTCTGTCTGCGCTCTTTGACGCTCATCCGTGACTGGGAAGGTGGGGACGACCGCCGCCCCTGACCAGGGGAGGCAGCCAGTCTTGCCCTCGTGCCCCGCGACGGCCCCGGGGCTGTGCGGAGGCGGACATTCACGCGCGGCGTCACCAGGGGGGCCGGGTGGCTGGGCGCCCGGAGCGTGCGCATCGTCCGCCCTTGAGCGTGCCTTCCGATACCGCCATCACCGCCCTGTCCGGCCTGCTCTCCGACGAGGGCGAGCGCATCACGCGCCTGTGGGCCAAGCGCCTGCGCGCGGAGACCTACGAGGTGGAGGTCCCCGGCCGCGACCTGCGCGCCCCCCTGCGCCACCTGCTGGACGAGCTTGCCCGCCTGCTCCGCGACCGGGGAGAGGACGCCGTGCGGCTGTGGCCGGAGGTGGTGCGCTCGCACGGGGCCTACCGGTACGACCAGAACTTCGAACCCGAGGACCTGACGCGCGAGTTCAAGTCCCTCCAGGAGGTGCTGCTCTACGTCTACTCGCGCCGCAACGGGGGCGTCATCGACTCGGACGTCGCGGAGCTGGTGTCGGAGCTCATCTGGGAGGCGGATGCGTCCGCGCAGGCGTCCTACGCGCGCGTGCTGAAGACAGAGGAGGTCCGCTTCCGCGAGGCCGCGGTGATGGAGTCGGTGCTCAACCACGTGGAGGTGGGCATCCTGCTGGCTGAGACGGACGGCATGGTGTCCTTCGCCTCGCCGCCGGTGAGCCGCTTGATGGGCGTGCCCATGCGCGCGGTGGTGGGCGCGCGCGCCGCCGGCTCCCTGGCGCCCGTGCTGACGCAGGTCAACGCCCGCCACCCGACGGGTGAGCCCTTCCGAGTGCAGGACATGCCGTTCCTGCGCTCGCTGCGGGAGAAGGGCCCGGTGCGCGGTGTGATGATGGTGGTGGAGCGCCCTGGCGGCAGCGACGCCACGCTGGAGATGAGCGCCACGCCGGTGTGGGAGGAGGACCACGTCCTGGCCGGCGTCATCCAGACCTTCAGCGACCGGACCGAAGCGGCGGTGAAGACCAAGGCGCTGGAGAACGCCCACGAGGAGGTGCGCAGGCTCCAGGGGCAGCTGCTGCGCCGCACGCGGCAGCAGGCGCTGGGACAACTGGCGAGCGGCGCCGCGCACGCGCTCAACAACTTCCTCAACGTGCTGCGGCTGCGCATCACACTGCTGCAACGCGAATACAAGCCGGAGCACGTGGAGGCGCTGGACAAGACGGTGCGCCAGATTGGCGAACTGGTGGCGCGGCTGCAGGAGTTCAGCGTGCAGCGCACCGAGGAGCTCCTGGCAGAGGTGCCGGTGGACCAGACGGTGCGCGAGGCGCTGGAGCTGGCGCGAGGTGAACTGGAGCAGCGCGAGCACCCCGTGCACACGGAGCTGGACCTGGGCTTCCCGTGGGGCGTGAAGGCGGATGCGGGCTTCTTCCGCGAGCTCATCGTCAACCTGCTGCTGTCCGCGAGGGACCGCATGGACGGTGGTGGAACGCTCCTGGTCCGCACCCGGCCGGAAGGGGATGGATGGCTGGCGTTGCGCATCGACGACGGGGGCTCTCCCTACGCGGTGGAGGAGCTGGCGCGGCTGTTTGATCCGCTGCGCCGCGACCCGGGCGCGCCGCAGTTCTCGCTGTTCCTGGCGGTGGCGCGCACGCAGGTGCAGCGCTGGGGTGGAGAGCTGACGGTGGAGAACCGGCCGGACGGCTCGGGCGCGAGCTTCGCCGTGCGGCTGCCGCGCTTCCGTGACACCGCGGAGGACGTGGAGGCGCTGTCGCCGCTGCCCCCGCAGCTGGCTCCGGGAGGCGTGCCGCACCTGAAGCGGCCCGCGCGCCGCGTGCTGGTGGTGGACGACGACCTGGACAATGCGCGGATGATGGCCGAGGTGCTGGGCGAAGAAGGCTACGACGTGCAGGTGGCGCACAGCCCGGAGGTGGCCTTGCGCATCTGGGAGAAGCACGCCTTCGACGCCGCGCTCCTGGACGCGGTGATGCCGGAGATGACCGGCTGGGAGCTGGCGCGGGAGCTGCGGCAGCGCTCGCCCCAGGCGTTGCTGGCCATCGTCACCGGCGCCGACGTGCGCGGGCAGAACCGCGCGAGCCTTGCGTTGGTGGACGCGGTGTTCCGCAAGCCCATCGACGTGGGGGCCCTGGACGAGTTCCTCACGCAGACCCGGAGCGAGGACGAACCCGCTGAAGGGCTGGGCGCTCCCGACCCGGCCCACTAGAGTCCCGGCGCGTGATGCCCCTGGCGGAACTGGAGCGCCTGCGCCGCAAGGTGGAGGCGGGAGACGTGCTCACCGACGCGGAGCTGGACGCGCTGCGCGCCGAGGCCGCGCAACGTCCCGGCGCCACGCTGCGCCTCACCGTGGCGCATGCGCTGGTCAACGCGGACGCCGAACGCGAAGCCCTGCCGTTGATGCAGGCCCTGCGGCGCGACTTCCCGCAGGACCTCCAGGTGCGGCTGGGGCTCGCGCGAGCCCTCCTGGGCCTGGAGCGGCACCGCGACGCGGAGGCCGAGCTGCGAGACGCCCTGGTCCTGAGCCCCGGCGACCCGGAGGCCCTCAAGGTGCTGGCCGTGCTCGCGCTGCGGCAGGGCGAGGCCGCGCGTGCGCGCGCCTATGTGGCTGAGGCCGTGGAGCGCGACCCCTTCGATGCGGAAGCGAAGCTGCTGCGCGCGGAGCTGGAGGCCGCGGACCTGCCACCGGCCCCGACGCCCCAGGAGCAGGTGCTGCGACCGGAGTTCACCGCCGCGCTCACCGCCGCGCTGGGCCGTGCGGGCATGGGCTTCCGACGCCAGGGCAAGGACCTGCTGGTGAAGCTGGCGTCGGGGGGCGTGGGCCGCGTGGACGTGGGCTCGCTGTACGCGGCGTATCGCGAAGCACCTGGAGCGCAGGGGCTCACCGCGTACGTGGAAGCGCTGGCGGCGCGGTTGGGCGGTCTGTCCTCCGGCGTGGGGCCAGTGGGCGTGGCGCTGGAGACGGTGCGGCCGGTGCTGCGGCCGACGGGGTTCGTGGCGGGGACCCAGGGCGCGCTGTTCCGGACGGGTCCGGAGGGGCTGGAAATCTATTACGTGCTGGAGGACGCGGAGTTCGTGCGCTACCTGCCCGCCAGCGCGCTGGTGGCTTCAGGGCTCACGCTCGAGGCCGTGGACGCGGCGGCGTGGCGCAACCTGGAGGCGCATCCCGCGGACGTGCGCCCCGTCGTCATCGACCAGGGCCAGGTGCGGCTGGCGGAGGCGTTCTCCGGCGTGTGGGCCGTGACGGGGGGCGACGGACACGATGGGGCGCGTCTGCTCACGAAGGCGCAGCGTCGGTGGCTGGATGCCGCCACGGGTGGAGGACGCCTGCGCGTGAACCTGGGCCGGCGTGAAGTGGTGCTGCTGTGCCGGGACTCGGATGCGGACTCAGTGCGGATCCTCACCTCGCTGGGACATGCGCCGGACGGTGTCCCTGGCCTGTTCCTGCTGGAAGGCGATTCGCTGCGGTCGGCGTGAAGCCTGGCGCTTCAGCCCGCCGTTCCCAAAGGCAGCCGCTCCACGAAGTGCACCTCGCGGAAGCCCAGCGTGAGCAGCAGGCCCCGGAGCGAACGCTCCGCGGACTGTCTCGCCTTGTCCTTCAAGCGCGCGTCCTGCCGCACCTCGCGCTCGAAGGCGAGCCGGGCCTTCTCCAGCAACTGCGCCGTCTGCGCGCTGTCCAGGTTGGAGTCGATGATCTCCGTCTCTCCCGGCCGCAGCGCCACCGTCACCACCATTGGAGGCAGGAGCACGTCCACGCGCGTGCCCGTGGCGCGCAGGTGGCTTGCGTCGAAGCGCTGGAAGTCGAAGCCCAGGTGCGCGTCCGCGAAGACGATGGCGCGGCCGTGCGGGTTCTTCAGCGTGTAGCTGGCCCAGAGCAACACGTCCTTCCACAGCGCGTCGGTGGCCTCCGGCTCCGGCGCGAAGGTGACCTTCTTGTAGAGGGCCACGTCCAGCGTCTCCAGCCGCGCCACCTCCCGCATCTGCTCCACCACCACGGCCGGGTCCGGCTGCCGGAAGGACGCCGGACGCAAGAGCAGCCATGCGACCAGCGCGCCCAGGGCGGCGGCGGCGAGGACGGAGAGGACTCGCGAGAGGTTCGCCATGGCCCGGCATTCTACCCGCTTCCTTCCCGGGGGCGTCCTGGGGCAGCGTGCCGGTCAGGGCTCCTGGCGGGTGGCTGGAGCCCGCAGGCCAGGGAGGCCCATGTGGACCTGACGGACGCGGAGGTGGAGGCGCTGGGCTCGCACGGCTACTTCATGCGCGACGCCTTCCTCGGTGAGACCCGCGCCCTCGCGGTGCGGGACGCGGCGCTGGCTCGCGTGCAGGCGGGGACGCTCCGGCCCGCGGGCATCCGGCGCGGTGCGGACCACGCGCTCGACACCTCCGTGCGTGGAGACCACATCGAATGGGTGCTGCCCGGCGCGGACGCCGAGCTGGAAGCACTGTGGAACCACTTCCGCTCGCTGGGCGAAGCCGTGTCCGCGAGCGCGTACCTGGGCCTGGGCCGCTTCGACGTGCAGCTTGCCTGCTACCCCGGCGGCGGCGCGCACTACGCCCGCCACCGGGATGCGTTCCCGGGCCAGTCCAACCGGAGGCTCACCGCCATCTGGTACGCCAACGCCGGCTGGACGCCCGCGGACGGCGGCCTGCTGCGCCTCTACCCGGAGGACACCGGCGCCCCGCTGGACGTGGCGCCGGTGTTGGACAGGCTGGTGGTGTTCCTGAGCGAGAGGCTGGAGCACGAGGTGCTGCCCTCGCACGCCCGGCGCCTGGCCCTCACCGCATGGTTCTACGGCCGGGGGCCGTAGCCCGCGTCGTACGAAGGACCCGGACCCGCGTCGTACGAAGGGCCCGGACCCGCGTCGACCGCGCCTCCGCCGTCCGTCCGGGGCCGGCCTTCCAGCACGCCAATGATGTGGATGCTCCCGGTGCCGGAGCCCGGGCAGTTCTCCGGGATGCGCGTCAGGGTGAGCTGCACCTGCGACATCGGTCCGTCGTAGACGTCCACGTACGCGGTGCCGGAGTACACAACCCTCCCCGCTGCGTTGTAGGCCGCCACGCCCACCCCCCGCTGGGAGCCGGCGGGGATGTTGCTCACCCCGCCCTCGATGTAGCCGTTCCCGACGTACATGTTCACCGGGCCAATGGGGGAGAAGTCGTCGCCCCACACGTGCGCCTGCGCGGACACGACGCCGCACTGATCCCCTTCCAGGGAGATGCGCATCTCCACGGACTCCGTCCCCTCCCGAGGCTCGTCAACGGCCTCTTCGGGCCCGCAAGCGGCCCCCAACAGCACACAGCTCATTCCCAGCGCAATTCCCCAGCCGGCTCGCTTCATGTTCCCTCCCTGATGGCGCATGGACCGCGCCCTCTTCGGACACGCTCGCCCGCCTGGTTGGGACATGACTTTCTCTTCCCCCGTGCGGCGGCCCATTTCGCGGCAACTGTCCGGGAGCGTGGGAGACCGTGCTCGCCTGCCCTGCGGCCCGCTTCGATTTTCCAAGGGCATTCCAGGGGGCGGCGGCGTCCGGAGCGCCCGCAACGCCTGTTCCCCGGCCGGGGAGTGCCTACGTTGCCCAACAGTCATCTTCGTACGAGGGGATCAGCTCATGTTCCAGAACAGGACGAAGCGTCAGTGGATGATGGGGTTGGCCATGGGGGCATCGATGGTGTTCCTCGCGGGCTGCGGAAGCTCGAAGGCTGCCCGCGTAGACGACGCGATGATGGCGAGGGTTCCCGAGGATCAGTTGGGAGACGTGCGTGACGCGCAGCTCGCTCGCACCAAGGCCGCCGACAACGTGACGCGCGCCGAGGTGGCCGTGCGTGACGCCGAGCGCGCCGCGGAGGTCTCCCGCCGCAACGGGGACGCCGCGAAGAGCCGCGTGGATGCGGAGCGGGCCGCCGTGAAGGCCGCGGAGGCGACGGGCCAGTCCAGCCCCATCGCGCAGGCCAGGTCCCAGCTCCAGGGCGCCGAAGCGGGTCGCGCTGCGGCCGAGGCCCAGGTCGCATGGCATGACCGGCAGATCGACACGCGCAAGGCGGAGAAGGACCTGCGCGACGCCGAGCTGAACGTGGCGGACGCGGAGCTGAACCTGGCCCAGTTCAAGGCCCTGGAGCGCACCGGCGACGTCCGCACCAAGGACATGTCCGAGGCCAACTTCATGTCCGCGGTGGCGAACGCCAAGCGCGAGGTGGAGGACTCACTCCGCAAGGTGGACGCGCAGAAGCGCGTGGAGAAGGACGCCCGCGCCCAGTGGGAGCGGCTGCGCTCGGAGACCCCGCAGGCCTTTGGCGGCAGCGGCTCCGCGGACTGACGCGCTGAAAAGCGACAGGCCCCTCGCACCTTCGCGTGCCAGGGGCCTGCCGTGTCTTGCATTGAAGCGCGCTACTCCACCCGCAGCGTGGCGTTGCCCACCACATCGCGCTGGAGCGTGAGCCACAGGCTCTTGCCGGAGGCATCCACCGACGCGAAGTAGTCCGTGTCCGCGGTGAGCGCCTGGCCATTCAGCGTCACCGTCTTCGGTGCACTGGTGGCGGTGTAGCCGTGCACCACCAGCATCGGGTGCACGATTGTGCGGCCCCCGGTGTCGAACGCCAGCGCCACGCGGTTGGAGGCGGCGTCCACTTCCCAGGTGGCATAGACGGGGTTGTAGCCGGGCACGTCGTACGTCACCGCGTCGGTGCGTCCCACGCCGCCCGGGCCGCGCGTGCGCACGGTGCCCTCGGTGGCGGTGAGCTTCACGCCCTGCCATGCCTCCACCTGCGATGCGAGCTTGAGCACCGGGTCGGACGCGTGCGTGCCCAGCACCATGAAGACCGAATAGCTCTGGTACGGGTAGCCGGAGAGCATCTCGTCATCCCCGATGCGCGGGTACTGCGTCTTGCCCACCGCGCCGAAGTTGCTGCCCCACGCGAGCCGGTGGGAGTTGGTGACGTCGGGCAGCTCGTACTGGTTGAGCTGGTAGGCCCAGTTGTAGTTCTCGGGCATGGGGCCGGCCTCGTGGCGCGTGCCCCACTGCGGATACAGCCAGTAGCCGCCCGCGGGCTTCTGCTGCCACGTCTGCGTTTGCACGACGCCCATCTCCGCGTCCGGCGCCGCCGTCCACATGCGCGTGTAGGGCACCACGTTCTTCTCGCGGTAGTCCCAGCCGCTTTGCAGCGTCACCGGCGAGTCCAGCGTGACGAAGCGGTGGCGGTCGCCCCAACCCAGGCCGGCGATGTCCGTGTTGGCGTTGTCGTCGAAGGCCAGGTCGCCGTAGGGCGAGCGCACGTCGGCCTCGATGCGGTCCGCGGGGAAGCCGGATGCGTCGTGGGTGATGGCGTAGAGCGGATGGTCGCGGCCGGTGGCGAACAGGTACTGCACCGTCACCTGCACCACGTTCCCGTCCAGCGACAGCGGCCACTTCAACTCATGCAGCGCGTGGTGGGCGCCCTTGAGGAGGACGCGCCCGGTGCCGCGCACGTCCTGGGTCCAGGCGCCCCACGTCTGGCCGTCCTTCAGGTGGCTGGTCACCATGCCCCAGCCGGGCACCTGCGTGCTCTGCCCATCACAGGTGCGCTGGGCTCCGGCGACCTCGTAGGTGTAGCGGCGGATGTAGCCGCCATTCCAGCCCGCGGGGTCCGCCGCGTCGTTGCGCACCAGCGACACCGACCGCACACGGCAGTCGCCATCCCGCCAGACGTAGCGGTCCGTCTTGAAGCCGCTCAGGTCCTTCGCGCACTGCAACCGCACCGGCGCGCAGGCACCGCTGGCCGGGTCGCTGGAGGGCACGTCCGTCGCGCATGCATCCGCGACGATGACATCATCGGGATTCTCGTCCCCCGGGCGCACATCCTTGCCACCACAGGACGCCAGCCCCAGGGCCAGCAGGGCCACGGCGCCGCGCGCGAAGGGATGCGGGGTCGTCTTCATTCCGGATGTCATGGTCGGTCCCTTGGAGAAGTGCCTGGGTCTCCTGCCACCCTCACCCCCGGTGATGCAAGCCTCCACTCCGAGCCCCTGCCTGTTTCCCCGTGTATGAAAGCAAGCGAGCGGACGGGCCCCCGGCGGCACGACCGGGAATCCCCGGAGCGCTAGGGCCATGTGCACCGTGGAGGAATGGCGGACGCATGGCGGCTTGGGGTGATGGGATTGCTGGGCTTGTTGTCGGCGCCCGCGCTCGCGGCGGACGGGGTCGAGGGGCGGGTGCAGGAGTTCTTCCTCGGGGATGGGGCCGCGCCCCAGCAGCAGCGGCAGGTCCAACTGGGCACCGGTCTGGAGTGGACGCGGCAGGAAGGGGACACGCGCTTCGAACTGCCCGTGTTCGCCGAGTACGGGCTCAGCGACCGGGTGCAGGTGGAAGCGTCAGTGGCGCTGACGACGCCGGAGGATCCGCGCGGGCTGGACTCCGCGGAGGCCGGCGTGGGCTGGGCGCTCATCAACGACGGACGGCGCGGCTTCACGCTCAGCGTCGGCATGGACCTGCTGGCCACGCGCGACGCGGTGGACGACCGCTTCCGTCCGGGCTTCGAACCGTACCTGCTGGCCTACCAGGACGTGGGCCCGCTGGGCTTCAACCTCCAGCTCAAGGCCGAGGAGCTTCCCGGCGTGCGCGGCCTGGGCGGGGAGCTGCATCCGGACTTCGCGGCCGGCGCGGTGCTGGAATTGGGACCGTTGCGGCCCACGGTGGAGGCCGCGTGGCGTGATGAGGATGGCACCTCCACGGTGCTCCTGGCGCCGGGCCTGCTCGCGCATCCGGCGAAGTCGCTGGAGCTGGGCGTCGCGGTGCCGTGGCGACTCCACGCGGACGGCGCGCGCGACGTGGGCGTGATGGGAATGCTCATCTGGCAGGGCGGTGGGGCGTAGCGGGGCTCGCGTCCGCTTCAGAGGGACGGAGTGAGCAGCACGACGGAGTAGCCCACCGCCGTGCGCGGCCCGGGGTTCTCGTACGAGTGCTTCTGGTCGCCCCGGAAGACGACGACGTCGCCCGCTTCGAGGACGAAGCGCTCCCCGCTGGCCACCAGCGCGAGCGTGCCGGACTCACAGGCCAGGTACTCGCGGGTGCCGGGCGTGTGGGGCACGCCGGTGATGCGCGCCTGCGCGGGCAACTCCAGCCGGTCGAACTCCATGCCGGGCAGTGGGTCGGGCAGCAGCTTGCGCAGGAAGGCCGCGCCGCGCTGGCGCACTGGAAGGCTGTCGCGCCGGTAGTGCCGCGCGCTCGCCTTGGGGCGGGCCAGCAGCTCCTCCAGCGACACCTGGAGCGCCCCCGCCACCCGGTGCAGCACGGAGAGCGTGGGGTTGGCCGCGCCCGACTCCAGGTGCGCCCAGGTGGCCCGGGGCACGCCCGCCAGCTTCGCCAACTGCACCTGCGTGGCACCCCGTGTCTCGCGCAGGGTCCGCAGGTTGCGCGCCAGTCTGCCCGGAAGGTCCTCGTCGCTCATGCGCTGGCATTCTGCCAACCCGTTGGCGGCGTTGCCATCACATCGGAGCCCTCGCGCTATCCCTCTTCCCAAGGAGGAGCAAACCCATGGATGTGAAGAACCAGGCGGTGCTGGTGACGGGCGCGAGCCGGGGGCTGGGGCGTGCGCTGATGGAGGGCTTCGCGCGGCGGGGCGCCCGGGTGGTGGGCGTGGCCCGGGACGCGAAGGCGTTGATGGCGGCGGTGACGCCGCTCCGGATGCAGGGCCTGCAGGTGCACGCGCTGGCGTACGACGTGGGGGACAAGCAGGCCATCTACCCGCTGGTGGGCGCGGCCACCGCGCTGGTGGGACCGCTGGACGTGCTGGTGAACAACGCGAGCAGCCTGGGCCCCACGCCGCTGCCGCTCCTGTTGGACACGGCGTGCGAGGACCTGTCCCAGGTGCTGGAGGTCAACGTGCTGGGCCCCTTCCGGCTCACGAAGGCGGTGGCGGGGAGCATGGTGCTGCGAGGGCGGGGGCTCGTCGTCAACATCACCTCCGACGCGGCGGTGTCCGCGTATCCCCGCTGGGGCGCCTACGGCCTGTCGAAGGCGGCGCTGGACCACCTGACGCGCATCTGGGCGGCGGAACTGGAAGGCAGCGGCGTGCGGTTGCTGTCGGTGGACCCCGGGGACATGGACACGCGCATGCACAGCGATGCGATTCCGGACGCGGACCCCGCGACGCTGGCGAAGCCGGAGGACGTGGCCGCGCGCATCCTCGCGCTGGTGGAGACCCGCGCCATCCCGGCCGGTCAGCGCTTCGAGGCCGCCCGGTGGGAGGCCGCATGAACGCCGCCCGCTGGCCCCGGGAACACCCCGACGCGGCGAGGCTGCTCCACGTCGAGCCCCGCGCGGGACGCCTCTCCGACGGCATCGCCGCGGGCCTGCCCGACCTCCTGCGCGAGGGCGACCTGCTGGTGCTGAACGACGCGGCCACGCTGCCCGGCTCGCTCACGGGCCGCACCGGCGCGGGCGCGCCCATCGAGCTGCGATTGCTGGCTCACGAACCGGACGACACCTGGACGGCGGTGCTTTTTGGCGCGGGAGACTGGCGCCGCCGCACCGAGGACCGCCTTCCTCCGCCCGAGCTGCCCGTGGGCGCGCACCTGGAAGTCGGAGGGCTCAAGGCCCGGGTGGTGGAGGTGTTGCCGCCTTCGCCCCGGCTCGTGCGCGTGGCCTTCGACCTGAGCGGCGCGGCGCTCTGGCACGCGCTCTATCAAGCGGGGCGTCCGGTGCAGTACTCGCACACCGCCGGGCCGCTGGCGCTGTGGCACGTGCAGACGCTCTACGCCGCGCGCCCCTGGGCCGCGGAGATGCCGTCCGCGGGCCTGCCCCTCACCGCGTCCGTGTTCTCGCGGCTGAAGGCGCGCGGCGTGCGCTGGGCTTCGCTCACCCACGCGGCGGGACTGTCCTCCACGGGCGACGCGGTCCTGGACGCGGCGCTGCCCCGGCCGGAGCGTTCGGACATTCCCGCGCGCACGGTGGAGTGGGTGGAGGAGACGCGCGCGCAGGGAGGGCGCGTGGTGGCGGTGGGCACCACCGTGGTGCGGGCCCTGGAAGGACGCGCGACGCAGCACGGAGGAAGGCTGGTGGCGGGGGAGGACGTGACGGACCTGCTGCTGGGGCCGGGCTACGTGCTCCGGGTGGTGCACGGGCTGCTCACCGGCGTGCACGAACCGGGGAGCAGCCACCATGCGCTGCTCCAGGCCTTCGCGCCGCTTCCGCTGTTGCAGCGCGCGGCGGCGCATGCGGAAGCGGCGGGCTACCTGGGGCACGAGTTTGGGGACACGTGCCTGGTGCTGGACGCCTGAGCCGTCACTGGACGGTGGCGCCGGGCTCCAGCTCCACCTTCACCCAGCCGGGCTTGCGCAGGTCGAAGTTGCGGTACGCGTCGATGGCGGAGGCCATGGACTTCACGTGGCTGAGGATGGCGGTGGGGTCCACCGTGCCGGAGCGCACCAGCTCCAGGAGGCGCGGGATGTACTTGCGGTGGTTGCAGTTGCCCATGCGCAGGGTGAGGTTCTTGTTCATCGCCGCGCCAATGGGGAACGCGTTCATCGTCTGCGGGTACACGCCGATGATGGACAGCGTCCCGGCCTTGGCCAGCGACTCCACCGCCCACTGCGCGGCCTGCGACGGCGCGTCGCCCGGCACCCAGTTGTCGCCGTCCGGCTTCGTCTTGGGCGCGACCTGCGCGACCTCGCGCTTGAACTCCGGCTTCTCCACCTTGGCCTTCTTGGCTGCGGGGCCGTGGTGCGCGTGCACGGCGTCCACGCCCACCGCGTCGATGGCGCGGTCCACGCCGATGCCGGCGGTGAAGCGCTTGAGCGTCTCCACCGGGTCTTCCTTCTCGAAGTTGATGACCTCCGCGCCCTGGATGCGCGCCAGCTCCAGCCGGTCCTCGTGGCAGTCGATGGCGAACACGCGGCCCGCACCCAGGAGCTTCGCGCTCACGATGGCGAACAAGCCCACCGGGCCGCAGCCGAACACCGCCACGGTGTCACCGGGTTTGATCTCCGCCATCTCCGCGCCGAAGTAGCCGGTGGGGAAGATGTCGGAGACGAGGATGGCCTGATCGTCGGTGACGCCAGCGGGCACCTTCACCAGGGTGACGTGCGCGAACGGGATGCGCGCCTTCTCCGCCTGCAGGCCGTCGAAGGGGCCCGTCATGCCGGGGCCGCCGAAGAAGGCGGTGCCCGCGGCGGGGCCGTTGGGGTTGGCGTCGTTGCACTGGGCGTAATAGCCGGCGCGGCAGTAGGAGCAGTTGCCGCACGCGATGGTGGAGCAGATGACCACGCGGTCGCCCACGTTGAAGTTGCGCACGTCCTCGCCCAGCTCCTCGATGACGCCCACGCCCTCGTGGCCCAGCACGGTGCCGGGCTTCATGCCGGCCATGGTGCCGCGAATCATGTGCAGGTCGGTGCCGCAGATGGCGCTGGCGGTCAGCCGCACGACGGCATCGGTGGGCTCCTTGAGCTTCGGCTCCGGGACGTCGTCCAGCCGGATGTCCCCAATCCCATGGAATACGACGGCCTTCATGGTGCGCTCCTTGCCCGCCCGGGGCCTCGAATGACGAAACGGTCCCCGGTGCGCGCCGCGCACGGGACCTGTTGTCACTGGAGGTGGACACGGCGTTGGGGCCGGGCAAAACCCGCGCTGCTCCCCTCTCTGGAGGGCAGGCAGGGATGCGACGGTCCTAACGCCCGGCCGAGTGCACCTGGAAGGCGAGCCGCTTGCCGAAGACCTTGCGGAAGGGGGCGACCTCCCGCTCCGCGTTCCACAGCTCCAGGTCCAGCGGCTGCTTCGCGTGCAGGTGCAGCGTCACGATGTCGCGGCCGTGCGTGACCTTGAAGTCGCGGATGGGCTGGTGGTGGCTGTGGTCCAACGCGTTCGCCAGCCGCAGCAGCGTGGCCAGCTTGCGCACGCGCCGCGCTTCGGACGGGGTGAGGCCCGCCATGCCGGAGTGGGACAGCTCCGGCTGGGAGCGCCGGTGGTAGCGGGCGACGCGCGCGATGATCTCGCGCTCGCGGTCCGCGAGGCCGGGGATGTCCGCGTTGTGGATGAGGTAGTACGTGTGCCGGTGGTGGCGCTCGTGGCTGACCGCCGTGCCGATGTCATGCAAGAGCGCGGCGACCTCCAGGTGCGGGCGCACGGAGAGGGGGAGCTGGTGCAGCGCGGCCAGCCCGTCGAAGAGGGCCAGGGACATGCGGGCCACCTGGCGGGCGTGCTTCTCGTCGAAGAAGAAGCGCTGCCCGATGGCGAGCGCCGCGTCCGCGAGGCTGTGGTCGTCGCGCGACTCGTCCTGGCGGTAGAGCAGATCCACCAGCAGGCCGTCGCGCAGGCCCCGGTTGACGATGCTGACGGAGTCCACGCCCAGATGCTTCACGACGCCCTCCAGGATGACGGCGCCGGAGACGATGATGTCCGCGCGGCGCGGGTCGAAGCGCTTGCGGCGGCGCTCGGGCGGCATGGAGGCCAGCGTCTCCACGGACTGGGTGAGCTGCCTCACGGTGGCGTTGCCTCCGTTGTCGTTGACCGCGAAGCCCACCACGGCCTGGATGGTGCCGGAGGAGCCCAGGGCCACGCGGGGCAGCGCGGGCATCTGCTCGGGCAGGGTCTTGTGGAGCACCTCGTTGACGAAGCCGCGCATCAGGCGCAACTGCTTGGGCGTCACCGTGCGCGAGGTGTCGAACACCTCCGTGAGGCGCACGGAGCCCAGCGCCAGGCTCCACAGGTCGTCAGGCTTCTCCCCGGTGGCGATGGCGACCTCGGTGCTGCCCCCGCCAATGTCCACGAGCAGCGAGCGGGCGTTGGCGGGCTTCCTGTGCAGCACGCCCAGGCAGATGAGGCGGGCCTCCTCCTTGCCGCTGACGACCTCCAGGTCCAGGCCGGCCTCCTCGTGCACGCGGCGCACGATGTCCTGGCGGTTTCTGGCCTCGCGCAGGGCGCTGGTGGCGACGGCGCGCACCTGGGCCTTGTGGCGGCGGCAGAGCGCGGCGTAGCGGCGCAGGGTGGACAGCAGGCGCTCGGCGGTCTCCGGGGACCTGTGCAGCACGCCCAGGCAGATGAGGCGGGCCTCCTCCTTGCCGCTGACGACCTCCAGGTCCAGGCCGGCCTCCTCGTGCACGCGGCGCACGATGTCCTGGCGGTTTCTGGCCTCGCGCAGGGCGCTGGTGGCGACGGCGCGCACCTGGGCCTTGTGGCGGCGGCAGAGCGCGGCGTAGCGGCGCAGGGTGGACAGCAGGCGCTCGGCGGTCTCCGGGGACCTGTGCAGCACGCCCAGGCAGATGAGGCGGGCCTCCTCCTTGCCGCTGACGACCTCCAGGTCCAGGCCGGCCTCCTCGTGCACGCGGCGCACGATGTCCTGGCGGTTTCTGGCCTCGCGCAGGGCG
>NZ_RAWI01000015.1 GCF_003612125.1 Corallococcus praedator
GGAGGGGGGCCTGGAGCGTTCCCGCTACACGGACGGGTGGCGGGCGGGCAAGCCGGCGGAGGATCCGGACAAGGTGAAGGGCTGGGGGCTCATCACCGCGCGGCCCAGCGAGTTCCTCATCCACATGCGCCGGGGGCGCGTGCGCGAGGTGAGTGGCCAGGGCGCCAGTTGCTTCAAGCTGCCTGGGGACTCGGTGGCCATCGTGCCCACCAGCATCCAGCGGCTGCAGTTCACCGCGGATCAGGTGACGAGCGAGAAGGTGGGCGTGGCGGTGACGGGGCTCGCGGTGTACCGCATCGCGGATCCGCTGGTGGCCTTCCGGATGCTCAACTTCAGCTACCCGGAGCGGGCGCAGGAGAAGCTGGCGGAGCTGCTGCGGGAGATGTTCGTGGGCGCGGCGCGGCGGCTCGTCGCGAACCTCACCGTGGAGGAGTGCCTCACGCGGCGCAAGGAGGGCATCGCGGAGGAGCTGATGCGGGAGATCGCCCCCGTGCTCTCCGGGCAGGGCCGGCTGCAGGACCGCACCGACACGGGCTGGGGCGTGCTCCTGGACACGATTGAGATCCAGGACGTGCGCGTGCTGTCCGCGTCCGTCTTCGAGCACATGCAGGCCCGCTTCCGCCGCGAACAGGAGCGGCAGGCGCGCGAGGCGGAGCTCGCGAAGGAGCGCTTCGTGCGGCGCGAGGAGACGGAGGGCGAGCGCGTGCTCAACCTCCAGAAGCTCGCCGCGCGGGAGGAGGTGCGCCAGCGCACGCAGGCCACCGAGGAGCAGGCGCGGCTGGAGCAGCTTGCGGTGGAGGCACGCGTCGCCGGCACCCGGCTCGCGCAGGAGCGGCAGGCGCAGCAGGAGCAGACGGCGGTGGAGCGCGAGGTGGCGCTCGCGAAGCTGGCCGCGCAGGAGGAGGTGCGCATGCAGACGCAGGCCGCGGAGGAACAGGCCCGGCTGGAGGCCCTGGCCGCGGAGGCCCGGCTTGCCGAAGCGCAGCTCAACAGTGAGCGGCAGCTCGCGTTCAACCGCGCGCAGGGCGAGCTGGAGCAGCTGCGGCTGGCGCAGGAGGCGGAGGTCGCGAAGGCCCAGGTGGAGCTGGAGCGCCTGACGCGCCAGCAGGAGGCGGAGGCCGCGCGCCATGAAATCCAGTTGGCGGAGGCCCGGCAGGAGGCCGAGCACCTGTCCGCCCGGCTTCAGGTGCTGCTGACGAAGCAGTCCGTCGCGGAGGCGGAGGTCGGCATCGCGGAGCTGGAGCTGCGGCGCACCCGGGCGCAGCAGGGCCTGGAGCTGGAGCGGGCGAGGGCGCTGCGCGACATCGAGAACACGGTGAGCCCGGAGGTCATCCAGATGACGCTGGCGCGGCAGCTCCCCCAGGTGGCGGCGGCCTTCCAGCAGAAGATGGGCGAGGTGCACGTGACGGCGGTGGATGGCGCGAACCCCTTTGGCTACATCGCCGCCGCGGTGGAGGGGGTGATGGGGCTGGCGCGCTCGGCGGGGCTGAAGGTGCCGGTGCCCCCTCATGCGATGCCGGTGGAGTAGCCGCCCCGCCGGGCTCCGCATATAGAAGGGAGCCTCCCGGATCCGGGACGAGCGGGGAGCCAGGCACGCATGAATGGAATGAAGCTGACGGCGGCGGCGGTCGCGGTGGTGGCGGGCCTCGCGGTGGCCGTGGTGCCGTGGGTGCTGCCCACGGGCCCGAGCGCCGGGCTGGACGCGGCCCGGTTCCTGGAGTCCGGCAGTCTCCTCTGGGGCGCCGGGGTGGTGTTCGCGGGAGGGCTGCTCACCGCGCTGACGCCGTGCGTGTACCCGCTCATCCCCATCACCGTGTCGGTGTTCGGCGCGCGGAAGGCGGAAGGGCGGGGCCGTTCGCTGGCGCTGACCTCGTCGTACATCGTGGGCATGGGCGTGGTGTTCAGCGCGCTGGGCATCCTGGCGGCGAAGACGGGGCAGGCGTTCGGCTCCATGCTGGGCAGCCCGGTGGTGGTGACGGTGCTGGCGCTGTTCCTGCTGCTGTTGGCGTCGTCCATGTTCGGCGCGTTCGAACTGGCGCTGCCGTCGTCGCTGCAGACGAAGCTGAGCCACGTGGGCGGCGCGGGCGTGGCGGGCGCGTTCCTGATGGGCAGCGTGTCCGGGTTCCTGGCGGCGCCGTGCACGGGGCCGGTGCTGACGGGCCTGCTGGCGTTCGTGGCGAAGTCCGCGAACACGACGCTGGGCGCGACGCTGCTGTTCATCTACGCGCTGGGCATCGGCGTGCCGTTCTTCCTCATCGGCGTGTTCACGGTGCGGCTGCCGCGCGGCGGTGTGTGGATGGAGTGGGTGAAGAGCGTGCTGGGCATCATGCTGGTGGCGCTCGCGTTCTCGTACCTGAAGGACGCCTTCCCCTGGGCGCGCGACACGGTGAAGACGCTGGGCAACCAGGTGGGGCAGGTGCCCGGGGCGCTCATCGCCGCGGTGCTGACGGCCCTGGGCGTGCTGGCGGGCGCGGTGCACCGCTCCTTCAAGGAAGGCGCGCGCGACTTCGGCTTCAAGGCGCTGGGCGTGGTGCTGGTGGTGGGCGCGCTGGTGGTGCGCGGCGGCGCGCTGGACGCGCGGCCCACGGGGGAGCTGTGGGTGCGCATGGGCCTGGCGCAGCCCCCGAAGGCGCCGTCCTGGCAGTGGCACCACGTGATGCCGCCCAAGCAGACGCCGTTTGATCCGCGCCAGTTCGAACAGGTGCTCGCGACCGCGAAGGCGGAGGGGCGACCGGTGCTCATCGACTTCTTCGCGGACTGGTGCGCGGCCTGCAAGGAGCTGGACCGGGAGACCTACCCGTCGAGCATGGTCATCACCCAGGCGGAGTCCGGGCGCTTCCTCACCATCAAGATCGACGCGACGAACACCGAGGATCACCTGGACGCGCTGATGGAGAAGCTGGGCGTGGAGGGCCTGCCCACGGTGGCCTTCGTGCATCCGGACGGCACGGTGATGAAGAGCCCGCGCGTGACGGGGTTCCTGCCGCCGGAGCCCTTCACGGTGGAGATGCGCAAGGTCGTCGTGCAGTAGGGCTTCCTGCAGGCGCGCGGAAGGAGAACGTCCTTCCGCGCCCTGGGAGAGACGTCAGCCCTGCCAGCGCTGGAGTGAGCCTTCCAGGTACTTCTCACGGCACGCCCGGCGCTGCACCTTGCCGCTGGAGGTCTTGAGGATCTCATCCGCCTGCAACAGCACGAAGTCGTGCAGCTCCACGGAGTGGGCGGCGGCGACGGCCTGCTGGAGCTTGCGTGTGAGCTGCTTCAGCTCCAGGGCGGACTCGCCTCCGGCGGCCGGGGTGTAGCGGCGGTCCACCTCCATCAACACCACCAGCTTCTCCTCGTTGTCGCGCTCGACGGAGAACGCCGCGCAGCTTCCCACGCGGAAGGCCGGGTGCTGCGACTCGACGGTCTGCTCGATGTCGTGGGGATAGTGGTTGCGACCGTCGATGATGATCATGTCCTTGAGCCGCCCGGTGACGAACAGCTCCCCGTCCAGCACGAAGCCCAGGTCGCCCGTGCGCAGGAAGGGGCCTTCGTCGCTGCCGGCGATGCGGGCGCCGAAGGTCTGCGTGTCCGTCTCCGCGCGGCCCCAGTAGCCCTGGGTGACGTGGGGACCCGCGACCCAGATTTCGCCCACCTCGCCGTCCGCTCGGGCCTTGAACGTCTCCGGCTCCACGATGCGCACGCGTGAGTCGCCCCAGCTCCTTCCGCTGCTGACCACCTGCCGTGCGTTCGCCGTGCCCGGCTCGACCGTGACGACGCGGTGCTTCTCCAGCGCGCCCGCGTCCACCGTGCGCGCGGTGAACCCCTTGTCGGGCGTCACGCCCGTGACGAAGAGGGTGGCCTCGGCCAGGCCGTAGCAGGGGTAGAAGGCCTGACGCTGGAAGCCCACCGGGGCGAAGGCCTCCGCGAAGCGGTGCAGCGTGTCCGCGCGCACGGGCTCCGCGCCGTTGAAGGCGACCCGCCAGCCACTGAGGTCCAGCCCCTCCTGCTGTTCGGGCTTCACCTTCCGGGTGCAGAGCGCGTAGGCGAAGTTGGGCGCACCGCTGAGATCCGCACGGTAATGGCTGATGGCGCGCAGCCAGCGCGACGGCCGCTGGAGGAAGGACCACGGCGACATCAGCACCGCGCGCGAGCCGTTGTAGAGCGCCTGCATCACGGTCCCGATGAGACCCATGTCGTGGTAGAGCGGCAGCCAGCTGACGATGGTGGACTGCTCGTCCAGCGCCATGCCGCGCTGGATCATCGCCTGGTTCGACATCAGGTTGCGGTGCAGCACCATGACGCCCTTGGGCGTCGACGTGGATCCGGACGTGTACTGGAGGAACGCCAGATCATCCCCCTTCACGGCGGGCGCCTTCCACGTCTCCTCGATTCCCGCCGGCAGCGCGTCCGTGGCGATCCACTGGATGTCGCCGAGCTGCGGGTAGTCACCCTGGAGGGCCCGCACCGTCTCCAGGATGGCGGCGGTCGTGAGCGCGAAGCGCGGCCGGGCATCCTGGAGGATGGAGAGGATGCGGGAGATGGATTGGAAGTACTGCGGCGGATAGGCCGGCACCGCGATGACGTTCGCGTAGAGGCAGCCGTAGAACGCGCCCAGGTACTCCAGGCCCGGCGGGTAGAGCAGCAGCGCCCGCTCGCCGTTGGCCTTGTACGCCTGGAACTGCGCCGCGACCGCGCGCGATTGCCGGTCCAGCTCCGCGTAGGTCCAGTTCTGCTCCGCGCCGTCACCGTCCGGCAGGAAGGTATAGGCGTAGGACTCCGGATGGCGCTGGGTGCGCCAGCGCAGCAGGTCGGTCAGGGTCTCAACGGGTGCATTGACGGGAGGCATGGTGTGCGGGCTCCGGTGATTCGAAGGTCTTGAAAGAGATCAGGGGCTGCCGGCGACGTCGCTGGCGGCGGAGGCGTCGGGTCCATCGAGTCCACGCAGGGGCCGCGAGAGCGCCGCGAGCACGGTGACGAGCATCGTCAGGAGGCCCGCGAGGACGAACATCACCGCGATGCCCCGTCCTGCGCCCTCGCCGATGAAGCCCCCCACGAGCGCGGCGAGCGCGCCGCCCGGACGCAGGGCCGGTTCGAACACCCGGTCCGCCAGCGGTCCGGAGAGGGTGTAGGCCAGCGGAAGCATCGCGCCGGTGAGCGTTCCGGTGAACGCGAACACGCGCCCGCGCAGCTCCAGGGGGACCTTGCGCTGGAGCAGCGTCTGGCTGGCGCCGTTGACCAGCGGGATGCTGAAGAAGAAGCAGAACGCGATGCCCGTCAGCAGCGGGATGGAAGTGACACAGCCCACCAGGATGAACAGCACCCCGCTGGTGAACTGGACCGCGAGGATGCCGTGGACCATGCGCTTGGGGCTGCCCCAGGCGCTCATCGCCAGACTGCCCACGAGCAGACCGACCCCGCCCGCGGTGGTGAGCGCGGCCAACGCGCTCACGTTGGACAGGGAGAGCACCAGCGGGGTGACCAGCACCTCGACGACGCCCACGAAGAAGTTGCTCGTAGCCAGCAGCGCGATGAGCACCAGCAGGCCCGGCGACGTGCCCAGGTAACGCGCGCCCGCACGCACGGAATCCCCCAGCGACGGGCGTTCCTCTTGGGCCGGCGTCGTCAGGAACCGCTTCGGGATGCGCAACAGCAACAGCGGCAGCGTGCCCAGGACGAACGTCACCGCGTCGATGACCAGGATGCCCTGGAGGTGGATGGTCGCCATCAGCGAGGCGCTCGCCATGGGCGCGATGAGCTGCGAGGCGGCCAGTCCCAACTGGACCATTCCGTTGGCGCGGCCCAGGTGCTGCGGCGGGATGACCGTGGAGACGAGGACGCCGAAGGCCGGTTGCTGGAACGCGCTGGCCGCCGACACGACGGCGGTGGTGACGTACGCATGCCACGGCTGGAGGTGGCCGCTGAACAGCAGCGTCGCGAGCGCCAGTGACATCAGGCCCGCGACGGAGTCACTGAGGATCAACACCCAGCGGCGGTTCCAGCGATCCACCAACGCGCCCGCCACCGGTCCCAACAGGATGGCCGGGAGCGTGGCGGACAGCATGACGAGCGCGAAGCGCGTCACCCCGCCGGTGGTCTCGTACATCCAGACACCCAGCGCGAAGCTGGTCAGTCCGGAGCCTAGCAGCGACACGCACTGGCCGAGCCAGATGAGGACGGCGAACGCGAGGGGGAACGACGGGTGTTCCGTCTCGGTGGCGGTGGTCGTCATCCGGAGACCTCTGCCCGGGCGCGGTCCAGGTGTTCGCGCAGCTTCTCCGCCAGCGGCTCCACATGCGGGGCGACCATCATCGTCATGTGATCGCCCGGGACCTGTTCGACGTGAACGGGACGGTCCGCGTAGCGCTTCCAGCCCCAGGTCGCATCGCCCGCGAAGTCGGTCGGGACGATGCCGTCATCCTCGTGGCGCTCGTGGGCCTGGAAGAGGGTGATGGGCACCGGGACGGTGTCCCGGGGGAGGTAGTCGATCCGATACGCGGTCTTGTAGACCTCGATGAGACCGTGGACGTGCTGGCTGCTCGTGCCGGGCGGCAGGAGGCCCGTCGCCACCAGCCGTCGGGTCAGCTCCGCGCGTCGCTCCTCGGGAGAGAGGGGGCGCAGCTCCTCGGCGGTGAGGATGAGGTCCGCGCCATAGAGGCGGCCCGCGGTGCTGGCCACGCTGGCCATCCAGTCCGCGTCGTCGAACGCGGGGGCTTCCGTGTGCGCGGCGGGCTCCAGCGGAATGGTGGTGTTGAGGACGCCGAGGAAGGCGACGGTCTCTCCCTGCTTGCGCAGCCGCTGCGCCATCTCGAAGGCAATCCAGCTCCCGAAGGAATGGCCCAGCAGGAAGTAGGGCCCGTGTGCCTGCACCTGTCGCAGGGCCTCCACGTAGCACTCGGCCATCTCCTCCACGGACTGGTGCGCGGGCGTGAGCCCATCCAACCCCCGGGCCTGGAGGCCATACACGGTGCGCGTGGAGCCCAGCCGCTTCGCGAGGTCCCGCAGGTAGAGCGTGTTTCCTCCCGCGCCCGGCACGAAGAACAGCGGAGGCTGTCCATGGCCGGAGTGGAGCTCCACCAGCGGCGACCAGGGCCGCGCGGGCGCATCGTCCCGGAGGGCCCGTGCGAGCTGTTCGATGGTGGGTCCCTGGAACAGCGTGGCCAGGGGCAGGGTGCGTCCCAGTTGCTCGCGGATCCGCACCGTCAGCCGCACGGCGAGCAGCGAGTGTCCGCCCAGGTCGAAGAAGCTGTCGTGCACGCCGATGGGCCGCATCGAGAGCAGCTCTTCCCAGACGGCCGTGAGCTGGCGCTCCACCTCGTCGCGCGGGGCGACGAAGTCCTCCTGCTGCGCGCGCTGGAGTCCCTTGGGCGCGGGAAGGGCCTTGCGGTCCACCTTGCCGTTGGGCGTGAGCGGGAACGCCTCCAGGAGGATGAAGGCCGAAGGGATCATGTACGGTGGCAGGTGCTGTTTGAGGTGCTGCCGCAGCTCCTCCGGCCCCACCGCGCCAGGAACGGTCAGGGTGAGGTACGCGACGAGCTGCCGGTTGCCGTCCTCTTCGTGCACGAGCAATTCGATGGCCTGGACCGAGGCGTGCTCCAGCAGCTTCGCCTTGATTTCATCCAGCTCGATGCGGTGGCCACGGATCTTCACCTGCGAGTCGTTGCGGCCGATGAACCCGATGGTCCCGTCCGCCGCGTAGCGCGCCATGTCGCCGGTGCGGTACAGGCGCGCGCCGGGCGTGGTGTCGAAGGGGCTGGGGACGAAACGCTCGGCGGTGAGGCCCGCCTGACCCCAATAGCCCTGCGCCAGTCCGTCGCCTCCCACGTACAGCTCGCCGGGGACGCCGATGGGCAGCGGCTGCATCTGGGCGTCCAGCAGGTACATCCGGCTGTTGGCGAAGGGGCGGCCAATGGGGACGATCTGCTCGCTGGGCGTGGGCGTGGCGTTCTCGAAGAACGTGCTGTCGATGGTCGCCTCGCTGAGCCCGTAGGAGCTCACCAACCGCGTCTGCGGGCCGCACAGGGCGCGGAGCTGGTGGTACTCGCGCATGTCCCAGGTGTCGGAGCCGACGATGACCAGCCGCATGAAGTCCAGGCGCTGGCGCTGCTCCTCCAGGTGGCCCATCAGCAGGCGGACCACCGCGGGCACGAACTCACCGCAGTCTACCTGTTCGCGCAGCATCAGGGTGTGCAGCCGCTCCGGTTCGAGCAGCCACTCGCGGGGACAGAGGACCAGCGTCGCGCCGGAGCCCAGGGCGCGCGTGAAGTCGCCGGAGAAGACGTCGAAGGAGAAGCTCGCCATCTGGAGATGGGCGCGCAGCGTGGGCAGCCGGTAGGCGTCCTCCCAGGCGAAGTACGCATTGGCGAGGCTCCGGTGCGTCACCATGACGCCCTTGGGTCGCCCCGTGGAACCCGACGTGTAGACGACGTAGGCCAGTTGCTCCGGCTCCACGGCCTGCGCGGGGGACGTGACGGGGTGGCTGGCGATGGCGGGCGCGTCGGTATCCAGACACACCGTCGCTGGCAGTGACGCGGGCAGGACGGCGCGCAGCGTGTCGCGCGTGACGAGGACCTGGGGCCGACTGTCCGCGAGCATCAGCGCCGTGCGGTCCTGCGGGTACGACGGATCCAGCGGGACGTATGCGCCACCGGCCTTGAGCACGGCGAGCACCGCGACCACCACCTCCACGGATTTCTCCAGGAAGATGCCCGTGAGTCGCCCCGGTCCGACGCCCAGCGTGCGCAGGTGGTGTGCGAGCTGGTTCGCCTGACGGTCGAGTTCCGCGTAGGTGAGGCGCCGCGTCGGATCCACCACGGCGATGGCGTCGGGCGTGCGCGCCGCGTGCCCTTCGATGAGGTGGTGCAGGCAGACGTGCGCGGGGAACGCGCGCTCCGTCTGGTTCCACTCGCGCAGCAGCCGGTTCCGCTCCGTTTCCGGGAGGAGGGGCAGCTTGCGCAGCCGCTGTTCAGGATGCGCGGCGATGCCGGCGAGCAGCGTCTGGAAGTGGGCGACCATGCGCTCGATGGTCGAGGCGTCGAAGAGGTCGCGGTTGTACTCCCAGATGCCTTCCAGGCCTTCGGCCTCCTCCACGAGCCAGAGGGTCAGGTCGAACTGGGCATGGGGCTCGCCCGCGACGGAGAAGGGCTCCAGGCGCAGGCGGCTGGGCCCGGTCGAGGCTTCGGGGGTGTTCTGCAGGACGAGCATCGTCTGGAAGAAGGGGGAGAAGCTGGTGTCGCGCGTGGGCGTCAGCTCCTCCAGCAGCTTCTCGAACGGCACGTCCTGGTGTGCGTAGGCCCCCAGCGTCACGTCCACCACGCGCCGCAGCAGCTCGCGGAAGGTCGGGTCGCCGGACAGGTCCGTGCGCATGACCAGCGTGTTGAGGAAGAAGCCGATGAGCGGCTCCACCTCCGTCCGGTTCCGGTTGGCGATGTACGTGCCCACGCTGATCCGCGGCTCGCGCGTGTAGCGGAACAGCAGGGCCTGGAGTGACGCCAGCATCACCATGAAGATCGACGCCTTCTCCTGGCCCGCGATTCCCCGGAGCTGTCGCGTCACCGCCGCGTCCACGCGGAAGGACTGCTTGCCACCGGCATGGGTCCGGACCCGGGGACGCGGCCGATCCGTGGGCAGCATCAGCGCGCTGTCACTGCCCTCCAACTGCTTGCGCCAGTAGTCGAGCTGCGAGGTGAGCACGTCCCCGCGCAGGTGTTCCCGCTGCCACACCGCGAAGTCGGCGTACTGCAGCGGAAGTTCGGGGAGCGGTGAGGGTTGCTGCCGACTGAAGGCGTCGTAGAGGGCGGCCAGCTCCCGGACGAGGATGCCCGTGGACCAGCCGTCGGACACGATGTGGTGCACCACGAGCAGCAGGACGTGCTCTTCCGGTGCCAGCCGAACCAGCGTGGTCTGGAGCAGCGGCCCCCGGGCCAGGTCGAAGGACGCTCCGGCCACCTGGAGCGCCAGCGCCTGACAGCGCCCGCCGCGCTCGGCTTCGGGCAGGTGCGACAGGTCCACCACAGGCAGCGGGACGGTCAGGCGGGGGAGGACGGACTGGCGCGGTTCGCCGCCCTCGGAGACGAAGACGGTGCGCAGGCCCTCGTGGCGCCGGATGACTTCGTTGAGGCTTCGCTCCAGCACGTCGGGCTGGAGGGGTCCGAGCAGCCGCGCGAACTCCGGGATGTTGTAGGCAGGCGTGCCGGGTTCGAATTGGTCCAGAAACCACAGGCGGCGCTGCGGGAAGGAGAGCGGCAGAGGCTGATCCCGGGACGCCCGGGGGATGGCGGTGGGACGTGCCACCGACTCGGGCGTCGCGAGCGCGTTCTGCTGGCGCAGCTTGCGCAGGATGAGCTCGCGCTTCTCAGGGGAGAGCCCCGCCAGCTTTTTGGACAGCTCACTCATTGGCGCCCTCCAGCAGCTTCTCCAGCTCCTCTTCCGACAAACCGTCCACCTCGTCCATCGCCTGCGCGAGCGCGACCGAGTCCGCCTGTTCGAGCTGCGCGAGGACGACCTGCTCCGCCAGCTCCGCGATGGTGGGGTACTCGAAGAGGGCGCGCAGGGGCAGCGTCACCTGGAACGCGGTGTTCGCACGGGAGATGATCTGCGTGGCCAGCAGCGAGTGCCCGCCGATGTCGAAGAAGGTGTCCAGCACGCTGATGGACTCCAGCCCCAACACCTCGCGCCAGATGGCGAGCAGGTCCGTCTCCGTGGGCGAACGAGGCGGTACGAACTGGGCTTCCGCGGCGCGCGCGGTGGCATCCGGCGCGGGCAGGGCCCTGCGGTCCACCTTCCCGTTGGGCGTCAGCGGGAGCGCGTCCATCCGGACCATGAGCGCCGGGATCATGTAGTCGGGAAGCCGCTCGCGCAGGAAGTCACGGAGCACGGTGGTGTCCAGCGCCTCCGAGGCGCCGACCACGTAGGCGACGAGGCGCCGGGGGCTCTTGGGGTCTTCCCGCAGGACGACGACCGCGCTCTGGACGGAAGGGTGCCGTCCCAGCGTGGACTCAATCTCTCCCAGCTCCACGCGGAAGCCGCGCAGCTTCACCTGGGTGTCCGCGCGGCCCATGAACTCGATGTTGCCGTCCGGCAGGTAGCGCGCCCGGTCTCCCGTCCGGTACAGCCGTGCGCCGGGGGGGCCGAACGGGTCCGGCACGAAGCGTTCGGCCGTCAGCTCCGGGCGGAGGCGGTAGCCCCGGGCCACGCCCTCACCGCCGATGAACAGCTCTCCCGCGAGGCCCGCGGGCACCGGCTGCTGGTGCGTGTCCAGGACGTAGAGCCGGTTGTTCGCGAAGGGCTTCCCGATGGGCACGAGCTGGTTGCCCTCCGTGCCCAGGCCGTCGCCGTCGAACCACGTGCTGTCGATGGTGGCCTCGGTGACGCCGTAGGAGTTGATCAGCCGCGTGGTGCCGCCGATGACGCCGCGCAGCCGGTGGTACTCGCTGACGAACCACGCATCCGAACCCGCGATGAGCGCGCGCATGAAGTCCAGCCGCTGCCGCGTGTCCTCCAGGTGCTGGAGCAGGCCCCGGAGCACGGCCGGGACGAACTCCGCGCAGTCCACCTGTTCGTCCTTCATGAGGGCATGGAGCTTCGTCGGTTCCAGCAGCCATTCGCGGGGGCAGAGCACCAGCTTGCCGCCAGAGCCCATCGCCCGGGCGAAGTCGCCCGCGAAGACGTCGAAGGAGAAGCTCGCCATCTGCAGGTGGCTGCGGCAGCCCTCCGTCAGCTCATAGCTTCGCTCCCAGCCCAGGTACGCGTTGGCCCAGTTGCGGTGGGAGACCATGACGCCCTTGGGCGTGCCCGTGGAGCCGGACGTGAAGACGACGTAGGCCAGCTCCTCCGGCGAGGAGCGCCAGGGCGGTGCATTCGCGGGGAGCGGGGCCCGCGCGGGGGCTTCCTCCTCCAGCAGGTACAGCTCCACGGCGGGGTTCGACAGCGTCTCCGCGATGTCCCGCTGCGTGAGCAGCAGGGACAGGCGGGCCTCGGAGATCATCCGCGTGAGCCGCTCGGAGGGGTAGGAGGGATCCAGCGGCACGTACGCGCCGCCCGCCTTGAGGATGCCCAGCAGCGCGATGATCAGCTCGGGCGACTTCTCCAGGCAGACGCCCACGAGGTGCTCCGGTCCGACGCCGCGAGCACGCAGATGGTGCGCGAGCCGGTTGGCGCGCTCCTCCAACTGGCCGTAGGTGAGCGGCGCGCTTCCCGGTGAGGCGACGGCGATGGCATCGGGTGTCCGCCGCGCGTGGGCTTCGATGAGCTCGGGGAGGCAGGCCATCTGGCCGGGCTCCACGAGGGTGTCGTTCCACTCCACCAGCACGCGGTGACGTTCGGCCCCCGTGAGCAGGGACAACTGCCACAGGCGCTTGTCCTCCGCTTCGGTCATGCCCTCCAGCACCGTGCCCATCTGTTCGAGCATCCGCTCCACGGCCGCGGCTTCGAGCCTGGGGGATTCAAAGTCGATGTGGAGCAGCAGCTCGCGGTCGGCGTGGGCGGTGAGGGTCAGCGGGTAGTTCGTGCGCTCCTGGGCGACCACGTCCCGGATCTCGAACTGGCTGGCGCCCTGCCGCACCGCCTCCTCGACGGGGTAGTTCTCGAAGACGAAGATGCTCTCGAAGAGCGGCGTGCCACGCGGCACCGGGCTCCATCCCTGGACCTGGACCAGCGGCGCGTATTCGTACGGTGCGCGCTCCACCTGCCAGTCCTGGAAGGCCTTCAGCCAGTCCACCACCTTCTGCTCGGGCGGCAGCTTCACGCGCGTCGGCAGGGTGTTGATGAAGAGGCCCACCATCTGCTCCACGCCCGGCAACTCAGGCGGACGGCCAGCCACGGTGGCGCCGAAGACGACGTCCTCCGCGCCGGCATGTCGCCCGAGCACCAACGCCCAGGCTGCCTGCACCAACGTGTTGAGCGTCACCTGATGGCGGCGCGACAGTGCGCGCAGCCGCTCCGTCACTTCGGCGGACAGGTGCCGCCTGCGCTCGCCCATCACTTGCGGCGCGCTCCGGGCCTGTCCTCCGGACTCACCTGGGAGCGGCGTCGGCTCACCGAAGCCCTTCAGCGCTTCACGCCACCAGCCCTCGGCCTGGGCCGTTCCCTGCTTCACGAGCCACGCGACGTAGTCCCGGTAGAGCGGAGGCTCTTCCATCCGCAGCGGCTGCTGGCGGGTCGCGGCGTCGTAGAACGCCAGCATCTCGTTGAGCACCCGGCCGACGCTCCAGCCGTCCAGGAGCAGGTGGTGGAAGCTCCACACCACGCGCCAACTGCGCTCCGCCAACCGCAGCACGGCCACGCGCATCAACGGGGCCTGCTTCGGGTTGAAGCCGCGCGCCTGATCCGTGGCCATCCAATCGGACTGCCAGCGCTGCTGCACTTCGGGCGGCTTGTCGCGCAGGTCGTGCTCCTCCCACGGGAGGTGGACCTCGCGCTGGACGACCTGGAGCGGCTGGGCCAGTCCCTCCCAAGCGAAGCGGGTGCGCAGGATGGGGTAGCGCGCGATGATCTGCTGCCATGCGCGGCGCAGCGCCGCCACGTCCAGGTCCGCCTCCAGCGTCCAGGCGGCCCGTTCGAAGTACACGCTCTCCCGGGGATCCAGCAGGGCGTGGAAGAGCATGCCCTGCTGCATGGGAGACAGCGGGTACAGGTCCACGATGCCGGGGCTGGTGCGCACCAGCTCGTCCAGCGCGGGCTGCGACAGCGGGGCCAGGGGGAAGTCCCCAGGCGACACGCGCGCCGCGTCCTCGGAGGCCCGCTGCGCCACCAGCGTCCGCAGGGCCTGGAGGTACTCCGCCGCCACCCGCTCCAGCGTGGCCTGCTGGTGCAGTGCCTGGCTGTAGGTGAACGACACTTCCAACCTGCCGCCGAGCACATGGGCGTTCACGTCCAGCACCTGCCGGCGCCGGCCGAGGCTCCCATGCGGCGAGCCGGAGGGCTCATCCGAGGCAGTGAACAGGGACGCGGGCGACAAGGCCGAGTCGAGCTGGCCCAGATAGTTGAAGGACACCTGGGGCTCGGGCTGCGCCTGGATCCGCTGGCCCACGTCGTCCTTGCGCAGGTAGCGCAGCAGGCCGTAGCCAAGGCCCTTGCGCGGCACCTGCTGCAACGCGTCCCGCACCGCCCGGAGTCGGGCCCCGGGCGTGCCACCTTCGGGCAGCTCCAACGTCACCGGATAGGTGGTCGTGAACCAGCCGACCGTGCGGCTCAGGTCCACGTCCTCGAAGATCTCCTCACGGCCATGGCCTTCCAACTGCACGCGCACCCGGGACTGGTTCGTCCAGGAGGAGAGCGCCTGGGCCAGGGCGGCAATCAGCACCTCGTCGATGCGGGCACGCCAGGACTTCGGCACCTCCTGGAGCAGCAGCCGGGTCTCCTCGGTCTCCAGGGAGACCGTCACCGTGCGGGCCGACGCGTGCGTGTTCGCGCCCGTCGCGTCGTCCACGGGCAGGGCCTGCACGTCGCTGGACTGTCCCAGCCAGTACGCGGCCTCCTGCTCCAGCTCCGGTCCCTGCGCGTGGTGCTCCAGTCGCTGGGCCCACGCGAGGAAGGACGTCGTCTTCGGCGGCAGCGACGCCGGGGCATCGCGCAGGAGCTGCTGGCACGCCGACTCCAGGTCCATGAGCAGCACGCGCCAGGACACCGCGTCCATCACCAGGTGGTGGATGGCGAGGAGCAGGCGGGTGCCACGCTGGGCGCCCAGGTCGAACAGGACGGCGGCCATCAACGGGGCCTGCTCCAGACGGAAGCCCGCCTGGGCCCGCTGTGCTTCGACTTCCAGTGCCGCGCGCTGGGGGCCGTCCTCCAGGCCGGAGAGGTCCACCTGACGCAGCGTCACGGTGTTCTCCAGGCCCGTGCCCGTCTGCTTCCATCCCTCGGGCGTCGAATCGAAGCGCAGCCGCAGCACGTCGTGGTGGGCCACCAGGGCGCGCAGCGCCTCCTCCAGCAGGGCGGGTGCGAGCGGCTGACGCAAGCCCAACAGCACGGCCTGGTTGTAGTGGTGGGGCTGGGGGCGCTCCCACTCGAAGAACCAGCGCTGGATGGGCGTGAGCGGGCCGGGGCCCATCACCGCGCCCTGTTCAGCCTGGGGCCGCTGTGCCTGGCCCACCTGCGGCGCCAGCGACGCGATGGTCTTGTGTTGGAAGACCTGTTTCGGGGTGATGTAGAGCCCGGCTTCCGTGGCGCGCGCGATGACCTGGATGCTGACGATGGAGTCGCCACCCAGCTCGAAGAAGTCGTCGTGGATGCCCACGCGCTCGCGCGAAAGCACCGATGCCCAGATGTCCGCCAGCGCCTGCTCCACCGGCGTGCGCGGGGCCACGTAGGTGGACTCGCGCTGCTGCGGGTGTTGCTGCTCCAGCGAGGGCAGGGCCTTGCGGTCCACCTTCCCGTGGGCGGTCAGCGGCAGGGCCTGGAGCAGGACGAAGGCCGAGGGCACCATGTACTCGGGCAGCCGTGCGGCCAGCCCGTCGCGCAGCGCCCTGGGCTCCGGGTTCATGCCCTCTTCGGGGACGACGTAGGCGACGAGCTGCTTGCGGCCCGGCGCCTCCTCGCGCAGCGCGACCGCGACCGCGCTGACCTCCGGACGCTCCGCCAGCGCGGCTTCAATCTCTTCCAGTTCGATGCGGAAGCCGCGCAGCTTCACCTGCTGATCCAGGCGGCCCAGGAACTCCAGCGACCCATCCGCGCGCAGCCGCACGCGGTCCCCCGAGCGGTACATCCGCGCGCCCGGCACCGTGCCGAAGGGCTCCGGCACGAAGCGTTCGGCCGTCAGCTCCGGACGGTCCAGGTAGCCGCGCGCCACGCCCACGCCCGCGATGTACAGCTCGCCGGGCACGCCCACGGGCAGGGGCTGCATCCGCGCATCCAGCACGTACAGCCGCACGTTGGGCCAGGCCTTGCCGATGCCGGGTCGCTCCGGATCCACGTGGTCCTCCAGCGACGCGCAGACCGTCACCTCCGTGGGGCCGTACGCGTTGATGAAGTGGCAGGCGCCCACCCACCGGCGCGCCAGCTCCGGCGTGCACGTCTCGCCCGCGGAGATGAGCGTCTCCAGCGCCGGCAGCCCCGTGGGCTCCAGCCGCGCGAGCACCGACGGCGTCAGCGTCACGGTGGTGATGGCCTGCGAGGCCAGCAGCGCCTGCAACGGAGGCCCGGGCATGATGTCGTCGCGCGACGCCAGACACAGCCGCGCGCCCGCCAGGAGCGTGGAGAAGACCTCACACACCGATGCGTCGAAGCCGAAGGCCGCGAATTGCAGCACGCGGCTCGCGGGGTGGAGCCGGTGGCCACGACCGGCCGCCAGCGCCGTGTTGCACAGGCCCCGGTGCGACAGCAGCGTGCCCTTGGGCCGTCCCGTCGAACCGGAGGTGAAGATGATGTACGCCAGATTGTCGGGCGACAGCTCCACGCCCGGCGGCGTCACGGGCTTCCGGGCAATCTGTGGCCATTCGGAATCCAGGCACACCAGCAGCCCCAGCGAGGGCAGCTCCTCCGCCAGATGCTCCTGCGTGACGAGCACCGGGATGGACGCGTCCTGCATCATCAGGCCCAGGCGCTCCACCGGATAGGTGGGATCCAACGGCAGCCACGCGCCCCCGGCCTTGAGGATGCCGAGGATGCCCACCACCATGTCCAGCGAGCGCTCCACGCACAGGCCCACCCGCGACTCGGGCCCCACGCCGCGCTCCTTCAAGTACCAGGCGAGCTGGTTGGCGCGGGCGTCCAGCTCCCGGTAGGTGAGCTGCTTCTCCTCGAAGGAGACGGCCACCGCATCGGGCGTGCGCGCCGCCTGCGCCTCGAAGAGCTGGTGGGCGAGGAGGACTTCGGGAAGGGGCGACGCCGTGTCGTTCCACGCGCCCAGGACTTGATGGCGCTCCTGCGCGGACAGCAGCGGCAGTCGGGAGATGCGCTCCTCGGGCCGGGCCAGCGCGCCCAGCAGCACTTCGCGCAGGTGGCCCATCATCCGGTCGATGGTGGCCTGCGTGTAGAGGTCGGTGCTGTATTCGCACAGGCATTCCAGACCGCGCGCCGTGTCGGTCACCACCCACGTCATGTCGAACTTGGCGGCGCCGGTGCTGCTGCTCTCCTCGCGCAACGTCAGCCCGGGCAGCTCCAGGTCGGAGGAGGGCGCGTTCTGGAGGATGAGCTTCACCTGGAACAGCGGCGAGTACGCGAGGTCGCGCTCGGGGTTGAGTGCCTTCACCAGGTCCTCGAAGGGCAGGTCCTGGTGGGCATACGCCGCCAGCGCTTCCCGCCGCGCCTGGGCGAGCAGCGCGCGGAAGGACGGGTCTCCACCCAGGTCGCCCCGCATGACGAGCTGGTTGACGAAGAAGCCGATGAGGCCCTCCGTCCCGGAGTGATTGCGATTGGCGATGTCCGTGCCGAAGACGATGTCCGTCTCGCCGGTGGAGCGGTGCAGCAGCACCTGGAAGGCCGCCATCAGCGCCATGAAGGGCGTGACACTCTCGCGGCGGCAGAGGTCCCGCAGCTTCGCGGCCGCGTCCTCGGGCAGCAGCAACCCCTGGTGCGTGGCGCCGAGGAAGCGCTGCACGGGAGGACGCGGGAAGTCCGTGGGCAGGTCCAGGAAGGCCGGAGCCCCCGCCAGTCGCTGCTTCCAGTAGTCCCGCTGGCGCTCCAGCACCGGGCCCGACAACCACTCGCGCTGCCAGCGCGCATAGTCGCCGTATTGCACCGGCAGGCGAGGCAGCAGCGAGGGCTGATTCGCGGAGAAGGCGCGGTACAGCTCCGCCACCTCCTGCACGAGCACGGACAGGGACCAGCCGTCCGCGACGATGTGGTGCAGCGTCAGCAGGAGCAGGTGCTCGTCCTCACCCAGCCGGATGAGCGCGCCCCGGAAGAGCGGGCCGGTGGACAGCGTGAAGGGCCGCTGAGCCTCTTCCGTGGCCAGCCGCCGGGCCTCTTCCTCGCGGCGCTCGGCCGGAAGTGCTCGCAGGTCGATGAATTCCAGCGCCGGGGTCGCCTCCGGAGCGATGCGCTGCACCGGGGCCTGTCCGCTCATCTGGAACGTCGTGCGGAGGATTTCGTGGCGGCGCAGCAGCTCTTCCAGACAGCGGCGCACGGTCTCCGGCACGAGCGTGCCCGTCAGCCGGAGGACGGCGGGCATGTTGTAGAAGGCGCTGCCGGACTGCATCTGATCCAGGAACCACAGGCGCTGCTGCGCGAAGGACAGCGGCAGTGCTTCCTCGCGGGGGTAGGCCGTGAGCGGCGGCGGGGGCGCCTCGCCGGCTCCGTGGGCGCGCAGGGCCTGGAGGTGCTCGGCCAGCGTGGCCACCGTGGGCGCCTCGAAGAGCGCGGAGATGGGCAACTCCAGACCGAAGGCTTCACGCACGCGCGACACCACCTGCGTGGCCAACAGGGAGTGTCCGCCCAGGTCGAAGAAGTGGTCGTGGATGCCGAACCGGTCCGTGCGCAGCACGTCCGCCCAGATGCTGGCGACCAGCGACTCGGTGTCGTTGCGCGGGCCCACGACCGTGTCGATGGCCCGCAGCGTGGGCGAGGAGAGCCCCTTGCGGTTCACCTTGCCGTTGGAGGTGAGGGGCAGCTCCTCCATCGCCACGAAGGCGGAGGGAATCATGTAGCCGGGCAGCCGCTGCAGCAGATGGGTGCGCAGGCTGATGGCCTCCACCTGCCGCTCCGGGCTGGGCACGACGTAGGCGACCAGCTTCGGGTCGCCGGGCTCGTCCTCGCGCACCAGCACCACGGCGTCGTGCACGGAGGTGTGCATGCGCAGCGCGGCTTCAATCTCTCCCAGCTCGATGCGGTAGCCGCGCAGCTTCACCTGGCCATCGCGGCGGCCGATGAAGTCGAGCGTCCCATCCGGCAGGAAGCGCGCGAGGTCGCCCGTGCGGTAGAGGCGCTGACCGGGCCGGCCGCTGAAGGGGTCCGGCACGAAGCGCTCCGCGGTGAGCGAGGGACGCATCAGGTAGCCGCGCGCCACGCCCGCGCCGCCGATGTACAGCTCGCCCGCCACGGCGACCGGCACGGGCTGCATCCGCTCATCGAGGATGTACAGCTCCGTGTTGGAGATGGGCCGGCCAATGGGCACGATGCCCTCGCGCAGGCCGTCTCTGGTGACGTCATGGATGGAGCAGCCGACGACGGTCTCCGTGGGACCGTACTCGTTGATCAACCGGACGCCCGGCGCGTGCTCCCGCCAGAACTCCGCCGTGGCCGGGGCCAGGGCCTCACCGCCCACGACGAAGGTGCTGTCCAGCCGGGCCAGCGCGGCCGGCGGTATCAGATGGGAGAGCGCCTGGAGGTGCGCGGGCGTGAGCTTGACCAGCTCGTGCCCCCGCTCCTCCTGCAACACCCGCGCGAGTGTCTCCAGCTCGTTGCCGGCGGGCAGCATGCGCACCGTCGCGCCGCGCAGCAGCGGCGTGAGGAGGCTGGTGACGGTGGCATCGAAGGCGATGGAGGTGTGCACCAGGGCGCTCTGCCCGGCTTCCACCTGATACGTCCTGGCGGCCCAGGTGAGGTACTGGACCAGACCGCCCTGGGTGATCATCGCGCCCTTGGGCAGGCCCGTGGAGCCGGACGTGTAGATGACATACGCCAGGGATTCGCTGCCCGCGCTGGAGGGCAGGGCCAGCGGGGACGCCGGGCCAATGAACTCCAAGGCATCCAGGAAGACGCGCTTGACGTACGACGACGCGAACGTCGCATCGAGCGCCTTCGTGGTCAGCAGGATCGCCGCGCGGGAGTCGGTCAGCATGTACGCCAGCCGCTCGGCGGGGTACGTGGCGTCCAGCGGCAGGTACGCGGCGCCCGCCTTGAGCGCGCCCAGCAGACCCACGAGCAGTTCAATGGAGCGCTCCAGCCCGAGCGCCACCACGTGCTCCGGGCCGACGCCCCGCGAGCGCAGGTGGTGCGCGAGCTTGTTGGCGCGCGCATCCAGGGCGCGGTAGCTGAGCGAGCGCGAGCCGTCCACGACCGCCACCGCGTCCGGCGTCATCCTGGCCTGGGCTTCGAAGAGCTCCTGGAACGTCGTCGTCCGGGGGAACGGGACGGAGGTGGCGTTCCACTCCACCAGCATCCGCTGCTGCTCGTCAGGCGGCAGCGCGGAGGACAGGTGGTGCGCCTCCTCCGCGTGGAAGGCCAGGGCGTTCAGCACGCGTGCGTAGGAGGCGCCAATGCGCTCCACCTGCTCGTGCTCCAGCTCGACGGCGTTGTAGTCCAGCTCGAGCGTCAACTCCTGGGTGTGCGGCTCGGTCTGGAAGTGCACCGCCAGCGTGACGTTGGTGCCCTCGGAGCGGATGACGCCCAGCGTCTCCACCGAGGCCAGCGTGCCGGACAGGTCGTGCAGCACGTGGAAGTGCATGTAGTTGAACATGACTTCGTAGAGCGCTTCACGGCCCCACTGCCGCTGGATCTCCGCCATGGGGTAGCGGCGGAAGGGATAGAGCGTGCGCTCGCTCTCGAAGGCGGCGTGGACCAGCGAAGTCCAGCTTCCAGGCGCGAGCTTCAGGCGGAAGGGTAGGGTGTTGAGGAAGATGCCCCGGAGCTTGGAGCCGTCGCCTTCCTCCGGCCGGCTGTTGACGCCCATGCCGGTGATGACGTCCTCGCGGCCGCTGAGCAGGCTCATGACCTTGAGGTGCGCGGCCACCAGGATGCTCTTGAAGGGCACCGACGCGGTCCGGGTCAGCGCCTTCAGCCCTGCGTGGATCTCCTGGGAGATGGGCACCTTGACGGTGGCGATCCTCGGCTCGCCCTCCGGCAGCGCACGCCGCCAGCGCGGCAGCCGCATGACGGAGCCGCCCGCGAGCTGGTCGCGCCAGTAGCGCTGATGCTCCTCCGACGCCAGCGCGCGCTGCTCCAGCGCCACGAAGTCGCGGTAGGTGAGGCCCGTCTGCTCCGCCGGGGGCGGCGTCTGTCCGCCCTGCAGCGCGTGGTAGTGGTTGAACATCTCCACCAGCGTGGAGTGCAGGCTCCAGCCGTCGATGATGGCGTGGCACTCGGTGAGCGTGAACTGGAAGGACCCCTCCGCCCGCTGGTGGATGAAGAAGCGCAGCAGCGGCGGCCGTGACAGTTCGAAGTGCCGCTGCTTCTCCAGCTCCAGCAGCTTGTGGATCTCCGCGTCCTGCTCCGCGTCCGACAGGTGGCGCAGGTCCACGAATTCGATGGAGAGGTGCGCGCTACGGTGCACCAACTGCAACGGCTGGCTGTACGTCGTCATGTCGAACGCCGTGCGCAGCACGGGTTGACGCGCGACGATGGCCTGCACCGCTTCCTCGAAGCGCACCGGATCCAACGGGACGCGCAGCCGCAAATGGAAGCTGTCGGTGTTGTGGTAGATGTTGGAGTTTGGCGCCAACGCCATGTGGTACAGCATTCCCGCCTGGATGCGGGCCAGCGGGTAGGCGTCCTCGACGTCGGCGGGCAGCCGGGCGCGGTCCTCCGGCGTGATGAGGCTGAACGGCTCGGTGCGCGGCAGCTCCTCCGTCGTGGCCGCGCGGACCTCCGCGGCCTGGAGCAGGGTCGCCACCGTCTGGTGTTGGAAGAGCTGCTGGAGCGAGAAGCGGATGCCCTCGCGCTGCGCCAGCGTCAGCACCTGGATGCTGAGGATGGAGTCGCCGCCCAGCGCGAAGAAGTTGTCGTGGATGCCCACGCGCTCCACGTCCAGCACCTCGGCCCAGATGGCGCAGAGGACCTCCTCCGGACGCGTGCGGGGGGCGACGTACTGCGTGCCCAGGTCGGGACGGGACTGATCCGGCGTGGGCAGGGCCTTGCGGTCCACCTTGCCGTTCGCGGTCAGCGGGAACTGCTCCAGCATCACGAAGGCGCCCGGCACCATGTAGTCCGGGAGCTTCCCGAGCAGGTACTGCCGCAAGTCATTGATGCTGGGCGTGCTCTCCTTCGGCGCGGCCACGTAGGCCACCAGCGACTTGTTGCCGGGCACGTCCTCGCGCACCAGCACCAGGGCTTCGCGCACCGCCGGGTGCAGGCTGAGGACGATTTGGATTTCGCTCAGCTCGATGCGGAACCCGCGGATCTTCACCTGATGGTCGATGCGCCCCAGGTACTCCAGCTGTCCGTCCTTCGTGAAGCGCGCCAGGTCGCCGGTGCGGTAGAGCGCGGCACCGGGCGTGCGGCTGTACGGGTGGGGGATGAAGCGCTCCGCGGTGAGCGCGGGCCGGCCCAGGTAGCCGCGCGCGAGCCCCGCGCCGCCCACGAAGATCTCCCCCGCGACGCCCACGGGCACGGGCTCCAGGCGCGCATCCAGCACGTAGAGCTGGAGGTCCGGGATGGCCACGCCGATGGGGCTCTGCTGCGTGCGCTCCGCCTCCGTCATGCTCATCGGACGGTAGGTGACGTGCACCGTCGTCTCGGTGATGCCGTACATGTTGATGAGCCGGGGCTGCGTGTCGCCGTGCCTGCGGAACCAGGGCACGAGGCTCGCGGGCTCCAGCGCTTCGCCGCCGAAGATGACGTAGCGCAGGGCGAGCGGACGCGGGCCGGACTCGCTGCGCTCCTCGGCCTGGATGAGCTGGCGGAAGGCCGCGGGCGTCTGGTTCAGCACCGTGACGCGCTCCTGGCTCAGCAGCTCGTAGAAGGCATCCGGCGAGCGCGAGACGAGGTACGGGACGATGACCAGCCGGCCGCCGTGCAGCAGCGCGCCCCACAATTCCCAGACGGAGAAGTCGAACGCGTAGGAGTGGAACAGCGTCCAGACGTCCTTCTCGTCGAAGTGGAACCACTCTTCCGTCGCCTCGAAGAGCCGGGTGACGTTGCGGTGCGGCAGCAGCGAACCCTTGGGCAGGCCCGTCGAACCGGAGGTGTAGATGACGTAGGCCAGGTGGTCGCTGTCGAGCGCGAGGCCCGGCGCCCGGGTGGGTTGCCCCGCGAGCAGCTCCGAGGCCTCCTCCAGCACGAACAGCTCCGTGCCGCTCGCCGGCAGGCGTTCGACCAGGGCGCGCTGCGTGATGACCAGCGGCATCCGGCTGTCTTCGACCATGAAGGCCAGCCGGTCCGCGGGGTACGTCGGGTCGAGCGGCACGTAGGCGCCGCCTGCCTTCAGGATGCCCAGGATGCCCACCACCGTGGCCAGCGAGCGCTCCACGCACAGGCCCACCAGGGTTTCAGGTGCGAGTCCACGCGCCAGCAGCGCATGGGCAAGCTGGTTGGCGCGGGCGTCCAGCTCCGCGTAGGTCAGGCGCTCGCCGTCGCCCACCACGGCGATGGCGTCAGGGCGTCTGCGGACCTGGGCCTCGAAGCGCTGGTGCAGACAGTCCCGGCCGGAGAAGTCCTTGAGGACGGGCCAGACGTCGAGCAGTTGGTGGCGCTCGGGCTGCGTCAGCAGGGGCAGGGACTCCAGCCGCGCATCCGGCTGCGCGACGATGCCTTCGAGCAGCGTCTGGAAGTGCCCGCGCATCCGCTCCATCGTGGAGGGCTCGAACAGGTCGCGGTTGTATTCGAAGAAGCCGCGCAGCCCGTCCGCGCTCTCCTGGAGGTCCAGCGTCAGGTCGAACTTCGCGGTGCCTGTCTCCACCTCGATGGGGACAATCTTCGCGCCGGGGAGGACCAGCGCCTGCGGCGCCTGGGCCTGGAGGTTGAACGCGACCTGGAACAGCGGGGTGTAGGCCAGGTTTCGCTCCGGCTGCACCTCGTCCACCAGCCGCTCGAAGGGGATGTCCTGGTGAGAGTAGGCCGCCAGCGTCGTCTCGCGGGTGCGCTGGAGCAGCTCGCGGAAGGTGGGGTTGCCGGACAGGTCGCCGCGAAGGACCAGCGTGTTGACGAACAGGCCGATGAGTCCTTCGGTCTGAACGCGGCCCCGGCTGTTCTGCGGCGCGCCCACGAGGATGTCGTGCTGATGGGTGTACCGCGACAGCAGGGCCTGGAATGACGCCAGCAGCGTCATGAACAGCGTGGCCCGCTCGCGCTGGCTCAGCCGCTGCAACTCCGCCACGAGCCTGGACGGCAGGTGCAGGGGCAGCAGCGCGCCGCGCTGGGTCTGGATGGCCGGGCGCGGGTGGTCGGTGGGCAGTTGCAGCAGGGACGCGCCCGCGAGCTGCTTCTTCCAATAGGCCACGTGCTCGGTGAGCACGCCTTCGGTGCTCAGCCACTCGCGCTGCCACTGGGCATAGTCCGCGTACTGGATGGGCAGGGGCTCCAGCTCCGGCTCACGGCCCGAGGAGAAGGCCGCGTAGAGCTGCGCTACCTCCTGGATGAGGATGCCCAGCGAGCCACCATCCGAGATGATGTGGTGCATCGTCATCACGAGGACGTGGTCCGTCGTGGTGAGGCGGAACAGGTGCGCGCGCAGCAGGGGGCCGCGCATCAGGTCGAAGGGACGGCGCGTCTCCTCCGTGGTGCCCTGGCGGGCCGCCTCTTCACGCTCGGCTTCGGGGAGCGCTTGCAGGTCCACGAGCACGACGGGCGCGGTGCCCTCCGTCGCGACGACCTGGACGGGATGTCCCGCCTCCTGCGCGAACGTGGTGCGCAGCGATTCATGCCGCTCCACCATCGCGTCGAAGGTCCGCTGGAGCGCGCCGACGTCGAGCACACCCTGGAGCCGCACGGCCCCCGCGATGTTGTAGCTCGGGTTGTCCGGCTGCATCAGGTGCAGGAACCACAGCCGCTGCTGGGCGAACGAGACGGGGAAGACGAAGGTTTCAGCGTTCATGGGCGTGATCGGAAATCAGGTAGGGCCCCGTGAGGGCGCGAGGACTGGCCTTGCGCGCCACACCGGCGGGGCCCGTGAAGAAGGAAGGGCTGCCTTCAGTCCCCTTTGTTGGGGGACTCGGGCAGGTTGAGGTCGGCGCGGGAGGTGGCCTGGACGCGGCGGGCCTGTCGGGGGCGCGCGACGAGCGGAGGCGGTGTCACGGAAGGCGTGCCCTGCTGCCGCGCCTCCAGGTGCTTCGCCATGGCTTCCAGGGTGGGCCGTTCGAAGAGGACGCGCAGGGACACGTCCACGCTCCAGGCCTCCTGCACGCGGGCGAGGATCTGCACGGCCTTCATCGAATGACCGCCAAGTTCAAAGAAGTCCTCGTGCAGGCCGACGCGCTCCACGCCCAGCACCTCGCGCCAGATCTCCGCGAGGCGGATCTCCAGAGGCGTGCGCGGCGGCTCGAACGCGGCGGTCGCGCGCTGGGACGGCGTGGGCGAGGGCAGGGCCTTGCGGTCGAGCTTGCCGTTCGCCGTGCGAGGGAAGGACTCCAGCGCCACGAAGTGCGACGGAATCATGTAGGCCGGCAGATGCGAGCGCAGGTGCTCCCGGAGCGCCTGGGCCTCCGGAGCGTCGCCAGTGCCGGGCTGGAAATAGGCCACCAGCTCCGAGCTGCCCGCGAGTTCCCACACCCGCACCGCCACCTCGTGGACGCCGGGGTGCAGGCTCAGCCGCGCTTCAATCTCTCCCAGCTCGATGCGGTGGCCGCGCAGCTTGATCTGCCCGTCCTCGCGGCCCACGTAGGCCAGGGCGCCATCCGGCAGGACGCGCACGCCGTCACCCGTGCAGTACAGCCGGGCTCCGGGCTCACGGCTGAAGGGATCCGGCACGAAGCGCTCAGCGGTCAGGTCCGGACGGTGGAGGTAGCCCTGGGCCACCCCGAGTCCGCCGATGTACAGCATGCCCACCACGCCCACGGGAACGGGCTGGAGCCACGCGTCGAGCACGTACACCCGCGTGTTGTCGATGGGTCGGCCGATCGTGAGCCGGGCCTGCTCCTCCACGCGCGACACGGTGGACCAGATGGTGGTCTCCGTGGGGCCGTACATGTTCCACAGCGATGCACCCCGGGCCCGCAGCGGCGCAATCAGCTCCGGGGGAAGGGCCTCGCCACCGCACAGCATCTTGAGCCGCGAGTCCCCGGCCCAGCCCAGCGCGAGCATCATCCGCCACGTGGAGGGCGTGGCCTGCATCACGGTGGCGCCGCTGGCCGCGAGCGCGGGAAGCAGTCGCGTGCCATCCACGGCCGTCTCCCGGCTGGCGATGACCACGCGCGCGCCGACGCTCAGGGGCAGGAACAGCTCCAGCACGGAGATGTCGAAGGCGATGGTCGTCACCGCGAAGAGCGTGTCGGCGTCGGTGATGCCGGGCTCGCGCTGCATCGACGCCATGAAGTTGGTGACCGCGCGGTGGGGCACCGCCACGCCCTTGGGTTTCCCGGTGGAGCCCGACGTGTAGAGCACATAGGCCAGGTGCTCACCGGACAGCGACAGGTGCAGCGGATCCGAAGAGGCCTGTTCCGCGTCCGCCAGCAGGACCGTCCGGACCTGGTGCGTCGGGGCTTGCGCGGCCAGTGCTGGCTCGGTCACGAGCAGCGCCACGCCACTGTCCTCCAGGATGTGGGCCCGACGCTCTTCGGGGTAGAGCGGATCCAGCGGCACGTACGCCGCGCCGGCCTTGAGGATGCCGAGCAGTCCCACGAGCAGCTCCAGGGAACGCTCCATGAAGATGCCGACCCGCTGTCCCGGCTCGACGCCCAGGGAGCGCAGGTGGTGCGCCAGTCGGTTGGAGCGCGCCTCCAGCTCACCGTAGCTCAGCGCCTGCGCTTCGAAGCGGGCGGCGATGGCGTCCGGGCGTCGTGCGGCCTGGACTTCAAACAGGCCGTGCAGGCCCTGCGAAGGTGCCACCTCGCGGGACGTGGCGTTCCAGTCGCGCAGCAGGAGCGTCCGCTCGGGCTCGGTGAGCAGGGGCATCCGGGAGACGGGCTGCGCGGGGTTGTCCGCCACGGCGGTGAGCAGGGACAGGAAGTGTCCCGTCATCCGTTCGAGGGTCGCGGCGTCGAACAGGTCGGTGTCGAAGGTCAGGTCGCTGACGAGCCCGTGCGGCGTCTCGTTCATGGAGAGCGAGAGGTCGAACTGCGACGTGCCGCTTTCGATCTCCAGCTGTTCAATCGCGAGCCCGGGCAGGGTCAGCGGCTCGGTGGGCGTGTTCTGGAGTGTGAACAGCACCTGGAAGAGCGGCGAGTGGCTCAGCGCGCGGGTCGGCTGGAGCGCTTCGACCAACTGCTCGAAGGGCAGCGCTTGATGGACGGAGGCCGCGAGCGTGGTGCGGCGCACCTGTCCCAGCAGCTCCGAGAACGAGGGTTCCCCGTCCAGCTTGAGGCGAAGGGGCAGCGTGTTGACGAACAGGCCGATGAGCGGCTCCGTCTGCGGCAGCCGGTTGGCGATGGGGAAGCCCACCACCAGGTCCTTCTGCCGGCTGTGGCGCGACAGCAGCACGCCGAAGGTCGCCAGCAGCGTCATGAACAGCGTGGACTCCGCCTCACGTCCGCGTGCCTTGAGCCGCGCGACGAGTTCCGCGGGCACGGTGAAGCGCCGCGTGGCGCCCTGGAAGCGCTGCGCGGCGGGACGGGGACGGTCGGTGGGCAGCTCCAGCAGGCCCGGAGCGCCGGCCAGATGCTCCTTCCAGAACGTGAGCTGCGGCTGCATGGCGCCGCCCGTGGCGCGCTCCTGCTGCCAGTGCGCGAAGTCCGCGTAGCGGAGCGACAGCTCGGGCAGTGACGGCGCCGTGCCGGTGGTGAAGGCCCGGTAGAGCTCCGCCAGCTCGCGGACCAGCACCCCGATGGACCAACCGTCCGAAGCGATGTGGTGCAGCGTGAGCAGCAGCACGTGTTCGCGGGCATCGAGCTGGAGCAGGCACAACCGCAGCGGCAGGTCGCGCGACAGCTCGAAGGCCTTGCGCGCCTCCTCCGCCGCGAGCCGCCGGACCTCCGCGCTCCTCATGTCCGCAGGCAGTGCCTGGAGGTCCACGCGTGGCAGCGGCACGGGCGCGACAGGCTGGATGCGCTGCACGGGACGTCCCTGCGCCTGGGCGTAGGTCGTCCGGAGGATGTCGTGACGACGGACGATCTCCTCCAGGCTCCGGCGAAGCGCGTCCACATCGAGCACGCCCTCAAGGCGCAGGGCCGCGGGCATGTTGTACGCGCCGCTCGGTCCCTGGAGCTGTTCCAGGAACCACAGGCGCTGCTGTCCGGAAGACAGCGGCACGTCCCCTTCGCGCGGCCCCGTCGGGATGAGCTCCGCGGCGGCCTGGAGTGACTGTCCCGCCTGGCGCAGGAACGCGGTGATCTCCTCCTTGCGCTCCTTCATCCGCCCCGTCAGCTCCGGGGTCATCACGCCCGGAGGCGCGCTGAAGCGCAGGCGTTCGCCTTCCATCCACAGCCGCACGTCCTGCTTGCGGAGCTGCGTCAGCAGTTCATCCAGGCCGCTCACAGCTCGCCCTCCTCACGGTTCGCTTCCGAAGCGGACACGGGTGGTATGGCCTTCGCGGCCCAGGTCAGGGTGTCCAGGTACTCGGCGAGGCCCGCGATGGTGGGGGCCTGGAACATGCGCTCCAGGGAGAGATCCAACCGCAGCGACTCGCGGATGCGCGAGGCCACCTGCGTCGCGAGCAGCGAGTCGCCGCCCAGTTCGAAGAAGTCGTCGTGGACGCCCACGCGTTGCAGCCGCAGCGCCTTCATCCACACCTCCGACAGCGCCTGCTCCGTCGGGCTGCGCGGCGCGACGAACGGCTTCGTGGGCGCGCTGGTGGCCGGGTCGGGCGCGGGGAGTGAGCGCCGGTCCAGCTTGCCGCTCGCGGTGAGCGGCATGGCCGTCAGCAGGACGAAGAAGGCCGGGATCATGTAGTCCGGCAGCTTCTCCTGGAGGAACTGGCGCAGCGCGGTGGGCGTCACGGCGTCGGGCGCCGTGGGAACGACGTACGCGACCAGCCGCTTGTCGTGCCCCGCCGCGTCCACGTCCTTCTCCTCGCGCACGGTGACGATGACCTCCTGGACGGAGGGGTGCCGGCTCAGGGCCGCTTCAATCTCCCCCAGCTCGATGCGGAAGCCGCGCACCTTCACCTGGTGGTCGGTCCGCCCCAGGAAGTCGAGCGTGCCGTCGGGCAGGTAGCGCGCCAGGTCGCCCGTCTTGTAGAGCCGCGCGCCGGGCTTGTCGCTGAACGGATCCGGAATGAAGCGCTGCGCCGTCAGCTCCGGGCGGTGCAGGTAGCCCTGGGCCAGCAGCTCGCCGCCGATGTGGAGTTCTCCCGCTACGCCCAGGGGCACCGGCTCGCCGTACTTGTCCAACATGTAGAAGGTGCGGTTGGAGCGCGGACGGCCAATGGGAACGCGTGCGCTCGCCTGGGACGGAGTCGTGGCCGAGGGCACCTCGAAGGTGGTCGCGGTGATGACCGCCTCCGTGGGGCCATATGCATTGAGCAGCCGCACCGAGCCCAGGGGCCCGCGCTGCCACAGCTCCAGCACCTTGGGGAGGATGGTGTCCCCGCCAATGATGATCAGTCGCACGCGGTGGCCGCCCAGCTCCTGCGGCGACTCGCTCCAGCGCTGCGTCACCTGCTGCCAGTAGGCCGTCGGGAAGTTCAGCACCGTGAGCTGCTGCTCGACGATGCGGCGCGGCAGCTCCTCGGCGGTCCAGACCTCCGGGCCCCGCAGCACCACCGTGGCGCCGACCATGAAGAGCGGAAGGATCTGCTCCAGCGACGCATCGAAGTTGAACGACGCGAACTGCAACATCTTGTCGTTCGCGGAGTGCCGGTAGTGGTCGCGCACGTCCTGGCAGTGGACCACCAGCGCGCCATGACCCACGGACACGCCCTTGGGTTCACCCGTGGAGCCGGAGGTGTAGATGACGTAGGCGGGCGAGTCCGGTGACGCGAGGTTCTCCAGGTCCGTGACCGGCCAGGCCGCGAGCACGGGCGCATCCTGATCCAGGCAGAGGACCTTCGCGTCGTGTACGGGCAGCAGCTCCAGCAGCGCTCCTTGCGTCACCACCACCGCGACGCGCGAGTCCTCCAGCAGGTACTTCAGCCGCTCCAGGGGCAGCCCCGGATCCAGCGGCACGAAGGCGCCGCCTGCCTTGAGAATGGCCATCAGGGTGACGAGCACCTCGGGCGAGCGCTCCAGGAACGAGCCCACGAGCACACCGGGCCCGACTCCCAGCTCGCGCAGGTGGTACGCCAGCCGGTTCGCCTGCCCGTTGAGGTCGGCATACGTCAGGAGCTGACCGTCGAACTCCACCGCGACCTTGTCCGGGCGCGCGGCGGCCTTCTTCTCGATGATTTCGTGGACCAGCAGGTCCTTGCGATAGGGCGCCCGGGTCTGGTTCCACGCGGTGAGCAGGTGGTGGCGCTCGGCGGGGGAGAGCAGGGGCAGGTCCGCCAGCCGGCGTCGCGGGTCTGCGACCAGTCCCTCCAGCAGCGTGTAGAAGCCGCGCGTCCAGCGCTGGAGCGTCCCGGCATCGAACAGGTCGGTGTTGTATTCGAAGTCCAGAACGAGCCCGTCCTCGACCTCGATGGCGTTGAGGCTCAGGTCGAAGGCCGCGAAGCGGATGGGCTGGGAATGGAAGTCCGTGCGCAGTCCGCTCATCTTCGCGGCGGCCAGGGGGCGCTCCAGGTTGAACGTCACGTTGACCAGCGGGTTGTGGCTGGTGCTGCGCGGCAGGTTCAGCCGGTGGAGCAACCGGGCGAAGGGATACGACTGGTGCTCATAGGCGCTCCACAGCGTCTGCTTGAGACCCTGGAGGTACTTCGGGAAGGACTGCTCCCCCCTCGCGTGGCTGACGATGGGCAGCAGGTGCGCGCAGTAGGCGACCAGATGCTCGCTGTCCTCCAGCTCCCGACCGCCGGTGGGGATGCCCACCAGCAGCTCGTCCTGGCCCGTCAGCCGGTGCAGGAAGGTGGTGTACGCGGAGAGCAGCAGGATGAAGAGGGTGGATTGCTGCTGTTGCGCCAGCTCCCGCACGGAGCGGGTGAGGGACGACGACAGTCGCACCGTTTCGCGCGCGCCCCGGTAGCTGCGCAGGGCAGGACGGCCGTGGTCGGTGGGCAGCTCCAGGGTGGGCACCGCGTCCACGCGCTGCTCCAGCCAGTAACGCTCGTGCGCGGCCATCTCCGGCGTCTGGGCCTGCCGCCGCATCCAGCGGACATGGTCGCTGAACTGGAGAGGCCGGGGACGGATGGCGCTGCGGCCCTCGTGGATCGCTGAATAGTGCTGGGCGATCTCCTGCACGAGGATGCCCAGGGACCAGCCATCCACCACCACGTGGTGGGCCGTCAGGACGAACAGGTGATCATGCGGGCTCAGCTTGAGCAGGTGCGCGCGGACCAGCGGCCCCCGGTGCAGGTCGAACGGGGACTGGGCTTCCGTTTCGTACCAAGCCGTAAGCTGGGTGGACTGCTCGTCCGGAGACAGCGCGGACAGGTCGTGCAGTGGCAGGCCCACGGTGAGCTGCGGGAGGATGCGCTGCTGCTCTCCGGTCTCCTCCAACTGGATGCGCAGCGCCTCGTGGCGATCCACGACGTACTGGAGTGAGCGCTGGAGCAGCTCCACCTGGAGGACTCCCGACAGGCGCAGGCTGAGCGAAAGGTTGTAGGCGCTGGAGCCGCCCGCGTTCATCTGCGAGAGGATCCACAGTTGCTGCTGGGCCTCCGTGGTCGGCAGCACGTTCGCGGGAAGCGCGGGCTCCTCCGGCGTGCTCTCGGCCGGGCGGGGGGCCTCCGGGGTGTGGGTCCGGGGCCAGAAGCCGCCTTCGCGCAGCTCGGCCACGCTCTGGGCCACCACGCGCACGAGGGTGTCGAGGTCCGCGTCGGTGTGCGCGGTGGAGAGCATGCACGTGCGGCCCTCCCAGATGTAGATGCCCCGGTCGATGAGCTGGCTGAAGAACAGGTCCATCTCCAGCGGCTGGTAGAGGTAGCTGGAGTTGCCGGCCGAGGTGAAGCGGAGCACCGACCCGCCGTGCACCATCGTGATGGGGACCTGCTCGCGCTCGAAGACAGCGTTGATCCGCTCCGCGAGCTTCGCGGCCCGCTGGTTCAGGCGCTCCTGGAGGCCGGGGCCTTCGCGCTTCAGGTGCCGGAGGGTGGCGAGCGTCGCCGCCATCGTCAGTGGGTGCTTGCAGAAGGTGCCCGCAGCGAAGGTCGTTCCCTGGACGGGATGGGACGCGTCTCCATAGCGCCAGTCGCCCCCGTCGATGCGGTCCACGAAGCCGCCGCGATCCGCCACGACGCCCAGGGGCATGCCTCCGCCCAGAATCTTCCCGTACGTCGTGATGTCGGCCTCGATGCCGTACCACGCCTGCGCGCCGCCCGGATGGAGCCGGAAGCCGGTGATGATCTCATCGAAGATGAGGGGCACGTGCGCCTCGCGGGTCAGCTCCCGGAGGGTCTTCAGGAAGGCGCGGGGCTGCACCTGGGGGCGGCGGCTCTGCACCGGCTCCACGAGCACGGCGGCCAGTTCGTGCAGGTGTTCGCGGATGAGCTCCAGCGTCCGCTCCTCGCCATAGGGCAGCACGAGCACGTCGTCCGCGATGTGCTGGGCGACGCCGGAGGCCATGGGAAGCGACTGCGGCTTGCCGCCGACCATGCGGCCCACGACCAGCGTCCCGTCGGAGTGGCCATGGTAGGACGACGTGAACATCACGATCTTCGAGCGCCCGGTCGCCGCGCGGGCCACGCGCAGCGCCGTCATCACCGCCTCCGTCCCGGAGTTGCAGAAGGTGACGCGCTTCATGCCGGTCAGTTCGCAGATGAGCTCCGCCGCCTCGCCCGCGAGATCCGACTGCGTGCCCAGCTCCATGCCCTGGGCCAGCCGCTGCTGCATCGCCTCGATGATGAACGGCGGGTTGTGCCCGAACAGGTGCACGCCGAAGCCCATGGACAGGTCGATGAACTCGTTGCCGTCCACGTCCCAGACGCGCGACCCGTGCGAGCGGGTGCTGACGATGGGGTAGCAGAGCTCCTTCACCTCCGGCCGGAAGTTCATCTGCCAGCGCACGTCGCTCCACCGGCCGCGATGGCGGATCGCGTTCTGCTTCGAGCCCTGCGTGCGGCGCGTGTAGCGCGCGATGAAGGACTCCAGGAAGCGCTGCTGCTGGGGAGGCAGCTCCCGTACGGGCTCAGCGTCCGCCGTGCCCACGGAAAAGGCCGCGGGACCGGTCGGCGCTGACGCGGGCCGCACGGTCACGACGGGGGCCACGGGTGCGGTCTCGGGACGCGAGAGGGCCTCCACGCTGGGAACCGCCGCGCCCTTCGCGCCGAGCAGCGCCAGTTGCTGCTTCATCAACTGAAGCTGCACCTGGATGATCTGCTCCAGGGAGCCTTCCGGTGCCTCGGTGGAAGCGGCCTGGGGCGCGGCGGCCTGGGGCTCCACATGGGCGGTGCGCGCGGGCGCGGCGGGCTCCGCGATGGTGAAGCTGTCGGGCAGGGTCTGGTCCAGGTGGCCGGCCATGGCGTCCAGCGTGGTCAGCTCCTCGAAGACCTGGCGGATGGACAGCTTGAGGCCGAAGAGCTTCTCCACGTTGCGGATGGCGTCCATCAGCACGATGGAGTCCGCGCCCAGCTCCAGGAAGGGTGTGTCCGGGCCCATCCGCTCCGGGGGCATTTGCAGCAGGCGGGCCACCATCGAACGGAGTGCGTCCTGGATCCGCGCGCGGCGGGACAGGGCGGGAGCGGTCGACGGGAGGGTCTTCTGCGGCGGGGCCACGGGATCCACGGAACGGTTCTCCAGCCAGCACCGCTGGCGCTCGAAGGGATAGGTCGGGAGCGGCACGCGCTGGCGCGCGGAGGCGCGGTCCACCTGCTTCAGGTCGACGGAGACGCCCCGGACGAACAGCGCGCCCAGGCTCCCCAGCAGCGTCCGCCCATCGTCCTGGTGCTTCTTGAGGCTGGGCAGCCAGAGGTTCGCGCCCTCGGACAGGCAGCGCTTCGCCATGCCGAGCAGCGTGTCGTTGGGGCCCAGCTCGATGAACACCGCCGGGCCCGCGTGGGCCGCGTGTTCGATGCTCTTGAGGAACTGGACCGGTTCGCGCACGTGGCGCCGCCAGTAGCCCGCGTCCGGTGCCGTCTTCAGCACGGTGCCGGTGAGGTTGGAGATGAGCGGCAGGGACGGGGCCTGGAACGCGATGGCGCGCGCCGCCTGCTCGAACTCCGCGAGCATGGGGTCCATCCGCGCCGAGTGGAACGCATGCGAGACGGTGAGCGGACGCGAGTCGATGCTCCGGGCCTGCAGGCCCTCCACGACCCGCTGCACCGCGGGCCGCGCTCCGGAGATGACGACGTGGCGCGGGCCATTGATGGCGGCGATCTCCACGTCCCGTTCATCTGTCAGCGCGGCGCGCACCGTGGCCTCGTCGGCCAGCACCGCGGCCATGGTGCCGTCCTGGGGCAGGGCCTGGATGAGGCGGCTGCGCGTCGCGAGGAGGCGCAAGGCGTCCTCCAGCCCGAGCACTCCCGCGACATGGGCCGCGACGTACTCGCCCACGCTGTGTCCCATCACGGCGTCCGGCTTCACGCCCCAGGAGCGCCAGAGCTCCGACAGCGCGTAGCCGAGCGCGAACAGGGCCGGTTGGCAGTAGCGCGTCTGGTGGATCCGTTCGGCGTCTTCGCCAGGGGCCGGATACAGAACGGACAACAGGGGCACATCGAGGTGCGGACGCAGCAGCGCATCACACCGCTCCAGCGCTTCACGGAAGACGGGCTCGCTGTCGAAGAGCTGGCGCCCCATGCCCGCGTACTGCGCGCCCTGACCCGGGAAGAGGAAGACCACCCGTGGCTGGGCGCTCCGCTGGACCTCGCCCTGGTGCTGGCCGGGGAGGGGGCGGCTGTTCAGGAACGCATCGAGCTGCGCGGACAGCTCCGGGAGGAAGCCCGCCGTGGTGCTGAAGCGGTGGGCCCAGGCGTCGCGTCCGGTGTTGGCCGTGAAGCAGACGTCCGCCAGTGCTGGCGCGTCCGGTGCGGAGAGCCGGGACTGATAGCGCTGGACCAGCTCGCGCAGGGCCGGCGCGGTCCGGGCCGACAGCGTCAGCAGGTGGTGCGCGCGCTCGGGAGCGGCCGTGGCGGTGGAGGCCCGGCGCGGGGCCTCGCCCACGATGACGTGCGCGTTGGCGCCGCCGAAACCGAATGAGCTGAGCCCCGCGAAGCGCGCCCCTGTCTCCGACGTCCACGGCTCGCGGCGGGTCGGGATGTGGAACGCAGCCGGATCCAGCGAGACGTGCGGGTTGAGCGTGCGGAAGTGCACCTGCGGAGGGATCTCCGAGTGCTGGAGCGCGAGGACGATCTTCACCAGCCCCGCGATGCCCGCCGCCGACTCCAGGTGCCCGATGTTCGCCTTCACCGAACCGACGAGGCAGCGCTGTTCGGCGCGTCCCCCGGGCCGAAGCGCGGCCTTGAGCGCCTCCAGCTCGATGGGGTCTCCCAGCGTCGTGCCGGTGCCATGTGCCTCGACGTAGCTGATATCTCCGGCGGACAGCCCGGCCTGTCGCAGCGCCTGCTGGATGACCTCCTGCTGCGCGAAGCCGTTGGGCGCGGTGAGCCCGTTGCTGGGCCCGTCATGGTTGACCGCCGAGCCGTGGACGACCGCGAGGATGGCGTCCCCCGCGGCCTGCGCGTCCGCCAGCCGCTTGAGCACGACGACGCCGCAGCCCTCGGAGCGCACGTAGCCATCCGCCGCCGCGTCGAAGGTCTTGCAGCGCCCGTCCGGCGCCATCATCCCCGCCCGCGTAAAGGCGATGTTGAGATCCGGGTTGAGGATGAGGTTCACGCCGCCCGCGAGCGCCAGGTCGCACTCGCCGACGCGCAGGCTCTGGCAGGCGAGGTGGAGGCCCACCAGCGAGGAGGAGCACGCGGTGTCCACCGCCATGCTCGGGCCCCTCAGGCCCAACAGGTACGACAGCCGGTTGGCCGCGATGCTGTGCGCGTTGCCCGTGCCCGCGTACGCGTCCAGCAGTGACGGGTCTCCGAACTGTCGCTGCGCGTAGTCGCTGCTGCTGATGCCCACGAACACGCCCGTGCGGCTGCCCCGGAGCGCGTGCGGCGCCTGCCCTCCGCGCTCCAGCGCCTCCCAGGCCACCTCCAGCAGCAACCGCTGCTGCGGATCCATCCGCGCCGCCTCATGGGGCGAGATGCCGAAGAACAGCGGATCAAACCCGTCCACCTGCTCCAGGAACCCGCCCCAGCGCGTGTTCATCGTCCCGGGGTGCGTCGGGTCCGGGTGGTAGTAGCGCTGCGTGTCCCACCGGTCCGCGGGGACTTCGGTGATGGCATCGCCGCCGCGCTGAAGCAGGCTCCAGAACGCCTCAGGCGTGGGCGCCCCCGGGAAGCGGCACCCCAGCGACACGATGGCGATGGCGCCCTCCGAAACCGCCGCCGGAAGCACCTTCGCCGCCGGGCGCTCCGGCTCCGGAGCGCACCCCAGGTGCAGGCTCACGGCGGTGATGGTCGGGTGCTGCCAGACGAGGGTGGGGGACACGTCCCGCCCCAGCCATTCGCCCAATTCCCCGGAGAGGAAGACCGCGTCCTTCGACGTCAGCCCGTAGTCGACGAAGGGCGTGTCCGCGTCGATGGCCTCCACGGCCAGGTCCGTGCTCCGGGCCACGTAGTCCCGCAGCCACGCGACAAGTTCTTCCCGGGAGCGGACGGCGGACGGTGTCGAGGGCTTCATGTAGGTCAGGATGGACAGGTCGAAATTCCGCTACTGTTGGAATAAAAGACAAATCTAGTAATTGTCGTTTAGCATGGAGGACACTTCTAGGTGAACTGTCGGTGGAATCCTTGAGTTCCAAAAGGATTCGGGGCTGGGCGCTGCGGACCCACGGGTGGTTGCGGATGACGTTGACTGGAATCGAGTGCTGGTCGGAGTCGGCACAGCTGGAGTGCGTCGCGGTGTGCCGCCCGGCGACGCTCGAGGTCGCGACCGCGCTGGAGGCCTCCGCGGTGGGGTTCCTCGGCGCTGTCTCCCGTCAGGAGGCGGAGGACGCCTCCGGCCGGCTGTGCGAGGCGCTGACCCGCTTCGGGTGCCGGCTCTTCGACCTGGGGGACTTCCTTCCGGAGTCCGCGCGCGCGGTGAGCGACGCCTCGGTGAACCGGGTGTTCGTGCGGGACACGGCCGCGGTCGTGGGCCGTCAGTTGGTGACGGGCACCGCGGCCTTCGCCGCGCGCATCGCCGAGTTCGACGCGACGCATGCGGCGCTGGCGGAGCTGATCCACGGCGGTCCACGCGAAGCGGCTTCGGCGGAGCGAGCCGGGGCCGGCCTGGAGTTCGGGGACGTCTTCCTGCTCGACGAGGCGCGGATCCTCGTCAACCTGGGGCTGCGCAGCGACGCGCGCGCCCTCCAGGGGTTCGTGGACACGGCCTGGAGCGCGGGCTTCCAGGAGGTGGGGGCCGTCAGCATCCCCGAGCACCTGGGCATCATCCACCTGGACCTGGCCTTCAACGTGCTCGGGCCCCGGGCGGTGGTGGCCCGCTCGTTCCTGAAGCACCTGCCCGTGCGCGTGCTCACGCCAGCGCAGGCACCGCAGTGGGAGTCCTTCGAGGGCTTCTTCGCGCGGCGGGGACGCAAGGTCCTCCCGCTGCCCGCCTCCGAACCCCCGTGCTTCATCTCCAACTACATCTTCCTGGGCCCCCAGCTGCTGCTGGCCTCGCAGAGCGCCGCGCCGCGACTCAAGCCGCTGGTGAAGGAGCTGGGCATCGAGGTGGAGGGCGTGGACATCGCGGCGCTTGAACGGGGCAACGGCAGCGTCCGGTGCCTCACGCTGCCTCTCAAGCGCCGCGCGACCGCCTCCTGAGCGGGCCGCCTGGAGCGGACCTCAGAGGTAGTCCACCCAGCCCAGCCGCCCGCGGCTCGCGAGCACGCGTTCGATCATCAGCTCGTGCAGCGCGAGGAGCGGCTTCGCCACGTCCTCGCCCTCCAGCCGCGCGAGCGCGCCGGCCATGGCCTCCAGCGTGGACATCCCATCCGGGTGCGGCGGACGGCGCAGGCGGCGGGAGTCCGGAGACGGCGGGGGCAGCCGCATCCCCGGCAGGCGCCGCAGGCCGGGGACGCGCTGCACCATGCGCCGGGCCTGCGCCCAGCTTCCGTCGATGATCACGAGCCGCCGGGGCAAGGGCCCTTCGGCCTCCGGCGCGTCGGGGAACAGCAGCCACGTGTCCGAGCCGTCCCCCAGCACCGACGCATCGAAGGGCTGACCGGGCGCGCCATAGGACACGATGCTGCAGCGGGGCAGGGCCAGCGCCGCGATGCGCGCGGTGTTGGTGCTCTTCTCCGCCTCCTTGTTGTGGCGGATGACGAGCAGCTCCGTGCGCGTGGGCACGACGGGGACCTGCGCGCACAGACACCACGCCGCGGGCAGGTAGCACCGCGCACAGCGACCCGCGAGGTCCTCCGGGGTCCGGGACCTCATTTCGCCGTGCGGTAGCGCTCCATCAGTGTCCGCGCCTCCCGCAGCTTCTCCTCGACGAAGCGGTCATCCGCGTCCGGTTCGTACTCCGCGTCCGGCGGATCCAACTGGAACAGGGCGGACAGGCTCGCGGGGGCGACCTCCAGCCACTCGGAGGTGCGGTTGAGCGCGGCCTGCCGGCGTCCGGCGAAGGTCTCCGGCCCGTCCTCCGGGCCACAGCGACAGATGCGCGCCGAGTCCCCCGACACGTCCACGTAGAGGCCCAGCACCTCCGCGTCCACCTCCGCCGCCAGCGCGCAGGTGGCCTCGCTGACGTAGGCGGCCATGGCCTGCGCCGCCGAGCGCTCCGTGAGCGAGCGCACCAGGTACACCTGCCACCCGGCCTCCGTGAGCGCGCCGGCCTCGGTGAGAGGGGCCAGCTCCGCGGGGGGGGCCTGGATGCGCGACAACAGCCGACGCACCGGGACCTCCAGCCGCTCGAGCCGGGCGTTCGACGCGGGGCAGAAGAAGACCACGCGGTACTCTCGGCTGTCGGCGGCGGTTTCCATGGGCATACGGCTGTGCCCAAGAGGACCAAAGGACTCCCCACGCACGCAAGGGGGAGTTTGGGCCCGGGGCGCTTCTCTTCCTCCCCGCCGCCCTTGAAGGCCCGGCGCCCGGGCCCGCGGGCGTCCGCCCCGATGCGGCGAAACAGGAATTCCAGGGGGACCGTTCCAGCCGACCTGACAGGCCGTGCCACGGCGCGTGACGCACCAGGAGGGTCGCTCCGTGACGTGTCACGGCATCCCATCCGCGGCGGCGAAATTCGGCCGGAACCCGCGAGGGGCTGGTGCATGCTGGAGCCCGTTCCCGCTTCGGGCGGGGCGTGGAATACCCGGAGGCATGGCGCACCCATGGAGAGGAATTGATCCGGGAACTCATGGATGTCTGTCTATTTCATGCAAGGAATTGGCGTCTGGTTGAAGTGTTCCAGCCGCACTGCCACCTGCGTTGCCAGAAGAAGCGTCCTGGCGCTTGTCGCATCCGTGAGAAAAAAAGAATCCGACCCTCGGCGTTCTCTGAGGGAAGGGAGGCGGTCGCATGGTGCCAGGGAGGGAGGAGCCCCCTGTCCGGGAGGGCTCTGGAGGGGAATTCGCCGCTTTCGCGATCCGCCATCAGCCGGTGCTGGTCGCCATCGCGCGCAACGTCTGTGGGCGCAATGCCAGTGATTGTGACGACCTGGTGCAGGACGTGCTGTTGCGGGCGCTCCTGCAATGGGAGCGTCTCAAGCGCTGGCCGGAGCCGGCGCGGCGGGCGTGGCTGGTGCGCGTGCTGCACAACCGGTTCCTGGATCAGTGCCGGCGGCAGGGCGCTGAGACGGACCGGAGGGTGGATCTGCACAACGTCCACATGCTCTTCGAGGATCCGGAGGACGCGCCGGAGCCCGAACAGTGGGAGTGCGTCACGGAGGATGAGTTGCGCCAGGCGGTCGCCCGGCTCAATGAGAAGCTGCGTCAGGCGTTCGAACTGCATGCGCGCGGCCTGCGCCATGCGGAGATCGCCCGTCGGATGAACACCCCCAGCGCGGGAACGGTGGGCACGTGGCTCTTCCACGCCCGCCGCCGCCTCAAGGCCATGCTCCACGACACGGCGGAACGCCGCCGCCAGGAGAGGGAACGATGAGCACCGCGTGTGAGGACCTGCGGCCCCTTTTGGATGGGGAGCTGGCCCCGGAGGACCAACGCCGCGTTCGCGGTCACCTGGCGGGTTGCGAGGCGTGCGCCGCGCGCTTCCATGACCTGCTGCAACTGGAGGTGCTGGCGAGGCTGGCGCTGGAGGACGCCGCGGAGAGCGAGCGCTGGGTGTCCGCCCGGCGGGTGCGCGAGGACGTGCCGGGCTCCTGGGACGAGGACGTGCCGGCGAACTGGCCCGGTGACGCCCTCGCGGCCGACGCGCCCCCACCGCCCGAGCACCTGGAAGGACGCGCCTGGCACCAGGGCGCGCGCCGCTTCCGTCGCCGCTGCCCGGGCTGCGCCTCCTGCTGCCCGTGGTTCGCGGAAGGCGAGAAGGTGGAGGCCCTGAGCGCTCCCCGGTGGCCCTGCCCGCGCGCCAGCCGCGCCGGTGGGACGCTGCTGCGCCCCCGTCCGCGCCGCTGACCCGTTTCCCCCCGCACCGCCTGCGCTTCCCGGGCACCTCACGGGCAGAGCAGGCGGGCGGGCACAGCGCATTTTTCTTGTGCGAACGGCACCAAGGATTCCCCCCGCTCGCGTTTCGAGAGTGACGGGAGGCGGCAACCCGACCACGGGCTGCGACGCGCGATGGACCTCTGGTGCAAGAAGCTCTACCGGTTCCTGGATGGCGAGCTCGAGTCGGGTGACGAGGAGCGCTTCCGGCTCCATCTGGCCCTCTGCCGCGCCTGCGCCAGCGGTCTGCATGATGCGATGCAACTGGAGATGCTCAGCGTCCAGGCCCTCTGTGGCGCGGTGGCCCACAACGACGCCCCCGCGCCTCCGGAGGAGTCCCGGTCCACGGTCCGCTTCGCCAGTCTCCGGGGCTGGAAGGGTCAGGTGCTGGGGGCGTTCGTGGCCATGGGCCTGGGTGCGCTCTGTGCGTTCCTGTCCACGGCGGGCCTGTCGTGGGGGGATACGTGGCATGCCGACGCGTCCGCGCGGGGGATGGAGGCGCGCATCGCCTATCCGGCCGCGGACCGCTACCTGCCCTATGTCCCCGCCAGGACGGGCACCCCGGAGAAGGCGGCCCTGCTGACGGAGCCCCCCGTGTCCCTGCGGACACTGGCGGAGATGGAGGATCAGGGCGACCTGCACGGCATCGCGGCGGCCTACCTCGTGCGTGGCGAGCTGCGTCAGGCCGCGGACTTCCTGTCGCGCAGCGCGCCCTCGGTGGACCGGGACTGCGACTGGGCGGTGCTGGCGATGGCGGCGGGCAACCTGGAGGGCGCGCTGCACATCCTGGAGGGCGTGCTGCGTGAGGTTCCGGACCATCCCCAGGCCCAGTGGAACCGGGCGTTGGTGCTCCGGGCGCTGGGCCACCCGCTCCAGGCGGCGGAGGCCTTCGAAGCCGTGGCGCGTCAGGGGGAGCCGGGGTGGAGCGAAGAGGCCGGAATCCGGGCCCGCGCCCTGCGGGCCGGCGCGCACCCTCCGAATTGAATGGGGAGCAACCCAAGGATTTTGCCGATCGGCGTCTAATTATCGAGGCACGGTGAGCGGCGGCGACGGTGGAAATGCAACACCGCACCCAGGGGGGACGCGATGTATCGCATCGAAGCGTGGAGCCAGGGGGACGGCGCGATGTGGGCGCTCGGTACCAACGGGGGCGCGGAAGTGCGGACGGAGGGCGAGGCCCGGGGATTCCAGGGGCCTGGGGCCAACGCCGAGGGGGATGAGAACGTGTCGACCTTCGATTTCGAGGAAAGCGACCTGGAGCTGGTCGCCAGCTACTGACGTCACGGCGCGCGCGGTTTGGGTGTCCGCGCTCCACGGCGGCCTTCGGGGGAGGGCCGCCCACTTCTAGAGGATCCGCCAGCCCGTACGATCTGGGCGGATCCGGGTGTCCCGGACCGGGGGGGACGGGACCCGGAAGTGCGAGGGAGCGGGGAAGCCCGAGCGGGTGAGCAAGCAGGCTGCGCCCCAGGTCCTTCGCTCCCGGAGCCTTGAGGGTTCCGGGGGCGGAGGACTTCGGTTGAGCGCGCTACGCTCCAGGCCCTCATCCCGACCCGGAGTTCCCGACATGAAGTGCCCACGTGTGGCCCTGTGGCCCTTGCTGGGGTGTTGGATGGCCTGCGCCACCGCGCCCGTCCGAGCCCCCGTTTCCGAACCGCCGGCCCTGGTCCCGACACCGTCGCGGGCGCTGGCCCTGCGCGAGTCCTGGCTGACCGAGCGCCACGGGCTGCTGCTCGACATGATGCGCCGTCACGGCGTGGGCATGTGGGTGGTCGTCAACGAGGAGTTCCACGACGATCCCCTCACGGGCTGGGTGGCCCCGCCGCTGCCCTACGCGGGCAACCGCGACGTGTTCGTCTTCGTGGACGCGGGCGACGCGGGCCTGAAGCGGATCGCGCTGACGGGCTACGCCACGGAGGTCGTGAACCGCTTCTTCGAGCGGCCCGACGAAGCACGCAAGCCGCAGGAGGTGCTCGCGGAACTGGAGGCGAAGTACCACCCGCGCACCATCGCGCTGGGCATGGGCGGCAAGCGCGGGGTGACGCGCAGCCTGACGCATGACTCCTACCAGTGGCTGGCGGAGGCGTTGGGCCCCCAGGCGCAAGCGCGCTTCGTGAGCGCGGCGCCGCTCATCGAGGAGTACCTGGACACGCGGCTGCCCGGGGAGTTCGCGCCGTACCGCGACCTGGTGGTGCTGACGGAGTCGCTGGTGAAGCGGGCGCTCTCCAACGAGGTGGTGGTGCCCGGCAAGACGACGGTGGGCGAGGTGCGCCGCTGGCTGTACGACGCGCTGTGGCAGGCGCGCGTCACCACGTGGTTCGAGCCGGACCTGCGCGTGCAGCGGCAGGGGATGAAGGACGGCTTCTCCCGCGGGTTCCTGGCGGTGGCGGACGAGGCGGTGGTCATCCAGCGCGGGGACCTGGTGCACGTGGACTTCGGCGTCACGGCGCTGGGGCTGAACACGGACTGGCAGAAGATGGCCTACGTGCTGCGGGACGGAGAGCGGGACGTGCCGGAGGGGCTCAAGCGCGCGCTGGCGAACACGCACGCGCTCCAGGACGCGTTGATGCTGCGCGCGTCGCGGCCGGGGCGCTCGTCCGCGGACGTCTACGACGCGACGATGGCGGAGATGAAGCAGAAGGGCATCGAGGCCAAGGTGTACAGCCACCCGCTGGGAGCGCAGGGCCATGCGTTGGGCGCCTCCATCGACTTCCGCGCGGCCTCGCGCCAGGACGCGCCCCGGGTGTTGCGCAAGGGGTCATACCTGGCGGTGGAGCTCAACACCGTCACCGCCGTGCCAGAGTGGGGTGGGCAACAGGTGGCGGTGATGCAGGAAGATCCGGCGTACCTGACGGACGAAGGATGGAAGTTCTTCGTACCCCGGCAGGACGCCTTCTATCTCATCCATTGACGACACGAAGGGAGCGGACGTGATGCGCGCAGGCAGGCCATGGACGACATTCGGACGGAAGGGCCGGACGCGCTTCGCGCTGGCGCTCCTGAGCGGCGCGGTGGGGTGTGCTTCTCCCGTGGGAGACGACGCACCGCCTGAGACTTCCGCGCGACAGGAGCGCCCCCTGGTGGCGGAAGAAACGCTCCGGCCGCCGCACGCGGTGGACAGCCTGTTGAGCCTGCTCGACCAGACGGCCGCGGTGGTGGAGGGGGACGTCATGGACCTGCGCTCCGAGTACTCCCCACGCACGGGCCCGTGGACGGTGGTGACGCTGGGGGACGTGCGGACGCATCTGGGGGAGGCGCCCGGGGAGCTCCGGCTCAAGCAGGTGGGCGGGTTGCTGCCGGACGGCCGTCAGCTCGTGGTGAGCCACGTGCCCCGCTTCGTCCGGGGCGCGCGCTACGTGGTGTTCCTGCGCAACACCGGATGGAGCCTGTCGCCGGTGCTCGACGAACAGGCCTTCCGCGTGGAGTCGGTGGGCGGGCGCGAGGTGCTGGTGGGCGCCGAGGGCGGACTCGTGTCCGGCCTGGGGTCCTCGGGCGTGCGGCAGACGGCGCCGGTGTTCGAGACGGTGGACCTGACGGGCGCGCGTCCGGCCCTGCGTGCGGGCGTGGAGGCCGCGGTTCCGGAGGCGCTGGGTCGTGAGGCGTTCGTGTCCCTGCTGCAGAACCATCTGCGCGCGCGGGGACTCCGCGTGACGGGGGCGTTCCGCGAGGAGCCGGTCGCCACCGCGTCGGCGCTGTCCGTGTCGGTGACGCCCGCGTCCGGGCAGGTTCCGGCGAAGGGCTTCACTCCCTCCCAGCCCGAGCGGGACATCCCGCCCGGTCGGCCTTGAGGTCCACCATGAAGACACTTGCCTTGAAGAACATGGGACTCGCGGGCTTCGTCGCGGTGCTGGCGCTGGTGGGGCTGGAGGCGCGGGCCGCCGCCTGGGACACGTGCAATGGCTCGCCGGTGAAGTGGTACTCCGGGCCGGTCGTGTACCGGAACCGGTGCAGCATCCCGGACTCCGGCAACGTGAACACGGCGTACTGGAACGGGCTGCGGCAGTGGGACGACCTGTCGCACATCGTCAGTGGCTTCAACGTGAATCCGGCGACGGACTGCGCGTTGGACCACAGCGACGGTCAGAACGAGCTTGGCCTGTGCGACCGGGCAGCCATCGACGGGAACAACGGGGTGACGTACTCCACGGTGGGCGTGTGCTTCATCGGGAGCAACGGCATCGACGAGGCGGACGTCTGCATCGCCAGCGACCTGGACTTCACGCCGCGCACCGGGAACGCGTTCGGCACGTCGGGACGGAGCACGTTCGTGCACGAGGCGGGGCACTTCTTCGGCTTCAAGCACGAAGGAGGGCACAGCATCCTGCGCACGTCGCCGCCTCACCTGGTGACAGGGGGCTATGAGTCCTCCACGCTGTGGCCGACGAACGCGCAGGGCATGCGCGACCTGTATGGCTATTCGCTGACGAAGCCCAACCTGTTGCCCGCCGCGATGGGCGTGGTGGGGGATGTGGCGCAGACGTTGGATCCCGCGCTCACGCGTTCTGTGTGCCGCAACACGGCGACGACGGTGAAGTTCTACGTGGGCAACCTGGGCAACGCGGCGACGGGGACGTATTCGATGCGCATGCGCCTGAGCCCGACGGCGCCGCCGCTCGGGTACAGCGAGTCCTCGAACGTCGTGGCCACGTTCAGCCACTCGATGGGGGCCTTCGCGGAGGGCACCTATTCGCTGGGCTTCACGGTGCCGGCCGCTCTGCCCTTCAACACGTACTACGTCTACCTGGACCTGGATCCGGCCGGCGCGGTGGACGAGCTGCGGGAGAACGACAACACCACCGTCAGCGCGATGCTCCTGCGGGTGGAGTGCTGAGCGTGCGGACAGGGACCCTGATGGCGCTGTTGCTCGTCGGGGCCTGCGCGAAGCCGAAGGAGGAACGGGCGCGACCGGTGGAGACGCTCACCGCCGAGTCGGTGTCCCCCGCGAAGTCCGCGGCCCTGAAGGCGCCCGAGCGTCCCCAACCGCCGGGCGCCGTCTCGGTGAGGACGGACGCGGGCACCTTCGAGGCCCCCTCCGTGCGGCTCATCGCCACGTTCACGGAAGGGGCCGCGCCTCCGACGTTGGAGGTCGCGCTGAGTGCACAAGCGGGGGACGGGCGTCAGTGGGCGGTGCTGGTGCCTGTAGAGCCGACGTTCCCGGAGAAGAAGCACGCCATGGCGCGGCTGACGACGAAGCCCCTGCGGGTGGGGATGGCTTCCGCGGAGGTCCGCACGCCGTCCGGTTCTCTGCTGCTCGCGAATGATGGGACGGTTGAGCTGGCTGTCACCGGACGCGAGGCGCGCGGCACGGTGCGGACGGCGGACGCGGGTCTGTCCGCCACGTTCCAGGGGCCACTCTCCATTGAGTGCATGGTGCCCGCCGCGTGGTTGCAGCAGGCGGATGGAAAGGAAGCACCTGGGGTGCCCGTGCCGGTGGCCGCGCCGTCCGCGAAGGTTTCGGCGGTCGTGCCCGACGAAGCCCAGAGCACGGCGCGGTGTCGTGACTTGAAGGCGCACTTCCGCTGAGCGTGCGTCAATCCGCGTCCTGACCCGCCCGCCCGCTCACGTCCGCCCAGGTGAGTCCGAAGCGGGTCAGGTACTTCCGCAGCCGGTCCGCGTCATTGACGCTCTTCTTCTGCGCGCGCGACTGCGCGAACAACGCCCGGCCCGCGTCCGACAGCGAGCGCGCCGAGCGACACACGCCCACCACGTCCGCCAGTTGCACGCGGTCGAACCGATCCAACTCCGCCGCGCGCACCGGGCCCAGCACCTCCGCCAGCACATCCTCCGTGCCCGCCGTCGCGGCCCCCGCCGGCCGCCACTGCGTGCGCAGCCGCTCCAGCTCCTCCTCCACCACCTCGCGCGTCATCCGTCCCCCGTTGGCCAGGGTGGACATGCGCAGCACGGCCGCGTTGAGGTCGCGGAAGTTGCCGTTCCACCGTCCCTCTGGCGACGTGGCGAAGCGCAGGAAGTGCTCCTGGGCCTCCTTGCTCATCGTCACCCGCGTCCCCAGCGCCTGCGAGGCCTGATCCAATTCGAAGAGCAGGTTGGGCGCGATGTCCTCCGGGCGCTCGCGCAGCGCGGGCAGTCGGAACGTCCACAGGTTGATGCGCGCGAGCAGGTCCTCGCGGAAGCGGCCCCGCTCCACATCCAACTGGAGGTCGCGGTTGGTCCCGGCGATGAGCTGGAAGTCGCTCTCCACCTCCTTGTCCGCGCCCACGGGCAGGAACCGCTTGTCCTCCAACGCGCGCAGCAGCATGGCCTGCTCGTCCGCGCCCAGCTCTCCAATCTCATCCAGGAACAGCACGCCCCCGTGCGCCTGTCGCATCAACCCAGGCCGGTCGCCCACCGCGCCCGTGAAGGACCCCTTCACATGGCCGAAGAGCGTGGACATCGCGCCATCGCCGCGCAGCGTGGCGCAGTTCAGGTCCACGAACGGGCCCGCCACCTGGTTGCGCGCCTTCTTCAGCGCGTAGATGCGCCGGGCGAGCTGCGACTTGCCCGCCCCCGTGGGCCCCGTCAGCAGGAGCGGCGCGCGGGACTGCACCGCCACCTGCTCGATGCGCTCGATGAGCCGGTTGAACGCGGCGTTGTGCGTGTCGATGCCGGACTTGAGGAAGGACAGACCTTCGCGCTGCTGCTGACGGAAGCGCGCGGCCAGCGTGTCGTAGTTTGACAGGTCCAGGTCGATGATGGCGTGCGAGCCCGTCGCCGAGCGCTTCCCCGCGTTTCCCGGCGACGTCTGCACCAGCCGCCCCGGAATCAGCCGGCTCTCCACCAACAGGAACATGCAGATCTGCGCGATGTGCGTGCCCGTGGTGATGTGCACCAGGTAGTCCTCTTCCTCCGGATGGAAGGGGTGCGCGCGCACGTGATCCAACAGCGCGCCGTACGTCTCCTCCAGGTTCCACGGGTCGCGGATGGGCAGGGACGTCAGCCGCACCTCCGTCTCCGGTGACACCTGGGCGATGTCCTCCTGAATCCCCGTGGCCATGGACGCGGCCCGGGGTGGGTGCAGCAGCTCCAGCCGGTGCACCACCAGGTCCTCCTGCTGGCACAGCGCCACCGTGGGCCGCCAGCGCGTCCACCGCTGCGTCCCCGACCCCGTGTCCAGCGTCGTCCCCAGCATCCCGAACACGACCGTCCGGCGCACCTTCGCTTTTTGAGCCATCAGGATAGGTATTTATCCCATGGGATAGGGATTTCCACCCCCGACCAGGAGCCCTACCCGGAAACAGCGTTGGCACGGCGGCTGCTCTAGCTCCCCCAAGTGACCGGGACGAAAGAGCCCGGGCGAACGACCGAAAGGTGCAGGCCATGAACCGCGAGAACACGAACTACGAAGTGCTGTCGGACGAAGCGGGTCGCCCCATCAAGGCGTGGACGGTGGGTGTGCCGTTCGAGGACGAGGCGAAGCAGCAGCTTCGCAACCTCCGGGGCCTGCCCTTCATCCACAAGTGGGTCGCGGTGATGCCGGACGTGCACCGCGGTTACGGCGCGACGGTCGGGAGCGTGGTGCCCACGGTGGGTGCGGTGGTGCCGGCGGCGGTGGGCGTGGACATCGGATGCGGGATGATCGCCGTGCGCACGACGCTGCGCGCGGAGCAGCTGCCGGACTCGCTGCGCGGGGTGCGCTCGGCCATCGAGGCGGCGGTTCCCCACGGCCGTACGGACAACGGCGGCCGTAACGACCGTGGCGCCTGGAAGGATGCTCCCGCGACGCATACGGCCGCGTGGGCGTCGCTCGTGACGGGGTACGAGCAGATTGTCGCGAAGCACAAGCACATCGGCCGTGGGCCGCAGCTGGGTCACCTGGGAACGCTGGGAACCGGGAACCACTTCATCGAGCTGTGCCTCGATGAGTCGGATGGCGTGTGGCTGATGTTGCACTCCGGGTCGCGCGGGGTGGGTAACCGCATCGGGAGCTACTTCATCGAGTTGGCGAAGAAGGACATGAGCCGCTACCACATCCACCTGCCGGACGCGGACCTGGCGTACCTGCCGGAGGGGACGGAGCACTTCGACGACTATGTGTTCGCGGTGAGCTGGGCGCAGGACTTCGCGGCGATGAACCGCGAGCTCATGATGCGCTCGACGGTGGAGGCGCTGAAGACGAGCGGTGAGTTGCCTCCGTTCGAACTGGCCGAGTCGGCGGTGAACTGCCACCACAACTACATCTCGCGCGAGCACCACTTCGGAAAGAACTGCTTCGTGACCCGCAAGGGCGCGGTGCGGGCGCGTGAAGGCGACATGGGAATCATCCCCGGCAGCATGGGGGCGCGTTCGTACATCGTCCGTGGAAAGGGGAACGCGGATGCCTTCCACTCGTGCAGCCACGGCGCGGGCCGCGTGATGTCGCGCACCGAGGCGAAGAAGCGCTTCTCGCTGGATGACCACGCGAAGGCGACCGAAGGCGTGGAGTGCCGCAAGGACGTGGACGTGATTGACGAGACGCCGGCCGCGTACAAGCCCATCGATGCCGTGATGGCGGCGCAGGCGGACCTGGTGGAGGTCGTCCACACGCTCAAGCAGGTGGTGTGCGTGAAGGGATAGCCGACGCAGTCCTTCCCACCCGCCGTCCAGCCGAGGTCCCCATGCCGGGATGACGATGCCGAGGCGCCCGTTCCCCCCAAGAGGTCCCGCAAGGGCCGTTAGGGTGGGGGAGCGGGCGCCGCTATTTTTTATCAGGGATGGGATGCTGCATCCGTCCGCGAGCGCCACGAAGGAGCACGACGCACATGGTTCGCATCGATGGTTCACAGGGTGAGGGGGGCGGCCAGGTGCTGCGCACCGCGCTGGCGTTGTCGCTGGTGACGGGGACTCCGTTCGAGATGATCAACGTGCGCGCTGGCCGCGACAAGCCGGGCCTGCTGCGCCAGCACCTCACCGCCCTCAAGGCCGCGGAGGCCGTGGGCGCCGCGGAGGTGACGGGCGCGGAGCTGCGCTCGACGCGGCTGTCCTTCCACCCGCGCGCGCTGACGGCGGGCAACTACCACTTCGCGGTGGGCTCGGCGGGCAGCGCGACGCTGGTGCTCCAGACGGTGCTGCCCGCGCTCCTGCACGCGGAAGGTCCGTCCACGCTGATGCTGGAGGGCGGGACGCACAACCCGGCGGCGCCGCCGTTCGACTTCCTGGAGAAGACGTACCTGCCGCTGCTCAACCGCATGGGGCCGCGCGTGGAGGTGACGCTGGAACGCCCCGGCTTCTATCCGGCCGGCGGCGGGAAGTTCCGCGTGAACATCCAGCCGGCGAAGTTGCAGCCGCTGCACCTGATGGAGCGCGGCCGGGTGCTGCGGCGCGAGGCGGTGGCCCAGGTGGCGGCCATCCCCTTCGACGTGGCCCGGCGCGAGCTGGAGACCGTGGCGGGCGTGCTGAAGCTGCGGGAGGACCAGCAGCGGCCGGAGGAGCTCAAGCGCGCCTTCGGTCCGGGCAACGTGCTGCGCGTGGAGGTGGAGAGCGAGCACGTGACGGAGGTGTTCACCGGCTTCGGTGAGCGCGGCAAGCGGGCGGAGCTGGTGGGCGAGCAGGTCGCCGCCGAGGTGAAGCGCTACCTGGACGCTGAAGTCCCCGTGGGCGAGCACCTGTGCGACCAGCTGCTGTTGCTGCTCGCGCTGGCGAAGGGCGGCAGCTTCCGCACCCTGGCACTGGATGGCCATGCGTTCACGCAGCGCGAGACGATGGCCCACTTCCTGGACGTGAAGATCGACGTCCGCGAGGTGGCGCGCGACGTGTGCGACGTGACGGTGCGCGGCTGATTCATGACAGGGCCTCGTCCGGCCGGCTGCCTGGCGGACGAGGTGTCCTCCCGAGCGGGGGACAACCCGTGACGTTACCTGGAGTCCTTCCTACGTTGGTGACTCGTGGGGGAGGATTCACGCGTGGCGGAAGTCCCTGAGGTCGAAATCATCGTCCGCGATTTGAAGCAGGCCGTGGTGGGCCGCCGCTTCGTGGATGCGCAGGTGCTGGTGCCCACGGCGGTGCGCTTCGCCTCGCCGGAGGACTTCATCCAGAACCTGCGGGGCAGGCGGGTGCTCTCAGCGGACCGCCGCGCCAAGTTCATGCTGCTGACGCTGGATGACGGGCAGACGTTGGCGTTGCACTTCATGCTGTGGGGCGAGCTGGCGCTCCGGCCCGTGGGAAGTGAGCGGCCCCCGGCGACGCTGGTCGTCCTCACGCTGGAGGGCAATGAAGAGCTGCAGCTCACCGACACGCTGGGTTACGCGCGCGTGGCGTTGGGCCCGACCCAACTGCTGGCCTCCCAGTTGAAGCTGGCGGAGCTGGGGCCGGAGGCGCTCGACGACACCTTCACCCCGGAGCTGCTGGCCCAACTGCTGCGCCGTCGCCGCAGTCCGCTCAAGACGGTGCTCCTGAATCAGCGCGTGCTCGCGGGGCTGGGCAACCGTGACGCGGACGAGAGCCTGTGGGCGGCGGGCATCGATCCCAGGCGGCTGGCCTCGTCGCTGTCGCCCGCGGAAATCCTCAAACTGCACCGGGGCATCAGCGACGTGCTGGAAGAAGGACTGCGCCTGCGCGGTACGCAGCGCGACCTGTTCGGCGTGCAGGGCAAGGCGCTGCACCGGCGCAACATCTTCGGCAAGACGGGAGCACCGTGTCCTCGCTGCACCACGCCGGTGTCGCACCTGCGCATCGGCGGCCGCAACACGCACTGGTGCGCGCACTGCCAGCCCGCGGACGGCCCCGCGCCCGAAGCTCCCGCCCAGACGTCGCTGCTCTGAACGCGGCGTCCGCGCGGACCTCATCGCTGCGAACAGCCGCCCTGCCAGGCCCGGACGTGCGAGCCCCGCGAGGCGCTGGTATGAAACGGGCGTGTCCGACGTTCCCGCCGCCACGCCCCTGCCCCTCGACGAAGCGCTGCTGCGCGCGAGCGAGGAGAACGCGCTCCCCAGCTACTACCAGTCCAGCGTGCGCCCGCTGCTGCGCGACCCGGAAGGGCGCTGGCCTTCGTGCTGTGGCGGAGGCTGCGAGCCGTGCGCGCAGACGCTCACCCGGGTCGCCGTGCGCGCGTTGGAGCTGATGGGCACGCCCCGCCAGAGCCCGCTGCCCGACTTCTAGGCCTGGGAGCCGACTCCCCGGGTCGTCAGAACAACCGGGTGCCCAATCCCACGCGCGCGTTGAAACCCAGCCGCGTATGCCCCGCGCCGGCGCGCTCCTGGAACGTCTCCACGCCCAACTGCCCCGCCGCGAGCAGCGACAGGCCGCTGCCCAGGTACACCTCCACGCCCGCGCCGCCCAAGGCCTGGAAGCGCCGCTGCTTGTCGCCCGTGAGTCCCAGGTCGATGGGCAGGTCCACCAATCCCAGCAGCGCCACGGTGTCCGCCACCCGGTAGCTCGCGACGAGCCCCGGCAGGATGCGCACCAGCACGCCGGAGAAGTTGTCCGCGTCCATGTACGTGGCGCCCGAGTTGAGCACCAGGCCCACGCCCAGCGTCGGCGCCAGCTGCAACGCTCCCCGCCGCAGCACCTCCTTGCGGCCCAGCACCTCCAGCGACGCGCCCAGCTTGAACCAGTCAAAGCGCCCGCGCGCCTCCATCTCGAAGCCGCCAATGCCCTGACGGAACCCCACGCCCACCTCCGGCGCGCCCGTGTAGCCATAGAGTGCCGTGGCGCCCGCGGGCAGCATCACCGGCGCCACCACCGAGCCCAACGGGTCCTCACTGGAGAACGCGAGCCCGGAGTCCTGGGCGGAGGACACGGCGGGCACGACGAGGAAGGTCAGCAGCAGGACGAGGCGCGTCATGGGCGCGCACCCTAGCGTGAGAAACACGATGGCCAAAACCCAACGATTCCAGGGACTTGGGGGCAGGTTGTGCATTCGGCTCGGTTCCCTGGAAGAATGGGGAATCCATGGTTGCCTACCTCCACTCCGCGCCCTCCACCGCAGCGTCCACGCCCTCCGGAGGTCGCTCCGCACTCGACCTGTCGGGTGAGGTGGCAGGAGGCTCCGTGCTGGTGGTGGGCGAGGTGTCGCGTCCGGAGGTGACGGAGGCGCTCCGCGCGGAGGGCTTCGAGCCCGTGCACGTGGAGGGCATGCGCGACGCGTTGGCGCGACTGGCCTCCCCGGAGGCGTTGCCCCGGCTGGTGGTCATCGACGCGGAGCTGCCGGACGGCGATGGCTTCAGCCTCTGCGGGTTGCTCCGGGCGGACGCGAAGGTGGAGCACCTCCCGGTGTTGCTGGTGGCGCGTCAGCAGGAGGAGTTCCACCGCGACCTGGCCGCGGGCGTGGGCGCGGACGAATACCTGGTGGAGCCGGTGGACGCCCGGGACGTGGCGGTGCTCGCGCGGCTCAAGGCGGGACGGCGCGGCGAGCAGGACGTCTACGATGCGCACACCGGGAGGCTGCCGCTGGTGCACCTGGTGCGCGCGCTCCTGTCCGGCGTGCGCTCGGGGCGGGTGACGCTGTCGGAAGACACGGGCGCCTTCACCTTCCGCCACGGCCTGCTGGTGGACGCGTCCTTCCACGGCGAGCGCGGCAGCCTCGCGTTCCGGCGCCTGCTGTGTTTCGGCGCGGGCGGCTACACGGTGACGTTCGGGCCGGAGCTGCACCGGGGCTCCTTCTCCATGGACCGCGCGTACCTGTGCGAGCAGGTGGTGCCGGACCTGGAGCGCTTCGAGGTGCTGCGCGTCCGGGGCCTGCCCCTGGCGGCGCGGCTCACGGTGGACTTCAACCGGCTGGCGCGCGAGCTGCCCACGCTGCCGGAGGACGTGGAGCAGGTGGTGCGGCTCTTCGACGGCCGGCGCACCGTGCGCGCGATGCTGCTGGAGTGCCGCTTCCCGGAGGCGCTGGCCTACGAGGCGGCCACCCGGCTGTTCATGCTGGGCGTGCTGGTGCCCGCCATCCTCGTGGAGGAGCGCGAGCGCGCCCGGGAGTCCGCCGGCCCGCCGCGCCTGTTCGAGCCCGCCCCGCTGACGGGGGATGCGCCGGCTTCCGAGCCCGAGCCCACGGCGTCGTGAGCGTTTGACTCGGGCGGCCTGCTCGGGGCACAAGGCCGGGGACGTGGGCCCTCACGGGGCCCATCCTTCTTCCGAGCCGAAGTGAGCCGAAGCCGCCGCCATGTCCGGTCACAACCGATGGTCGAAGATCAAGCGCCAGAAGGCCGCGATGGGTGCGACCAAGGGCAAGCTCTACTCCAAGCTCATCAAGGAGCTGACCGTCGCCGCGCGTCTGGGCGGCGGTGACCCCTCCGGCAATGCCCGGCTGCGCGTGTCCATGGGCCAGGCGCGCGAGGCGAACATCCCCCGCGACAGCATCGACCGCGCCATCAAGAAGGGCACCGGCGAGTTGGAGGGGGCCTCGTACGAGGAGGTGACGTACGAGGGCTACGGCCCCGGCGGCGTCGCGCTCATCATCGAGTGCCTCACCGACAACCGGAACCGCTCCGCCAGCGACGTGCGCAACCTCCTGAGCAACCACGGTGGAAACCTGGGCGCGGAGGGCGCGGTGGGCTGGATGTTCCACAAGAAGGGCGTCATCGTGGTGAAGCCCGGCCCCAGCGAGGACCAGGTGATGGAGCAGGCCCTGGAGGCGGGCGCCGAGGACGTCGTCGACCAGGGCCCGGACGGCTTCGAGGTGCGCACCGTGCCGGCGGACCTGCACGCGGTGGGCTCGAAGCTGGAGGCCGCGGGCCTGCCCCTGGGCGAGCAGAAGTGGACCTTCGTGCCGCAGAACACCGTGAAGGTGGAAGGCGACAACGCGAAGCGCATGTTGAAGCTGATGGACGCGCTCGACGACAACGACGACGTGCAGCAGGTGCACGCGAACTTCGAAATCGACGAGTCCCTGATGGAGTCGCTGTCCGCGTAAGGCCCCTCTTGGGCGCGTGGGAAAGGAACGGGCCGGTGCGCGTGCTCGGCGTGGACCCTGGCAGCCGCTTCATGGGCTTCGGGGTGGTGGAGGAGAAGAAGGGGAAGCTTTTGCACCTGGGCCACGGCGTCATCAAGGTGCCGGAAGGCGCGCCCCTGGCCGAGCGCCTGAAGGAGCTGCACGCCGCGCTGTGCGCCGCGCTCGCGCGCTATCAGCCGGAGGCCGTGGCGGTGGAAGGGCTCTTCACGCACCGCAACGCGCGCAGCGCCCTGGTGCTGGGCCATGCGCGCGGCGTGGCGCTGCTCGCGGCGGCGCAGGCGGGCCTGACGGTGCACGAGTACGCGCCCGCCAGCGTGAAGAAGTCGGTGGGCGCCAGCGGCGCGGGCGGCAAGGACGCGGTGTCCCGCATGGTGCGCACGCTGCTGGGCGTGGATGAAGCGACGTTGGAGCGCGCGGATGCCAGCGACGCGCTCGCCGTGGCGCTGTGCCACCTCAACCATTTCCGCGTGGGCCTGCCCCGCGCGTCGGCGCCCGCGAACGGCAAGCGCAAGGGGGCCGCGTCGGTGCTCGCGGACCGGCTGTCGTCCGCGTACAAGCGCCCGGAGGCCCGATGATCGCTCGGCTGCGTGGCAACGTGTTGGAGAAGGGAGCAGAGGACGCCGTCATCGACGTGCAGGGCGTGGGCTACCGCGTGAACCTCTCCTCCCTCGCGCTGGGCAAGCTGCCCGCGGAGGGCCAGCCGGTGGACGTGCGCATCCGCACCGTGGTGCGCGAGGACGCCTTCGACCTGTTCGGCTTCCTCTCCGTGCCGGAGGAGGAGCTCTTCCTGCTGCTCAACAGCGTGTCGCGCATCGGCCCGCGCATGGCCCTGGGCGTGCTGTCCGGCATGGAGGTGGGGGAGCTCATCGCGGCGCTGTCGCGCGGTGAGGTGAACCGGCTCGCGAAGATTCACGGCGTGGGCAAGAAGACCGCCGAGCGGCTCGTCCTGGAGCTCAAGGACAAGGTGAAGAACATCCACGCCGAGGCCGTGGCGCGCGGCACCGCCGCACCGGTGCCCGCCGCTCCCACTGGCACCAAGGCCGACCTCATCTCCGCCCTGCTCAACCTGGGCTACAAGCAGCCCCAGGCGGAGAAGGCTGCGGACGTCGTCACCGAACGGCTGGGCCCGGACGCCACCTTCCAGGTGCTCTTCCGCGAGTCCCTCAAGGTCCTGCGCTCCACCCCCTGAACAGCGCGTCACCCCCCAGGGCAAGACGCGGTGCATCTTGGGACACGAAGTCCTTGGAAAATCCGCGCAAGTCTTATTCCCCTACGAAGTCGCGGACGTCGCCCGCCCGACGGCCTGCGCGTTCGTTGGATGCCATCCGCGATCCACGAAGCCCGGCTCACGACAAACCCAAGCGATGACGGCGTCTGGGGCGCTGGCCCGTTTCATTAAAAATATCAATTTACAGCAGGGGTGCGGGGGTCCGCGGAGGATCGCACTGCGCCTGAGGAGGCGTGTGTGATGGAGGCGTGGCGTGGTGTGTCGCTCTTCGTGCTGATGCTCTCCGGTGGGTTCGGAGTGGGGTGCGGTCCGGAGGCAGGGTGGGAAGCGGAAGTGCCGGGTGGAACGTCGGTGGCGGTGCAGGAGGCGTCCCTGGGGAGTGGTGGGGCCCAGCCCTGTGGTCGCTCACCGCTTTCAGTGGGTGACCTTCAGCCGGGCATGGAGGGGTCGAGTCCGGAGTCGCTGGTGCCGGTGGGCGTGCAGCTCTTCTACGCCGCGGATGACGGAGCCTCCGGGCGCGAGCTGTGGGTGACGGACGGGAACGAGCGCGACTCCCGGCGGGTGACGGACCTGCGGCCCGGGCCCGCGGGCAGCACCCCGCGCTTCCTCACGCGGGTGGGCGGGCGGCTCTTCTTCGTCGCGGACGACGGGGCGCACGGGCCGGAGCTGTGGCGCACGGACGGCACGTCGCAGGGCACGGTGCTGGTGGCGGACATCCGGCCGGGAGCGGCGGGCAGCGCGCCGGACAACCTGACGGTGGTGGGCGCTCGGCTGTACTTCACCGCGGATGACGGCGTGCATGGCCGCGAGCTGTGGAGCACGGACGGCACCGCGAAGGGCACGCAGCTGACGCAGGAGTTCGCGCCCGGGCCCGCGTCGCTCTTCCTGGACGACCTGACGGAGTGGAACGGGCGGCTGGCGCTGGTGGCGTACGGGGACACGTCCGTGACGCTGTGGGTGACGGAGGGCGGCACCGGCACCGCGAAGGTGTTCTTCCGGGGCCCGGCGCAGACGGTGCTCTTCGCGCTGACGCCGGTGGGCCTCGACCGCCTCTTCTTCCTCGTGGACGGGGGCCTGGGCGAAGCGGACCTCTGGGTGTCGTGGGGCCTGCCCCTCCTCACCTTCCCGCTGCGGCACTTCCCGGGGGACTACCCGTCGGAGCTCACGCCCATGGGCAACGCCGTGTACTTCATGGCCGGCGCGGAGGGCTTCTTCGGCGAGCCCGGTGACCACCGCTTCGGCGGCGAGCTGTGGAAGAGCGACGGCACGCTCCTGGGCACCCGGCGGGTGAAGGACGTGAATCCGGGGCCGGCGGGCTCGCTCCCGTCGGGGCTGACGGCGTTGGACGGGCGGCTGTACTTCGCGGCGGATGACGGCGTGCACGGCCGCGAGCTGTGGAGCACGGACGGCACGTCGCAGGGCACGGTGCTGGTGCAGGACCTGGAGCCCGGGCCCGTGGGCAGCACCCCCACCGCGCTGGCGGCGACGGACGGCTGGCTCTTCCTCTCCGCGGCGACGGCGGAGCGGGGCCGCGAGGCCTGGTACTCGGACGGCACCCCGGGCCGCGTGCAGTCCCTGCGCGACATCGCGCCCGCCGAACTGGGCTCCAACCCCCGGGGCTTCGTGCGCTCCGGAGGCTACGTCTTCTTCGTCGCCACCCACCCGGACCAGGGCGAGGAGCCCTGGGCGCTGCCCTTCCTCCTCATGGGCCGCTGTGGCCAGGGGGCGGGCTGAGGCTCACGCCGCGCGCCGCACCGCGGG
>NZ_RAWI01000160.1 GCF_003612125.1 Corallococcus praedator
CACCGGATCCTCCGAGGCTTCGCGCGCCACCTTCTCGAAGTCCTCGCCCCCAGCGAGCCGCGCCTGGAGCGCGTTCATCCGGGACCACGCCCGGTTGCGCGTCGCTTCGTCATTCGCCGGGACCTTCACGAAGAGCTGCCGGACGCGCACCTGCCGGCGGGACAGCGCGTCGCGTGAAGCCTCATAGCGCTTGCGAAGCGCCGACTCGGTGACCACCGACGCCAGGCGCTTTTCGAGCAGCGCCTGGGCCAGCACCTCGCGCTCCGCGGTCGCCACCCGCGCCTTCACGGCCTCGTCGTCCGCAAGGCCCTCGCGGCGCGCCTGCTCCGCCAACAGGGAGCGGGACACCAACGCGTCCAACGCCTGGGCGGGTGTGGGCCGCTCCCGCGCGCTCTGCGCGTCCACGTACGCGGCGACCTCCGCGCGCGTCACCTTCTGCTTGCCCACCTCCGCCACCACCTTCGGGTCTCCGCAGGCAACGAGCAGCAGCCCGGTCCCCATGAGCACCCACCCACGAAACCGACGCGGGGACGGAAGGGACGGCGACGAAGGCTGGGAGGAGTGACGGCGGTTCATGGGCTCGGAGAAGTCAGGAAGGAGGAACGGTGCCGTGCGGGAGGTCATGGGGCGGACACCTCACGGATGTTGAGGACGAAGTCGCCGCTCTCGCTGTCGCCGTCCACGACGATGACGACCCTTTCGTGCGCTTCCAGGTTCCACTCGATGCTTCGCGAACCCGGTGTGGTTCCGGAGGAGCCGCACGTCAGCAGATCATTCACACCGCAGGCAGGTGCCACGAGGGACAGCTCTGTTCCGACCCGAGAGTTGTTGGTGTTGAACTCGTAGCGGCCCTTCGCAGGTGCGGCCCAGAGGAACACCTTCTCGGGAGAGGTGCTGGAGGCATCACCACAGGTAGACGCGGTGAACGCGCTGACTCCGGAGATGACATCCGGTCTGCGCAGGGGAAGCGGTCCCGAAGGCAGGTCCGTCGTGGTGACCCCCCCGCAAGAGAAGGTCTCGCTGAACACTCCCGGGCCGAAGCAGGCCGGGTCCTCCGCATCCTCGAGCCCATCCCCGTCGTCGTCCTGCTGGTTGGAGCAGAGCACCGGCCCCGGAGGATCCGTCTCGTCGTCGTCCTCGGGAGACATACACCCCGGGTCGTTCGGGAAGTCGACGAGCGCGTCCTCGTTTCCGTCGTCGTTCAGGCCGTTGGAGCAGGCCGTCGGCGGATGGATGGAGAGGCTGAAGTCCGCCGGACCGTTGGTCTCCACGACCATCACGACGTGGTCCCCCGCTTCCAACCAGATGGATCTGTCGAGCGGCTCCAACGAGTAGGTCTGGTAGCACTGCCCATCCAACGACGGGCCCAGGCATGAGTCGCGTCGCAGGGTGAGCGTCATGTCCTCCTCGCCCACGAGCCGCAGGCGATAGAGGCCCCGGACAGGCGCGATCAGGTCGTAGACGCGCTCCGGAGCGCTATAGCCAGAGCAGCTCTCCAGGACATCCCCTGCGCCCCGGGTCGAACCCTGGATCTCCGTGGGCTGCGAAATGCTTGCCACGAGGGCGCCGCAGTAGAGCTCGCTCGTGTCCGCGGCGTCGAGGCACTCGGGGTCTTCGCCCTGGTCCCTCAGCGCATCACCGTCGTTGTCCTTGTCGTCACCGCACTCCGGGAGTTGCGGCGGATTGGACTCGTCGTCGCTCTCCGGGGAATCACAGCCCGGGTCGTTCGGATAGTCGATCGCAGCATCCTCGTCGGGATCGTTGTTCACCCCGTCGCTGCACCGTGGAGTCTTGCACCTGTAGCCCTCCGCCCCTCTGTTGGAGCAGAGCTGGTCGGACGAACACGCGAACCAGGGCTGCGCGGGATCGCAGCGCTCATCATCATAGATGCGGCCCCCGACCTTGAGCAGGCCGGTCCCGGTGCCCTCCACGACCAGGTAGAAGGGCGGATTGGTCGGATCGTCGTACGGAGGACTGAGCTCGATCTTCAGGGGCCACTCTGGCGCATTCGAAGCCTTGGGCTGTGCGCAAGTCCGGCTGTTGTCAGGATGCGCGTCCGCACAGGTCCGTCGCACCCCGACCGCGGTGATGTGGGAATCGCCGTAGACGTCCAACCGCCCCCTTCCGGGCATCTTGACCCCCACCACCCGGTCCGTGGAGTCAGGGCTTCCACAGAAGAGGGCTTCGTCCTTCTCCGCGCCCGTGAAGTCGAGGGTGAGCGTGGAGCCCGCCATTCGCGCGGCGGCGTTGAAGTCGATGGGCGCGGCGCAGCTCTCCCCATCTCCACCGTCCTCGGAATCGCCGCTGGCGCTGGAGCAACCCGGATCATCCGGCCAGTTCTTCAGACCATCCTGATCATCGTCCTCGGTGTCCGTGGGAGCACAGGCCGGGAGCACGGTCGGCATCTCCTCGTTGTCGTCCCAGGGGGAATCACAGCCAGGGTGATTCGGATAGTCGAAGACGGGATTTTCCGGATCCGTGTTGTTGATGCCGTCGTTGCATTGCGACAGCTTGCATCGGTATTCGGGCTGGCCGGTGGAGAGGACCTGGCCCGTGGGCAAACAGCCACCCGTCGCGCACGTGAGGGTGGACTGATCGTCTGGGACACACCGAGCCCCTTCGCCCAAGGACGCGCCCGTGATGACCAATCCGTGACCGGCCGGCACGCCTTCGACGAAGACGCGGGCGTGCTTCGAGAACGTACCGGAGAACTCCCGCTCGTAGGCGCCTCCTGTCAAAACCCCATCGCTCGTGAAATTGCACGTGGGTGCACCCGCGGGAGTGCACGAAGCCGGTTCCATGTCCTGGACCGCGATGCGTGGCAGTCGCGCGGTCCCATCCACTTCCCATGCAGCACGAAGCCTGAGCTCCGTCACGGGCCCGTCGAAGGGCAGCTCGTGCCACGATCCCGAAGTGAAGCTCCTGCCGCAGACCTCGTGGGCGGGCGCAAGGGCTTGCGACACGGGTCGCAGCTCGGTGGTCATCGGGATGGGGACCGGCGCGGCGCACGTCATTGCCGCGTCCTCCAGGTACACGGGAACCGTCAGGACAGCCTTGGCCTGACGCCCCCCGACGGCCTGCGCGCTCGCCCGAGCCGTCAGCACACCGGTGGTGGCGGGTGTGTAGGAGCCAGACAGCAGGATGTCCCCATACTCGGGCACCGGCGTCCCATCCTGCGAAGCGAGCGGAGTGCTCAGCCCATCCAATGCGAGCCGCAGCCAGTCGAACTTCGGTGCGTCGCTGAAGGTCGCCGTGAGCACGACAGGCATGCCTCGCAGCACATAGGACGTCGGCGTAACGAGGCTCGCCGTCGGACCGGAGTTCGTGGTCACAGTCAGTGGGATCTTGAAATCACGACGGGCGCCCAGACCATCGACGGCGGTGCCCACCGCATACCAGGTGCCCGTGCGCGTCGGCGCCACGTTGGCGACGGACCTCGAACACGTGGGTTCGGTCACCGCCTCGCGACACGTGAGCGACGTGGTCGCGGGAATCAAGACGCCGTCGGGTGTCCTGACGCTCAAGTCCATGGACGCGATTCCATCCGGATCGCGTGCCGTCACGGTGACCGTGACGGGATAGCCCTCGGGGCTCCTGTTGGTGTTCGGGTATTCATCAAGGGTCTTGCCGATGGAGCGAACGGTGTTGATCTTGAAGCTCTTGAAGAACGCCCGCGTCGCGCTCAAGTCGCCGTCATCCACCGCGGTCACCAGGAAGCCGACGTAGTCGTGACCTTCCAGCGCAACGTCCGTCAGTTGCGGGAAGGTGTAGGAGGCCGTGAGTGTCCCGCCGTCGGTGACCGAGCCCAGGAGTTCGGAAGTACCGCCCGTCACGTGGGCGTCGTCGAGCCACTGGCCTCCGACGATGGCCCGGGCCTCGAGGTGGCGGATTGCGCCAGCGCTCGGGCTGGCCGTGAAGGACAGACTGTAGGGCTGCCCGGGCTCCGCTTCGGACTGATAGCCCGCATCGTTGTACATGGACATGGACAAGTCAGGAGGATCGCGCTCCGGACCGACCACGTAGTCCCAGGTCCGCACGAACGGAGCTCCGCCCATGAAGTCCTCGACCACGGCCTTGAGCTGGACCCGGTGCCCCAGCATCTCCGGGGGCAGGGTCAGCGTGATGGGGAGCGAGTAGCTGCTCGGGTAGCTGCCAAGCTTCGACCCGGTGCCCAGCAATTGCCCATCCAGATACATCCGGAGGATGGAAGGCCCCGAGTCATTGACGTAGACGATGAAGGCATTCACCGCCGGGCTGATGCGCAGGACCGCGGGTACTCCCGACAGGCTCGGGGTGTCGGACGTGTCCGACTTCAGCTCCACCTCGAGGGTGGTGCTGACCGGCACGCCCCGGCTGTCCACGGCGGTGACGACGAGCTTGCCGGGCGGATTCGGCGACCGGAACACCGGCAGGCGGAAATCACCGACGAAGAAGCCCTGTTCGTAGAGCGGCGAATAGGGGTCCGTGCTGGCCGCGACCGACAGCGCTCCGAGCAACACGCCATCCAGGCTGGCGGTGACCGTATAGGGTGGCTCCCCATTGTCGACCTTCGCCTCCAGGCGGATGGGCTGGCCCGAATAGAGGGGCTCCGACCAACCGGCGCCCGTGAGGCTGGCCTCGAGCGTCATCTCCTCTGAAGTCACGGGGGTGCGAACGCGCACCGTCACCGCCGGGGACAACGCTTCAACTCCTTCCGGGCCACGAGCCCGCGCCTGGAGTTTGAAGCGCGTCGCCGCGCTCGCGGCCGACGGTACCTGCCACGCGACCCGGGGACGCTCCGCGTCGAGCCGCGACCACGGCCGTCCGTCGACGAGCAGCTCCGCGTCGTCCACCCGCAGGCCCGCCACGAGCGCATCGATGAGGACCCACTCTCCCGCATCCGCATCGACCACCGCCGAGGCCGTCATCAACCGCGCGGAGGCGGCGACCGGCATGTGCGGCGCCGGGAACACCTGGACGCCTTCCACCCCCGACGCCACCACCACGGTGGAGCCCGCCAACGAGGCATCCCTGGCACCCGGGGCGGCCATCGTCGTGCGCCGCACGGGGGCCGAAAGGGTGCTCACATCCCAGGCCTCCACGCCTCCCTCCGTCACGACCAGCGCGAGCCGACCGAACAGCCGGATCCTCCGGATCTGTCCTCCGGCCGTGGCACCACCACCGCGCAACGCTGGCGTCGCCCCCGCCAGGTCGTAGACCCGGAAGGCCGTCCCTGCGCCGGCCACGACGACGTCACCGTCGAGCACCACCGCGTCCGCCGCACCCGGCACCGACGCGCGCATTTCCAGCCCGCCCTCTGCGTCCACGCCCACCACCGTGAAGCCCTGGGCGCCCAGCGCCACCGCCGCCCGGCGCTCATCGCCCGAGAGATCCACGGGCGCCGAAGTCAGCTCCAGCGTGCCCAGGTTCTGCGCGTCCGCGGTCGTCACCGTGAAGAGCCGATCGGGCCCCAGCGCCCAGAGCCGCTTCGGTGACACGTCGAAGCGCGACAACGCCCCCAGCGCGGCCAGCCGGCCCCCTCGGGTGGTCGTTCCCGCCCCTTCGAACGAGAAGAAACCCTGGGTGTCTTCGACCCAGACCGACAGCTTCTCCGGTCCCAGGATGAAGACATCGCGTCCGACCTGCACCGTCTGGCGCGCCACCGCCAGCGTGGAGAGCGGATTCGCGGCCGTCGGCGCGGTGGGGCGCTCCAGATCCATCAGGCGCGGTCCGTCCACGCTCGAGAGCCACCCACCCCGGCGCGAGGCCGACACCGACGAGACATCGAGCGACAACGTTCCCAGCGCGGTCGGAGCAGCGCCCACGCCCGGCACGGGGAGCGCGCGCACCCGCACGCCCGCGTCGGTGGCGGCCAGCAGCACCCCACCCGACACGGTGAGCGCCGTAGCATCCAGGGGCTCCATGGCCACGAACGTCGGCCGCCATGGATCCCTCACATCCACGGACCGCAGCCAGCCGTCCTCACAGGCCAGCCACGCCGTGCCCCCCGCGACCGCGACCGCACGGACGCCCGTGCCCAGCACGAGGCCAGGTCGCGCCAGCGTCTGCGGGCCATCGAGCAGGACCATCTCCAGGCCCTGATCCGTGCCCACCACCAGCCAGCCGCCCATCTGCTCCGCGGCCTTCGCGACGCCAGTCAATCTCCACAGCTTCGTTTGCGCGCTGTCATGCGCGACGTTGCCACGGATGTAGTTCACCCCCAGGTCGCGGTACGCCGCGAAGACATGATCCGCGGAGGCCGTCAGGATGGGCCCCTTGCCAAAAAGGTACGAGCTGTCGAAGACCGGGATGCCGGGCTCCCGCAGGTCCACGGTGTAGATCAGCTCATCGGTGCTCGCGAAGGCACGGTTCAAGCCGCCCACGGACACCACGGGATTGCGGGAGTAGTTCCTCGCGTTGCCCCGGAAGCGCGGCTGCTCCGGAACAGAGACGTCCACCACGTCCAGGCCCACGGCGCCACGCGCGATGAGCAGGTACTGCTCCATGAACGCGATGCTGGCCGGCTCCGACCCCAGGGTCAGCGTCGCCAGGGGCTGGAGCGTCGGCGCGGTGCCGTGCGACAGCCGCCCCAGGCTCACACCCGTGGGCGTCGTCACCGCGACCAGGTCTCCTCGAAGCACGAGCTTGCGTGCGTGGGCGAAGATGCCCGCGGAATCCGGCGACGGGCCGGGCAGCGACGGGGCCACCACCCTGCGCTCCTTCTCCTTGGGAACCGCCGGATTGCCAGCACGGTCCGTCGCCGTCGCCACCACCTTGAGGAGGCTGCCGGCCGGAGTGCCCGCGGGCACCGTGTAGACCAGCGACGAGCCACCCGTGGCCACGGGCTGTCCCTCCAGGAGGATCTGAAGCCCCTGGGACTCCACCGCCACGTTGTCGGTGGCCGACATGCGCGCCACGACCGTGGATCCGGCCGCCACCATCGAACCCGACGGTTCGACGATGAAGTTCGACTCGACGATGACCGGAAGGGTGCTGTCCGGCATCACCGTCACGTTGGCGCCCTCGGGCGTGCGGAAGAACCGCCCATCCTGCGTGATGGCGAGCGCCGACAACGGAACCGGCGCGTTGGAGCCAGCGCCGCCATCCCGCTCGCGCAGGATCGGCATGCGCAGGGACGTCGTGAACGGCGGGCCCTGGATGACCTGCTGCTCTTCTCCATCCACCGAGAAGTGGACCTCGACGCTTCCGGTCACCGGGGGGGAGAAGACCGCCGCGACGGGGAGGAGGCTCCCCTCCTGGACGGATCCCCCATCGTATTGGAGGCTGAAGGCCGGGGTCGCGCTTCCGACGAGCAGCTCCACGTCCTTCACGAAGGGCACACCCGGAACACCGCCCGAGTTCGCCACGGCCTTCAACTGGTAGTGGCCATCCAGACGCCGCGCGGCGCCCAGCACCGGCATCTCCAGCGCTGCCGTGAACACGGGCGGCATCGCCGTGGCGGTCGCGAGCACCGTGTCCAGGTCATCCGGATCCAGGAGCGTGATGACGACCGCGTCCACGCGGGCTGGAGATTCGGGCACCGCCACCACGGACAACAGGCCCCCTTCGACGCCCTGCGCGGGCGCCTGGAGAGCCACCAGGAGGGGCCCCCCCTCCGTCGCGGTCAGGGACACCGGGGTCCCATCACTGTCGCGGTTGCCCGCGTGGTCGCTCACGTGCAGCGACAACAACGTGCTTCCCGCGTCACGCGGCAGGTCCACCCGGGTGGGCAACCGGCTGTCGAGCACCTCGACGGTGCGCCCATCCACCCGCAGCTCCGCCGTGTAGGCGTTGAAGGGGTCCGCCTCGTCCGTCAGCGAAGGCGTCAGCGTGAGACGTCCGCCCGACACCGCCACCACGCCCCCATCCGGCGTACCGAGTGACACGTCCGGCGTGAGAGGCCCTCGCGCCAGGCCCAGGCGCGACACGGCCCGGGCGTCCGCCGCCAGCAGGTCGCCGCCCGCCACGGCCACGGTTCCCGCCACGGCCGGGAACTCGCCCACGCCGAAGGGGTGGCCCGCGTCCGGCACCGCGGCCGACCGCGCGTCGAACACGCGCGCCCCCTTCGCGGTGCCCACCACCAGCCACGAGCCGTAGCCCGAGGCGGACAACGCCGGCACATCCAGCGGCATCGCCCCCGTAGGCTCCAGCACCTTCGGATCCGCCTGCGCGGCGCGGAAGCACTTCACGAACGCCGGCCCCACCGCGCACGGCTCTCCGCCCACGAGCGCCACCCGGGTGGCTCCCGTCGCGGTCTGCGTCGAGCGCAGACGGTCAGGCGCCTGGAAGACACCCACCTCCAGCACCTCCAGCCGTCCTGCCTCACCCAGCACCGCGGCCACGTCGCCGTTCGCCGCGAGCGCGAGGACGGGCCCCATGGGCCTGCGCGAAGCGAGCTCGCCCCGCGCGGTCCAGGTCTCCACGCCCTCGTCCGTTCCCACCATCAGGCCGCCCCGCACCGGCACCACCGCCGAAGGGGCACGCCGCAGCGTCGCGGTCGTCGCATCGGACAGGTCCGACAGTTTCAGGAACGCCAGCGCGCCCTTGCCGGAGCGGCGCAGCGCCACGGCCAGCCGGTCCTCCACGAACGCGAGGCCCACCGCCTGGCCTGTGAGCGCCCGCGTCGCCGTCACCTCCAGCGTGGAGCGTGAGCGCAGCTCGACGCTGGACCCCGCGGAGTCCACGCGCAGCACCGCCCAGGTATCGCCGCGAACCGCCACGCCCGCCACCGCGGCCCCCGTCGCTGGCCGCACCGTGGCGGCTTCCCGGGCGAACACCGCCAGTTGACCCATGCGCTGGCCCACCAGGTTGCCCGCGCCGTAGTCCGTGGCCTCCGCCGAGGCGACCACCGAGGCCCCCTCCCCGCCCAGGGGCAGTTCGAAGGCATTCACGCCCACGGTGGGCACGGAAGCATCCGCGACCCTCACGGCGGTGGCCATCGCCACGCCCCCGTCCGTCCCGACGCCCGACACGTGCAGCGTCGAGCCACCCAGCCACAGGGGACCCACGGGCAGCGTTTCCGCGGTCAACAGGGGATCGCCCCAGGAGTTCCTCACTTCGACTTCCTGGAGGGCAGGCTCGCTCTCCTGGCCGTCGACGTCCACGGCCACGGCCCGCAGCCAGATGCGGCGCGATGTCCCCCGCGTCTCCGGCACCGTCACGGTCCGGATCCACGGAGGCTGGACGAGGACCTGCTCCTGTCCGTCGATGGACAGCCGCACCCGATCGATGGCCACGCGCGACGTCGCGGTCAGTTCCACCTTCAGGGTCTGCCGCTCATAGGCGTAGGCGTTGGTACCCGCGGGGCTCAGGAAGGCGACGAACGGCCGCGCCAGTCCCTCTGGCTTCGTCACCGTGAGGTTCACGTGGCGGGACTCCACGTTGCCTCGCGAGTCCTTCGCCGCCACGGTGAACCGCACCGACGTGTTCGACGACACGGTGGGCGCCACCCACCGCACCGTCGACGCGGGACCCTGGAAGGACGCGATCTGCCGGGGGGCCTCCGTGCCCACCGCCTGCGTGAAGACCACGGAGGACAAGGCGTTGCTGTCGGTGATGGACGCGCGCAGGTCCACCACCGTGCCCGAAGCGATGCGCTGACCCTCCACCGGCGACAGCCAGGACACCTGGGGCGCCTGGGTGTCCGGCGTCACCGTCACCTGGATGACCGCCGGGTCCGAGTACGAACCGTTGTTGTCCACCGCGCGCGCGACCACATCGCGCACCTCCGGCCCCTGCGCGACCGGCTCCATCACGAGCATCGTGGGTCCGGAGACGACGGGCCCGGACGTGGACGTGAAGGTCTGCCGTTTGAAGATCGAGCCGTTCAGGCTCAGCTCCAGATTCTTCACCCAGCCGGTGTTCGGAGACCGCCCATCGGTGTCCGAAGCCTGGACCTCCAGCGCGAGCGCCTCGCCCTCCACCAGGCTGACCATGCGCTGGGTGGGCTGCAGGAAGCTGACGGAAGGGGGCGGATCCGACGCGAGATCCACGAGATAGTCCGGACTGCGCCCCACGTTGCCCGAACTGTCCGTCGCCGTGGCGACGAGCTTCACCCGGGTGTTGCCCGCTGACGACAGCCACCGGTAGTGGAAGCCATCCGCGGACGCGGACACCTGCTCGGTGCCAATCGTGAGTCCAGGGTTCGTCGTCGGCTCGCCGCTGTCGTCCACCGCGGACACCAGGAAGACATGCTCGACGCCCACTGGCAGCGGGCCCGAGCCGAGCGCCACGGAGGCTCCCTTGAGCTTCAGCGTCACCGTGGGCCCCGTGGTGTCCTTGACCGTGAAGGCCCGGGACTCCACGGTGGACGGGTTGCCATCCAGGTCCTTCACGCCCGACACCTCCAGCGTGTACCGACCCCGTGGCGTCAGCGCCGGGGCTCCCGCGCTCAGCACCAGCGTCACGGTGCGACCCGCCACATCCACCTGGGTGGTTCCAGCCACCGACTGACCGGCGCTGTCACGCAGGCGCATGACGGCGGCGGTCTGACTGCCAATGACCGCCAGCGGTTCATCGAAGGTCGCGGTGAAGACCTTGCGCTGGGCCTCCACCAACGTGCCCGACTCCACGCTCCAGGACGCCACCCGGGGCGCCCGCTTGTCGCTTCGCAGCAGCACTCCGTCGAGGGAGAGCGTCTCCCGCTGCTGCTGGAGACGGATGGCGATCAGCTTGCGCGGGCCCGGGGGCATCCACGCCTGCACAGTTGTCGCGGTGAGCGCGCGGGTCTCCGCGAGCCCATCGTCGAAGAAGACCTGGAGGCCGCGCGTGAAACCGCTGCCCGTGAGCGTCACCCACTCACCCTGGAGATCCGCCGGATTGGGCGCGACCGACAGGAGTTCCAGCTTCGCCAGGTAGATGAAGCCGCCCGGCACCTCCAGCGACGTGCCGGCACCGGACTGGATGCGGACGCGCACCGGCCCCGCGACCTGGGCGGCGGGCACCCGGACCCGCAGCTCGGTGGAGGTCGGCGGCTCCACGTTCACCAACGGCTGCTGGCCGAAGAACACCTGGCTGTCCACGGGGATGCCCGTGCCCGACACCAGCACGTCGTAGCCGCCCTCAATGGCGCCATACCCTGGCAGGAGCGGTCCCACCGAGAAGCCCGGACCCGGCTCGCCGCCGCGCAGGAAGAACGACCACGGCTGCAGGACCGTCCCACCGTGGAACTCCGTCTTGCCGAAGGTCACCGTCGCCGTGACTTCCACACCCGGCGTGAGATCCACGTCGGGCTTGAGCCGAACCGTGGACGCCATGCGCGTCAGCCCTTCCAGAGCGACCACGTTGCCCTGCGAGTCCATCAGCGAACCGGTGCTGGCGGCCGCTACCGACAGTGGCAGCTCGCTGGAGAGCGCGAGGCTGACCGTCCCGCCCCGCGCCAACGTCCCACCGGGCAGCGGCGAAGCGGAGGCGACGGTGGGGTATGGCAACGTGTCGAACAGGTACGTCGCCGGCGCGCCGCCAATCACCGCCATGCCGTTGCCCAGCAGGGCGCGCGGAGACGTCACGGCCGCGTAGCTCGCGAACGTGCGCTCCACCAGGTTCTCCCCGGCCGTGGTGTCCAGCCAGGCCGCGCGCGTCCTGCCCGCCGCCAGCACCCAGGGGCCGGAGAGCGCCACGGAGCGCACCGCGTCCTCCGACGCATCCGCGGAGGTCCACGACCCCACGAGCAGCGGACTGGCCGGATGGAAGACATCGTAGAGGTGCACGGACGCACCCGTGGCCACGGCCACGCGCGAGCCCTCCGCCGCCAGCCCCCGCGCCGCGCCGGGCAAGCCGATGACGACGCCGAGCAACCCGAGCTGTCCGTCCTCGATGCCACGCAGCTCCAGCCGCGAGGACGTACCCTCGTCGATCAACACCGCGAGCGCGCCTCCGGCCACCATGCCCAGACCCCGGACCGTGCCCGGCGCCACGGAGATCTGCGCCACCACGTCCAACGGCGGCTGGGCGGCGTTGACTTCACGCAGCTCCCCCAACAGCAACAGGTCGCTGCCGCCCGCGAGCGCCACGGTCGTCGCATCCGCGTTCGCGGCCGCCTCCGACATGGGCACGCCCGGCACCAGCAGCACGCGATCGCGCTCCTGGGGCACACAGGGCGCCCCCGGCCCCATGCCGCACCCGCCCAGGTCGTAGCGCACCGCAGCGCCGCTACCGACCAGGACCGCACGGCTCCCCGCGACCGTCAGGGCGGTGGGCCCCGCGACGCCAGGGACCTGGGACGCGGTGGCCGTGCTGCCCGGAGAGGACAGGTCGAGCGCCACCAACTGGTCGCCTCGCGCCGTCAGCAGCGCGTAGCCCACGTTCGCGGCCACGTGCCCATCCGCCACGAGCGTTTCCCGCGCGGGCAGCGTGAAGGTGAAGCCCCAGGGCTCCGCTCCGGGCGAAGCCTCCTGTGACGTCTCCAGCGTGATGCTCGCGGCACCGACGATTCCGTCCGGCACCGTTACCTGGAGCGCCCCCGACGCATCCAGCACCACGGCGCGCGCCGGGATGCGCAGTGAGGTACCCGCGGGTGTGAAGATGACGCGCGAGCCGCTGAACACGCCTTTGCCAGAGAGCGTGATCACCGCCCGGCTGTTCGCCGGCGCGAACGCCGGACTCACCTGGGTGATGCTCGGCGGCAGCAGGTAGCGGAAGGCCCCCAGCCGCATCGCGGACAGGCCATCCGGGTTGGCGATCCGCACCGCCGCGGCGCCCTCGACGCCCCGGGGGCTCAGCACCGTCGCCACCGTGCCCGCGTCATTCTCCAGCTCGCAGCCCTGCGCGAGCTCACCGCCGATGGACACCTTGCAGCCCGCCAGGAAGCCAGTGCCCTGGACCCGCACCACCGTGCCCCCATCCTGCAGGCCGTAGGCGGGCAACACCTCGCCCAGGAGCGGAGCCTCCGGGGTCGCCTGGGAGGCCGTGCGGAAGCGCACTTCCGTGTCCGTCCCGAGGCCGCCATCGCGCAGGTCGCTCAGGTTCCTGCCGATGCGCAGGACGTACTCCGACGACACCGCCAGCGCCGTGTCCGGCACCACCTGGATGCTCATGCCCGCGTCGGTCGCGAGCGCGGACACCGCCGCGCCCACCGCGCCGCCATCCGCCTTCTCCAGGTACACCTCCGACAGCGTCGTCGAGCGGGGCACCTCGCTCACCCGCACCTCGGGCCAGGTGTGCACGGACACCGTTTCTCCCGCGGACGGACGCGTCCCCCACAGCTCCAGGTGCGGCAGCGGCGCGGTGGCGATCATGCCCGCGAGCGGATACCCGGCCTCGCCCGCGTGATGCACGGGCAGCTCCACCACCCGGCCCGCGCCATCCAGCACGAGCGTGCCCACCAGCAGGTGCTGCTCCAGGTCCCACAGCGTCGTCGCGTCACCGGTGACGGACACCCGCTCCAGCGGCGCGGCCGTCCCCACGGAGGGGACGCGGAAGCGCTGCACCTTGCCGCCACCGGCGGCCACCCAGGCGATGCCCGCCGTCACCCGCGTCTGCTCCGCGGAGACATGCCCATCACCCAGCGGATCCTCCAGCGCCAGCGTCGCGACGGACGACGGATGCGCCACGTCCGCGAGGTTGATGACCGCCACCTGCTTCAGCGCTCCGAGCGAGACAAAGGCCCGGCTGCCCTCGCGGCTGATGTGCCGTGCACGTGCCGCCAGCGGCATCCAGCCCACCACCGGAAGGTCTCCGCGCCGCGCGTCCAGCACGTACAGCCGGGAGTTGCCCGTGCTGCCGCCCGCGGCCAGCAGGTAGCCGTCATGGAGCGCGAGCGCCGTGACACCGCCCTCGATGGCGCGCTGCCCCGTCTGCCGCGGACGGCTGCCCTCGGTGGTGCGCCATGCGCGCACGCCCTCGGAGTCCGCGGTGAACACCAATTCGCCTCCGGCCACCACGTCCACCGTGGGGCCGGTCCCCGCCAGGGACATCTCCAGCACGGGCGCGACGGGTCGCGAAATGTCCACGACCTTCAGGCCGCCCGTTCCGGCCGCCACGTACAGCCGTCCGCCCAGCGACGCCAGACGCCACGCACCGCCCTGCGAGCTGTCCGAGAAGGTCAGCCGGGTGATCTCCCGGATGGCGGTGGGCTCGGAGACGTCCGCCACCAGCAACCCGCCCGGCGACCACGTCCGCAAGCCCCCGCCCTGGACCGGCACGTTGCCGGGAAGCGTGATGTCCGCCTCGCCGCCAATGGCGCCGAACAGCACCCCGCGCTCCATCAACAGATGCCGCAGCGGCGGCGTCCCCAGCCTCGCCATGGCGCCCGCGCCATAGAGGAAGGCCTGCGTCTTCGTGACCGGAGCCGTGTCCGACAGCCCCACGACCACGTCCACCACCCCGGGCGCATGCGGCGGCGCCGTGGCCACCGCGCGCGTCGGAGACAGCACGCGCACGTCGAAGGAGTGCTGATCGCCGAACCGCACCGTCAGCCCGCGCGCGAAGCCCGTCCCGGTCAGCGTCACCGGGATGCCTCCGCGCTGCTCGGCACGGTCCGGGGTGAGCGTGGCCACCCCCAACGCATCCCGGTACGTGAAGCCCGCCACCCTCAGCGCGGACAGTCCGTTCTCGTACCGCACTTCCACCGAGACCGGCCCCGCGACGTCGGTCGGCCCGTTCGCGCTGGGAATGCTCAGCGAGACACTCTTGCCATCCAGGGCGATGGTCAGGGGCGTCGTCACCTGCGTGCCACCGACCCACACCTGGAGACCCGTCTTGTAGTTCAGGCCCCGGATGGTCACCGGCGTGTCCTGGGTCCGCACGCCGCTGGAAGGCTCGATGCTTTCGAGGGTGGGCTGCACGGCGTCCGCCAAAGTGGCGATGCCGAAGCGCACGTCCACGCCCGCCGCAAGACGGAGCGGGCTGGCGCCCACCGTCTTCAGGCTGCCCTTCTTCACGGAGACGTGGACCTGTTCGCCCGCGTTGAACGGCGGCACGTTCGGAGGAACGGGCTTGAATTGCAGCGAGGCACCGCGCACGCGCTGGACGACCTCCCACGTGCCATCCACCACGCGGTCCACGTTGTCCGTGCCCCTGGCCGTCACGGTCCCCGCATCGACGATGGAGTCCGGCGCGATGGCCAGGTTGAAGTCAACGCTCACCAACGCGTCCACCGGCGCCAGCGAGCCGTGCGCGGGCGTGGAGCCCGTCGCCAGCAGCTCCGTGGGCGGCACCTCCACCACCGTCTCCGTCCGGCCCTGGGTCGCCACCCACAGGCTGCCTCCGGCCCAGGTCAGGCCGGCGCCGTTGTTGTCGAGCTCGGCGCCCTGCAACCGCACCGGCGCGGCCTCGTTCGCCTCGCTGACGTCGAACACGTGCACGCGGCGTCCCACCGTCACGTAGGCCCGGCCCGAGCGCACAGACACCCGGCTGCGCACCAGCGCATCCAGGCTCGTGAGCGTGTTGTCCACGCGCACGTCGCCCTTGCGCACGCCCTGCCGGTCGTAGATGGCCAGTCGCAGCCCGTCACCCACGGTGCCCTGGATGCGCGACGTGAGCACGTAGAAGCGCTCCGGCCCCAGGTCCAGCGCCAGGCCGTCCTCCGGGTACAGGCTCACCGCCGCGGCCGGCACCATCTGGAGCGGCGGCTTCGTCAGATCCAGCACCTGGATCTGTCCGCTGCCCGCGCTCGGTTCGACGACGCTGACGTACGCGCGCGCGCCTTCGATGCGCACGCCCGTGGCGAGGCCGGAGGTGGCCACCTGGCCCAACTGGAACGGCGCTTCAGGCACGGAGACGTCCACCGCGGTGATGGCCGAGCCTTCCGCCAGCAGCGCCAGCGGACCGCTGACATCCAGGCCCCGCACCGGGTGGTCCGTGCGCAGGTTTCCCTTCGCGATGGGGCGCTCCTGGAGGAACACGTCGAAGAGGTACAGGCCCGGGGCGCTCGTCGAGGACGCACCGACGTACAGCAGATCGCCCACCAGCTTCAGCTCGGAGGCTTCGAGCGGGGGGAAGCCCGGCAACGACAGGCTCTCACCGAACGGCATGTCGTAGGCGAAGACGCCCACGGCCACGCCCGCCTGCGCGACGCCGCCATCCGACGCGACACCGCCGTCCGACACGACACCGCCGTCCGCGTTCTCCTGGAAGGGCACCAGCCGGACGGAGGCAAGTCCCGCCCGTCCTTCCGGCAACGTGAACTTGAGCCGCGTCAGGTCGATGACGTCGACATCCTCCGCCGCCTTGTCCCCGACGATGACCTGCATCCCCGGCGTCAGCGCGGGGCGATCCAGCGTCAGCGTGACGCGCGTGCCACCGTTCACGGGACCATGGTCCGGCGACAGCGTCGCCACCGACTGCTCCAGGTCATCGCGGTAGAACACGCCCGAGGGCAGCTCCGAGGAGGGGCCCCCCGGATCCATGACCACCACGTCGGCAGGGCCCGCCTGGTCCGCCGAGGGTGCCTTCAACCGGAGCTGCGTGCCGTCTTCCAGCATGCTGCATTCGCTGGCCGGCAAGGTGCAATCCACCGTCTTCGTACCGATGCGCACGCGCTCCACGCCGGTGAAGCCACTGCCCGACAGCGTGAGCATTCCACCGAGCTGCCGGGACAGGGACCGCGGGCTCGCCGCGACCACACGGGGCATGCCGCTCGTGTCGGAGCCCGTCTTGAAGTGGGCCTTGAAGGGAATCAGCAGGCCGCCACCGCGGTCGTCCGTGATGCCCTCGATGTGCAGCGTGTAATCCGTGTTCGCGACCAGGTCCGCCTGCGGCTCGATCTTCAGGCCGTAGCGAAGCTGCGCGTCCGAATTGATCACCACCACCGGCTTCAAGGGCACGCGCGCGTCCCCCGGGCCCAGCAACTCCACGGTGGCCGCCCCGTGCGCGCCTGCTTCGGTGTGCACGCTGCCGGGATTGATGGGCCGGCTCATCAGCACTTCGAGCACGGTCGCCTTCGGGGCCACAGTCGAGTCACGCGCCGGCGTCATGCCCGTCACGTAGGTAAAGGGCACCGCCAGTTCGGTGACGCGGTCGCGGCCCGCCACCAGCAGCCGGTCCCCCACGGCCGCCGAGTCCATGGCCACCTCGGTGTTGCCAGCGCTCACCCACCGGGGCACGCGAGGATCCGCCACGTTCACCAGCACCACACCGCCCTCGTTGGCGGAGACGAAGAGCATGTCCCCCAACAGGCGCAACCTCTGCGGCTGGCCCGGCGTGTTCGACAGATCCGAATCGAAGGCGAGCCGCGCCGACGTGATCTCGGCCGGGTGTGCCGGATCCGACACGTCGATGAAGATCAGACCCAGCTCCGCCGCCGCGACGATGGCCACGTCCCGCACCACCACCACGTCGGTCAGGTTCGCCGCGAAGGCGAGCGACCCCAGCACCGTATTGGGTTCGGCCGGGTTGACGATGGACAGCCGTCCCTGGGGATGCGTCTGCGCGCCTTCCTTCGCATGGTACGTCGTACGCTGGCCGCCCCTGCTGCCGCCGCGCAGCGAGAACTCGGGCGGCGGAGGCGCGGTGGGCGACGGGCAGAAGTAGACGCCCTCGTGCTGGCCTTCAGCGATGAAGAGCAGCCCGTCATGCACGGCCAGGCCGTAGGGCTCGCCCTCCAGCGACACCGTGCGGACCAACAGCGGATCCGACGGGAAGCGCGTGTCCAGCAGCCGCACCTTGCCGCTCATGCCCGCGGCCGGCTGCGTGCTGAGGCAGGACCCGTTGCCCGGGGGCGGATTCTGCACCATGCCGTTGAAGGCCACCCAGCCGCCAATGGGCGTAGGCAACACGCGCGTCGCGTACTCGGACTCTCCGTAGACGCCGAACTTCGCCGCGCCCAGCCGCTTCGGGCCCGGCGAGCCGAACACGGTGAGGCCCGCCTCGCCGTTCGCCACGAGCCATTGGCCCTGGCTCGCCGCGATGTCCATGGAGTCCGGGGTGAGGGCGTAATCCGGCAGCGGGCTGCCTTCCGGCAGGTAGCGGCCCAGCACGCCGAACAGCCGGTCCACGTACTTCAGGTCCTCGACGGGGGTCGCGAATGCGCTCGGGGTGGCCCCCTTGGGGAGCCCCTGCGTGGTGGTGTCGTAGCTCACCAGCACGGTCGAATTGAAGAAGACGCCCGCGTGGGTGATGGCCCCCGTGTAGCTGTTCAGTGAGCGGTTGCCTTCGCCCGAAGCGCCCGCGGACGCATAGACGAGGCGGGGCTGCTGGGGATCCACGAAGAGCGACTTCGGGAAGACCTTGTCGATGCGCTCCTCACCCGACGTGGCCGTGGGGGGCGTGTTGTTGGCGAGGCTGCGCTCCAGGCCGTAGCCCACCTGGCCATCCAGGTGCTTGTCCTCGGAGAGGACCGTGGAGCCGAAGTTCTGGGCGTTCGGCAGCGTCGAGCGGACGCGCACCCTGGCCCGGCCGTCGCTTCCGAACGAGCCCACCGGAGCTTCCACCCTCAACAGCTCCGGAGACACGACCGACACCGAGCGCGCGGGAGTGCCGCCCACCTCCACGGTGGGGGCCCCCAGGGCGCCATACGCCCACGCGGGCAGGAAGCCCGTGCCCACGATCTCCATCTCACTGCCACCGCGCGGATTCAGGAACTTCGGCGTCGCGCGGCTGAGCTTCATCTCCTCCTTGTAGAGGAAGCCTCCGGCCCTCCGGTCGGACAGGCCCGTGCTCACGTTCGTGACGACCACGTCCGCGAGCCCGGGATTCGCGCCGGGCGGGACGACCGCGCTCAGCCGCGTCGAATCATGGAAGAGCGTCGTCGGCGCGGTCACGCCGCCAATGCTCACGAGTGCGTCCGGCGCGAAGTCCTGTCCGAGGATCTGCACCTGGGAGCCGCCATCCTGCGGACCAACGCGCGGCACCACCTGGGCGATGCGCGGGCGCAGCCCATTCCCGGACGCGGCCTGGAAGTCCACCGCGAAGGGCGCCAGCAGCTTCTTGCCATCCGGCGTGGCGAGCTGCTCGGACACCGCGAGCCGCACGTTCGCCGCCGCGGGCAGGGGGAGCTCCGGACGGAAGCGCACCACCACCGTGCTCACCGGCTGCTGCGCGCTGCCCGCCTCCAGGTCCACCTTCGGCGTGCCCGTCTGGAGCCACTCCTCGCCAGCCACCTTCAAGGACACCGCCTGCTTCGCGCTCTCCGGCGTCAGCGTGGTGGAGAACGTCAGGAGCAGCGACGACAGGTCGCGCGGCACGCGCTCCCCGTGCGAAACGCTGGACGACACGAGCACCAGCTCCGCCGCGGGACCGAACTCCAGCGACCAGCCGGTCGCGCCCCGCTGACGCACGCTGATGACGCGGCCTCCCGCCACCGCCACCGTCCGCGCCGCCCGCAGCGCGACGATGAGCTCCGCCGAGCGCTCCAGGCACAGGCCCACGGGCACCTCGGGTCCCACGCCCCGGGCCCGCAGCTCCCAGGCGAGCTGGTTGGCGCGCGCGTTGAGTTCCTGGAA
>NZ_RAWI01000161.1 GCF_003612125.1 Corallococcus praedator
GGGTGGGCATCTCCCAGTACTACGACGCCCTGCGCACGCACCTGGAGCGGGGCTCGCGGATGTCATTGGAAGACCTGACGCTCGACGTGATGGGCGAGGTGGCCTTCGCCTTCTTCACGTATCGCTTCGAGGGCGAGCGGGCGGACGGGGCGGGGACGTTCACGAACGACGGCCGCGTGAGCTTCGTCTTCCACCGCAAGGCCGGGGAGTGGAGGGCCATCCACTACCACGAGTCCGCGCCGGGCCCTCGCTGAGCCACGGCGCGCACCCGCCGGATGCATCAAGGAACATCCTCTGGCAGGGGACGCTCGGAGCCCACGCGCGCCGTGCCGCCCGGGTTCGAGCCCAGGGCCAGCTGCACGGATGCGTTTGGCACCCTGGAGCGATGCTCCTTCCCCGGGGGGCACGTCGGTCCGGTCCAGCTCAACGTGAAGGATTGGCGTGTCTCCAGGCCCGCCGCGTTCGTCACGCGCACGTGCACGACGGGTGTCTGCTGCGCGGCCACGCACGCGGGGGCGGTCCAGAGGGCTTCGCTGCCATCTGAAAGCGCTCTGGGCTTGCCCAGCGTGCCCACCGTGGCTTCCCAGACGTAGCGCAGGGTCGTGTCCTCCGGATCCGTCGCCCGGACGTTGACGCGCGCGGAATGTCCCGGACCGATGGTCCGGGCGGTCTGGAAGGCGCTGGTGATGCGGGGCGCGACATCAGGTGACACCGGCGCCACCCGCGGGCCGGAGATGACGATGCGGGCAGCCCCTGACTCGGAGGGCGCGACGTCGTGCTGACAACCCGCCAGCGCGAACATCGCGGACACGGCGGCCATCAACGGCGCCCACGAAGGGAGCGCCGCCCGGCGAGGCATGGGAGCGGACATGGGATGGGAGGGGTGAAGGGGCGGACCGGCAAGGACGTGCGCCAGCCCTTGCTGGGTAGCACTCAATGCCAGTCGCGCCAATTTCCTGACTCCACGTGAAAGGCAACCCAGGGAGTGGGTCTGTCCCGACGGAGGCGGTGTCCGACACTCCCGGGTTTGGGTCAACCCATGACATCCGCTGACATGTTCAGCCGGGGCTGACGACAGACGGGTGCTTCAGGCCTGGGGGACGAGCTTCTTCTCCCGCAGGAAGGCCACCGTGCGGGCCACGCCTTGTTCGAGCGGGGTGGGGCGGAAGTCCAGCTCTCGCTGGGCCCTGGCCGAGTTCACGTTGGCCTCCCAGCGCATGAAGGAGAGCTGGCCGGGCGCGACGAGCGGCGTGAAGGGGAACACGCGCGCGAGCGGCGCGGAGGCGCGGGCCAGGGCCTCCATCAGGAAGACGGGCGCGGTGGCGGGAGGCTTCCCGGCGCCAGCGGCCTTGTGGATGGCGAGCGCCAGGTCCGCGTTGCTCATGTACTGGTCGGAGACGAGGTAGCGCTCGCCGTTGACGCCGCGTTCGGCGGCGGCGAGCTGCGCATCGGTGAGGCCGTCCACGTAGACGCAGGACATGCCGCCTGGAGGGAGCAGTGGGGCCTTCTTGTTGAGGAGCTGGATGAAGAAGGAGTTGAGGCCCACGTGCACGGGGCTGGGGCCGTAGACGGCGGACGGGTTGATGTAGACGACGTCCAGGCCCTGCTGGCGGATGGCTTCGACGGCGCGCTCGGCGTCCTGCTTGGAGCGCTCGTAGACGGTGGGCTTGGGGTGCGCGTCGATGTTGGCTTCGGTGACTTCTCCGCCCCGGGGCGCGGCGAAGACATCCATGGTGGACGTGTAGACCACGCGGCGCACCTTCGCGGCGTGCGCGGCGGACAGGACGTTCACGCTGCCCTGGCGGTTCACGCGGTCGAAGATGGAGTCGTCGCGATGCCACTGTTCCGGCATGCCCGCGGCGTGGAAGACGATGTCCACCCCGTGCATCGCGGCCGGCAGCGACGCGGGGGCGGTGATGTCGCCCTGGATGCACTGCACGGAGGGCGGCAGCAGGGGCGCGGCCTTGCTGACATCCCGCACGAGCGCGCGGACGGAGTCCCCACGCTTCGCGAGCCGATGGGCGATGGCATTGCCGATGAGACCGGTGGCACCCGTGACGAGGACGTTCATGGTCCGGGCACTCTATCCGGACTTCGTGCCCGTGATGGCGCCCTGGAGGTCGCCGGGGTCAGCGGTGTCGTGTGCCACGCGCTTCGCGTGGGGGACGCAACCCGTCGATGAACATGCCGGTGAGGCGTGGAATGCGTTTGGGTCCCGACGCGTCCTGCGCGGCGGAGAGCGAGATCGCCATCGCCATGCACACCACGTCATCCAGGCGGATGTCGCCGCGAACCTCACCCTCGCGCTGCGCTGCCTCCAGCAGGCGCTGTCCCTCGGCGGTCGTCGCGTGACACCCCTCGGTGCCACTTCGCAGGACAACCCCCAGTGACGCCGCGAGCCCCTGGTAGATGCCCGCGTAGTGCACGAGCTCCTCCAGGAAGACGCGCAGGGCTTCAATCGAGGACAGGGATGCCGAGCGCTCGCGGCTCTGCTTCGCGAGCGTCAGGAACCGCTCGTCGCAGGTCGCGCCCAGGAGCGCTTCGCGCGTCGGGAAGTGTCGGTAGAGCGTTCCAATGCCTACCTCCGCCCGCTTCGCCACGTCATTGAGCGACGCGTCCGCGCCGCGCTCGGTGAACACGGCGTCCGCCGCCGCGAGCAACCGGTCGCGGTTGCGCCTCGCGTCCGCGCGCATGGCGCCGCCGGTCGTGTCGTCCGCTGAATTCTTCGGGAGCTTCGCTGCCACTTGAAAAACGGAGCATAGCTCCGTATTCAAGCGGAGCAACCCTCCGTTTATCGGAAGAAAGGCAGGCCGTGATGGCGACCCAGGGCGAACGCGTGCTGGTGCTTGGAGCGACGGGACAACAGGGAGGCGCGACGGCGCGTGCGTTGCGCAAGGACGGCTGGAGCGTCCGCGCGCTCGTGCGCGACCCTTCGAGCGCGAAGGCCCGGGCGCTGGAGGCGTCGGGCGTGGAGCTGGTGCGCGGTGACATGGGGGACCGCGCGTCGCTCGACCGTGCGCTCGTGGGTGCATACGGTGTCTTCAGCATCCAGCCGAGCTCGGGTCAGCCCCAGTACGGCGTCAGTGACGACGACGAGTTCCGCTTCGGCGTGGGCGCCGTGGACGCGGCGAAGGCCGCGGGCGTCGAGCACTTCGTCTACACGTCGATGGCGGGCCTGCGTCCCGGCACGGGTGTCGGCCACTTCGAGAGCAAGTGGAGGATCGAGGAGCACGTCCGCGCGAGCGGCCTTCGCGCGACCATCGTGCGGCCGTCGGCGTTCATGGAAATCCTTCTCGAGCCGCATTTCGGACTGGCGCAGCGCGCGCTCCGGTTCTTCGTCCGACCGGACCGCACGATGCAGTTCATCGCGAGCGACGACATCGGCGTGCTCGTCGCGCGCGTGTTCGCGGAGCCGGGCACGCATGCCGGAACCACCCTGGAGCTGGCGGGGGATGAACTCACCGGGAACCAGCTCGCCGAGAAGATTGGACGTGCGACCCACGCGTCCATCTCCTACGCGCGTTTCCCTCCCGAGTTCCTGGCGCAGAGCGCGCTCTTGAGCCGCCTCGTCGAGCTGGTCGACGAGGGGACCGCGGTCGGGAACGCGAACGTCGCGGCGCTGCGGCGGCTATCGCCGGGTCTCCTCACGTTCGATGCGTGGCTCGAGCGCGGGGGCGCGGCGCAGATCCAGGCACGCTTCGCGGCCTGACCTCCACCCTGTGCTGGAGCTTCATCCCCACCTGGACGATGGCTTCGATGACCGGGATGAGCTCGCGGCCCATCTCGGTCAGTGCGTACTCCACCGAAGGCGGTGAGCTCGCGACGACGTGACGCGTGAGCACGCCGTTCTTCTCGAGCGCGCACAGTCGCGCGCTGAGCACCTTCGCGGAGATGCGCGGAATGTCGGAGCGCAGCTCGCTGAAGCGCCGCGGCTCTCCACTGAGGCGCCAGACGAGGTTCGCGGTCCATGCGCCACCGAGGAGCTTCATGCACTCGGTGAGCGGGCAGAGGGGCGGAAGCGGCGGCGTCTTGTTCTTGCGGCGGCGGAGCATGGGGCGTCACGGGAGTGGTAACCGGAGGGAAACCACAATGTGGTGGTTACCCAAGGTTACCTCCTTCCCTGGAGCAAGCCCGCCGCTATCTTTCGCGCGGGAGGTGACACCATGTTCATCAATCTGCTGCGCTTCCGTTTCAAGGACGGGGTGACCGAAGCGGAGAAGGCGCAAGCCCTCGCGGCCATCACCCGCACGTCGAAGACAGACGCCGTCTCGTTTTCGGTCGTCGGAAGGGATTTGGGGGACCCGGCCGAGGGCTACACGCACGCCTACTGCGTGGGCATCGCGGACCTGGCAGCACTGCGGAAGTACTTCGACGCACCCGAGCACCGCGCGGGGGACCTGCTCTTCCTGCCACTCCTTGCCAGGCTCCGGCGCATGGCCCTGACCGATGACGCCGACCCCGCGCTGGGGGAGAAGATTGAGGCCATGCACCGGGAGAAGATGGCCAGAGACCCGGAATGGGCCGCGCTCCTCGCCGCCATCCCCGACATCGGATTGTAGAGTGAGGCTGGTGGCCGCGGAGGCTAGAACGCGACGCAGGGCGTGGAGTCGATGCGGAGCACGGCCTCCTGGTTGAACTGGCGCTTGTACTCCTCTCGGATGAAGTCGATGTCCGCCGAGCGCGCCGTGCTGCCGTCATGCAGGAGCACCATGATCTTGCTGAGCTCGTGCACGAGCGTGCCGTCCTCCAACTGGTACTGCCCGTTCGCGTCGTACAGGGTCAGCCCGTCCTTGAAGCGGGGCATGACGACGGTGTCGACGAACCCCTGGAACTCCGCCTCGCTGACAGGCACGTCGCCCACGCGGTCCCGCCCGAAGAACAGGTCCGTGCGGTACTGCTGACTACCGACAGTGCAGCTTGGGGCATCCGGCTCGTCGTCTCCACAGGCGGTGGCACCCAGGCCCAGCGCGAAGACACACCCCAGGAACAGACCCTTTGAAAGGCGCATTGCGTGTAGCTCCGGAAATATATGGGGACACTGCCTTACTCTTCCGGTGTCGCCGTTGCCAATCCCTGGCAGTCCGAGTCGTTCATTGCCGTGCAATCAATAATTGCCATGGTTTTCGTTCGAGTGAAGAATGGCAATCGCCTCAGGTCCTGCCGTCATCCCTTGAAGGAACAGCCCACATGAAAAGACAAGCAGCCTTGGTCTCCCTCTTCGCGCTCGTGGCGACCGCCTGTGGTGAGGGCATGGAGGCGCGGTCTGTCCTTGCGACCCAGGAGTCCGCCGTCCTCCCCTCCGGAGACACACTGAGTGGCAACTGGTGCCAGGTGGGCTGGCCTGGATGCGCCTCCATTGGCAGTGGCGGTTCGGGCCACATGTCGAGCGGCGGTGATGGCTGCTGGCTCGTGGGCGATCTGGTGTTCTCGGGATTGACCCCGGGCGCCACCGCCGGGACCTACGTGGGAACGCGCTACATGTACGGGACGGGGATCTGCGGGTATCCCCCGCCGCGCTCCGTGACCATCACGATGACGGGTCCCGACTCCTTCACGGAGGTCGCGGGAGACTTCTCGGCGGACTGGGTCCGTTCGCCCTGAAGTTGTTGAGTGCGGCCCGCTCCAGTCCCCTGGGGCGGGCCGTTTTTACGGCGTGCGGCTGCGGGTCGTCGAGTCCTCCGGCTTCATGGAGTCCGCGTACCCGGTCAGCTCCACGTAGCCGCGTCCCTGCACGGGCTTTCCTTCGCGCGTGCCCTCCAGCGACACCGCGCCCTCCCAATAGCGCACGCTCACCGGTAGCTCCTGGTTCGCGAGCTTCGGCGTCACGGTGAGGTCCAGGGCCAGCCTGGGCACCTGGAGGCGCCAGCGTGACGGGTACAGCGTCCCGCGCGGACTCTTCCAGGTGCTGAGCACCTCCAGCTTCACGTCCTCGCGGGTCAGGTGCACGGCGTCCCCGGTGGGCGGATTCCAGGTGCCCGCGCTGAAGGGGTCCGCGCTCCCGTCCTTTTTCCGGAGCTGGTAGTTCATCAGCTCGCTGCCGTCGGAGAGCTGGAGCGCGAACCAATCCCAGCCCACCAGGTCCGGGCCCAGCGCGCTGGTGCTCCACTCGCGGTCCATCCAGCTCTCACCCTTCACGGACACCGTCTGCCCATCCACGGACACCGTGCCCCGCGAAGGCATGCGCGTCAGGGAGTAGTAATAGGACGCGTTGCCCTTCTCCGCGCTCTTCTGGCTCAGCCCCCGGTCGCCCTGGAGCACCGGCGGTTTGCCTTCATCCATCACCAGGTCCAGCGTCACGCCGTCGCCCTGGGCTCGCAGGTGCATGGGCCACGTGCCCGCGGTGCCTTCGCTTCGCACGTCCCAGTCCTGAAGCCAGACATGGAAGGGGGACCCGTCCGAACCCGCCAGTCCCACGGCCGCGCGGCTGAAGCGCTCGGTGACATGGAAGCGTCCGGCGCTCACGTCCGACACCGTGAAGTGCCCCATGAACACCTGCCGCGTACCCCAGGCCGAGTCCCGGTCGGACTTCTCCGGCACCAGCGCGCTGCGGAACAGCGTGAACTGATAGCCGAAGGCCCGTCCGTCCCCCGTCTCCAGGTTGCCCGTCCAGTACCACCACTCGGTGCGGAAGTCGGGGTGGGGGCCGTGGTCCTCCGGGAAGCGGAAGGGACGGGGCTCCACAGCGCGCGCATAGCCCTCCAGGCTGCCCTCGCCTCCCAGCGCTCCCGCGACCGTCATCGTGCCGGAGGGCTCCTGACCCGCCTGCTCCGTGTCCCGCATCACCACGCCCACCGCCACGCCCAGCGCGGCCAGCACCAACACGATTCCGATGACGAGTCCGCGACCCATGTCTCACTCCTCCCGCAACGCCATGGCCGGGTTCGCTCGCGCCATCCGCCACGCCGGGTACAGCCCCGCGAGCGCCGCCGCCACCAGGGCCAGCAACATCGCCTGTCCCACCACGCCGGGGGACACCACCAACTGCAACGTCCACCCGAACGAGCGCTGGTTGATGACGTGCACCAGCACGTAGGCCAGCGCCAGTCCCAGCGGGATGGAGAACAGCCCCGCCAGCAAGCCCAGCAGGCCCGTCTGCAAGGACACCATTCCCCAGAGCTGTCCCGGCGTGAGCCCCGTCGCGCGCAGCACCGCGAACTCGCGCGCCCGCTCCAGTTGCAGGGACATCAGCGCGCTCAACACGCCCACGAACGCGACGCCAATGGCCAGCAGGCGCAGCACCTGCGTGATGGTGAAGGTGCGGTCGAACACCTCCATCGAGGCCTGCCGCAGCGCCCTGTTGGCATTCACGTTCAAGGCCTGCTCACCGCCCGCCCGGTCCCTCACCCGGGACACCAGCGCATCCACGTCCTGTCCCGGCGCCGCGAACAACGACAGGCCGGTGACGCCCCGGTCTTCGTACCAATGCTCATACGTGGCGCGCGCCATCATCACGGTCCCCACGTCGGAGCCGTAGTCGAAGTACACGCCCGCCACGCGGAAGTCGTGCAGGCCCTTGTCCGTGGCCACGCGCAACGTGTCGCCCGCGTGCACGCCGCGATGGAAGGCGAAGGGCTCCGACACGAGCACCACGTCCCGGGACGCGTCCACCTGCCGCCACACGTCCTCCGCGCGTCCTTCCTTGAAGCGATACGCCCGCGCGTGTCCCTTCGCGAAGTCGATGGCGAGCAGGTCCGTCTCCACGTCGCCGATGCGCACGTGCACCACGCGGATGGAGCCGCTCGCTTCAACCCCGGGCGTCGAGCGCAGCTTCTCCGCGAGCCCCGGCACCAGCGCGGAGTCCCCCCGCCGGGCCACCAGCGAAGGCGGGGACACGAACACGTCCGCCTGCAGCGCGGACTCCAGCCACGCCGCCACCGTGCCCCGGAAGCTGGACACCATCAGCCCCACGCCCACCGTCGTCGCCACCGCGACCATCAGCGCCGCCAGGGCCACCGCCGTGCGCGACAGGCTCGCCGTCACCCCGCGCGCCGCCATGCGACCCAACGGACCGAACAGCGCGCCCAGGGGCCGCGCCGCCGCCACCGTCAGCTTCTCCGTCACCCAGGGCACCAGCAGCGCGGTGCCCATCATCACGCCGAACAGTCCCGCATACGCCGGTGTCAGCGCCTGCGTGGGCCACGCGAGCAGCCCGATGGAGACGGCGAGGACCCCCAATCCCAGCAACGCACGCTGGGGGGCCTTTCGGTGGGACGCGTCCTCCTCCGTGGAGCGCCGCAGCGCCGTCACCGGCGTCGCGCGCGCGGCCTCCCATGCGGGCACCAGCGCCGCCAGCACCGTGGCGCCCAGGCCCAGGCCCAGGCCCTTGATGAGCGTGAACGGCTCCAATGACAACCGGCGCACGTTCACCACGAAGTACAAATCATTGATGGTGCGCGTGATGAGGCCCACGAGGCCGCTGGCCATCAGGATGCCCAGCAGCAGGCCCGCCGTCGTGCCCACGATGCCGAGCACCAGCGCCTCGCCCAGCACCAGCGCGAACAGCTCTCCGCGCGTCACGCCCACCGCGCGCAGCCGGCCCAGCATCCCGCGCCGCTGCACCACCGAGAACGTCATCGTGTTGTAGATGAGGAACATCCCCACCACGAGCGCCAGCAGCGACAGCGCGGTGAGGTTGGTGCGGAACGCCCGCGTCATTTGCTCCACCGTGCCCGCGCGTCCCGACGTCCGCACCAGCTCCGCGCCCGGGGGCAGCGCGGCCCTCAGGCGCGCGACCCGCGCCTCATCGTCCGGGAGCTTCAGGTCCACGCGCGTCAGCCGGCCCGTCTGGCCCAGCACCTCCTGCGCGGTGGAGAGGTCCGAAATCAGGAGCGACTCCAGCGCCCGCTCCGTCGTCTCCTGCGTCGGGGACAGCAGGGCCGACACGCGCAGCTCCCGGCGCAGCCCCATCACCGTCACGGCCAACGTGTCGCCCGCCTTCACACCCAGCGCCCGCGCCGTCTTCGCGCCCATCACCACCGTGCCGGGCTTCGTGAGCAGCTCGCCCACGTCCCCCACCGCGTTCCCAGTGGAGAAGTCGCGGAAGGGGGCTTCCACGAACGGATCCAATCCCAGCAGCGTGAGCGTGCGGCGGTTGCCCCCCTCCACCCGCACGAAGCCCTGCACCACGGGCGCTGCTTCCGGCGCGTCCGGGCGCAGCTTCAGCGCGGTGTAGACCCCCTCCGGCAGGCCCGACGTGCCGCCCACGATTTGATGCGTGGCCTTGCCGGCGACGACGTCGGTGGACTGCTCGAAGGCGCGCAGCGCACTGCCGCTCGCCAGGTCGATGGACACCACCACCGCCACGCCCATCGCGATGCCCAGCAGCGACAGCGCGGTGAGCCACGGGTGCCCGCCCAGGTGGCGCAGGCTGGAGCGCGCGAGCAGCATCTTCACGGCGCCCCCTTTCGCGCGCCGCCGGGCCGCTCCACCAACCGACCGCCTTCCATGGTCAGGACGCGGTCCGCGCGGGCCGCCATGCCGGGCTCGTGCGTGACGATGAGCGCGCACGCATCGCCCTGCCGCGTGAGCCCCTCCAGCAGGTCCAGCACGTGCTTGCCGGTCTCCTCGTCCAGGTTGCCCGTGGGCTCGTCCGCCAGGAGCAGCGGCGGAGCGTGGGCCAGGGCCCGGGCCACCGCCACGCGCTGTTGCTCGCCGCCGGACAGCCGGTCCGGGAAGCTCTTCGCCCGGCCTTCCAGGCCCACGCGCTGGAGCAGCTCGTGCGCCCGCGCACCGGCCTCCGCGCCCGTGCGGCCGAGCAGCTCCAGGGGCAGCCGCACGTTCTCCTCCACCGTCAGCGTGGGCAGCAGGTTGAAGGCCTGGAAGATGAAGCCCACGCGTTCGCGGCGCAGCAGCGTGCGCTCCTTCTCCTTCATGCGCCCCAGGTCGCGGCCCTCCACCAGGATTTCGCCCTGCGTCGCCTGGTCGATGCCGCTGATGAGGTTGAGCAGCGTGGACTTGCCGGAGCCGCTGCGGCCCAGCAGCACCACGAACTCGCCCCGGTGCAGGGTGAGCGACGTGCCGGACAGCACCTCGCGCACGGAGTCTCCCTCCGCGTAGGACTTGGTGACGGCGCGCAGTTCGACGAGAGGCCGCGAATCAGGAGGAGAGGAGGGCATGCCTGTCACCCGACATAACCGATGCCCGGCTTCCGGGCCGGCTTCCCCGGGCGGATGGGGCGGATGCCCTCTACTGGACGTCAGCAGTGGGAGGGTGCGTCTGACTCAGGGCCTCCGCTCCCGTCCCGGGGTGCGTTTCGTGCCATGCTGGGATGCCTGACGTTGGAGGATGACCCCGTCAGGGAAGGCAGGGGGCAGCCCGTGAACGAAGCCCAGGCCGTCTGGGTGCCCGCGCCCGGCGGAGGCGACCCCCCACGACTCCAGGAGCTGCTCCAGCAGCTCCCCGCCTTCTTCGGCCTCTACCGGGGGCCGGGCCACCTCATCGAGTTCAGCACGGCCACGCGCCTGACGCTGCTCGACACGCGCGGACAGGTGGGCGTCCCCCTGCGTCAGGCCTGTCCCCAACTGGACGGCACCGGTTGGCACGACGCCTGGGACCGCGTCTTCACCACCGGGCAGGCCCTGCACCTGCGGGAGACCTCCGCCCGCGCCCACCCCTCCGACGACGCTTTCTTCTTCAACCTCTCCCTGCTGCCCCGCCGCGATGCGCAGGGACAGGTGGAGGGGGTGCTCGCCTTCGCGGTGGACGTGACGGAGCTGGTGGAGACGCGCCGCGCCGCGTGGACCACCGCGTCCTGGCGCACCGAACGCCTGCAGGCGATGACCGCCGCGCTCTCCGAGGCGCTCACCCCCGCGCAGGTGGTGGAGGTGGCCGCGCGCGAAGGCGCCATCGCGCTGGGCGCCCTCACCGGCCTCGTCGTGGTGCCCACGTCGGAGGCCGCGGACGTCTTCGAGCGCGTCGCCGCGCACGGCTTCGCCCCGGGGGACCTGGAGGACTGGCAGCGCTTCGACGTCTCCTCCACCTGTCCCCTCACGGACGTGACGCGCACCCGCGAGCCGTCCGCGCTGGGCTCGTGGACGGAGTGCATGGCGCGCTACCCGCGTCTGGCAATGCTGCCCCGGACGCTGGCGCTTTCGGCGTGGGCCTCGGTGCCGCTGGTGAGCGGCGGGCGCGTGCTCGGCGCGCTGGGCCTGGGCTTCGGCGACGCGCGCGATTTCGACGAGGCGGAGCGCGCCTTCCTCCTGACGGTGGCCCGCCAGTGCGCGCAGGCCCTGGACCGCGCGCGGCTCTACGACGAGGAGCGCGCGGCCCGTGGCGCCGCCGAGGCCGCCAGCCGCGCCAAGGACGCGTTCCTGGCCATGGTGTCCCATGAGCTGCGCACGCCGCTCACGTCCATCCTCGGCTGGTCGCAGATGTTGCGGCAGGGCCTGCTGGGCGAGGACAAGCGCCAGCGCGCCGTGGAGGCCATCGAGCGCAACGCGCGCGCCCAGCGCCAGCTCATCGAGGACCTGCTGGACATCAGCCGCATCGCCAACGGGCGGCTGCGCCTGGAGCCCGTGCCGCTGGAGCTGGGGCGCGTGGTAGAGGCGGCGCTGGACGCGGTGCGGCCCACGGCGCTCGCGCGCGAGCTGGAGCTGGAGTTCTCCGTGGACTCGGACGGCGTGCCGCTGTTCGGCGACCCGGACCGGTTGCAGCAGGTGGTGTGGAACCTGCTCGCCAATGCCATCAAGTTCACCCCGCCCGGAGGCCGCGTGTCGGTGTCCGCGCGCACGCGCGACGAGGGCGCGGAGCTGGTGGTGAAGGACGACGGCGAGGGCATCCCCACCGACTTCGTGCCCTTCCTCTTCCAGCGCTTCCATCAGGCGGACACCAGCGTCAGCCGTCAGCACGGAGGGCTGGGCCTGGGGCTGTCCATCGTCCGCCACCTGGTGGAGCTGCACGGCGGCGCCGTGTCCGCGGCCAGCGAAGGGCCCGGCCGGGGCTCCACCTTCACCGTCTTCCTGCCCCGCTCGCGCGTGGGGGCCACCCCGGGTGCGACGCGCGAGCCAAGGCCCGTGGAGGGCCTGTCGCTGCCGCGCTTCCCGGAGCTGGAGGGCCAGCGCGTGCTGGTGGTGGATGGAGCGCCGGACGCGCGTGAATGGATGTCCGTGCTGCTCACCCGCGTGGGCGCCCACGTCCTCACCGCCACCAACGTCACCGACGCGATGGATGAGGTGCGCAGGTCTCCGCCCACCGTGCTGGTGACGGACGTGACGTTGTCCGGCGAGGACGGCTATTCGCTCCTGTACCGGCTGCGCGCGCTGCCGTGGGAGTCCGGGGGCGGGGTGCCGGCCCTGGCCGTCACCGCCGCCGCGCGCCGCGAGGACCGGGACCGGGCCCTGCGCGCGGGCTTCAGCGCCTTCGTCACCAAGCCGCTGGACGCGGTGGAATTGCTCACGGCGGTGGCGCGCCTTGCGCCTCCCATTCCGCCGCGTTCCTGAAAAGGAAGTCGCCCACCTCCGTGGCCAGCAGGGGCCCGGACACGTCGCGCGGGATGATGTGGAAGCCCTCGCGGAAGCTCACGAGCCGCACCGCCGGGGACGCCGTCATCCTCCGCACCAGCCAGCGTCCGCCCTCCGGATCCACCACGTGGTCCTGCTCCGCGGTCGCCACCAGCACCGGACAGCGCACCCGGGGCGCGTCCGTCACCGCCAGATCCTGCAGCGTGCACAGGTCCCTCAGCCGGGCCACCGGGAAGGCCGGCAGCACGGGCGCCTGCGACAGCGTCAGCGGATCCGAGATGTCCGTGCTGCCCTTGTCCACCCACGGCGTCGTCCACTGAAGGAGGGGCGTGCGCACCAACTGGCGCACCAGCGCCATGCGCGGCCCCCGGAAGCGCACCGCGGGCGCCACCAGCGCGAGTCCGTGCACCTGCTCCGGATGGTGCGCGGCCAGCCGCAGCGCCAGGAGTGCTCCCATGGACAGTCCCGCCACGAACACGCGGCGGTGGCCCTGGAGGGACGCCAACGCCTCCTCCGCGGCGTCCTGCCAGTCGTGATGGTCCACCTCCAACAAGGCTTCCGGCGTGGTGCCGTGGCCCGGAAGCCGGGGCGCCACGACGCGCATCCCGCGCGCCGCCAGGGCTTCACCCAGGGGCCGCACTTCCCACGGGCTCCCCGTGAAACCGTGTAGGAGCAGGCAGGCATCCGGGCCTCGCCCCAGCGCGAAGGCGGCCGTGGACTCCCCGTCGATGTCCCGCCAGCGCGTGCTCACCCGGTGGACACTGGCCATGGCGGGCCCCAGGCGCTATGCCGCCTGCCTCATGGCGGACACTCCGAAACCCCCGGACATGCAGCTTCAGGTGCAGATGGATGACGAGGTCGCCAACGGCCAGTACTGCAACATGGCGTTGGTGAACCACACGGAGACGGAGTTCGTGCTGGATTTCCTCTTCGTCCAGCCGCAGCAGCCCCTGGCCCGCGTCCGCTCGCGCGTCATCACCAGCCCGCGTCACCTGAAGCGCCTGCTGGGCGTCCTCCAGGAGAACCTGCGGCGCCACGAGGAGCGCTTCGGCCCCATCGTCCTCAATGAGGATGAGGGCCCCCGCCACTGAGGCACCTCCGTCCGGTGCCGGGCTCCGGGGTCCGCTTTGACTTTCCCTGCGGCCGTTCCCGGCGCACACTGGGAGGCACCGTGTTCCGCGCCTGCGTGTTCATCGCTGCCCTGCTGTCCGCCGCCTCCGCCTCCGCCCAGTGCACCGGGGACGGCGTCCAGCTGTACCCGTCACCCGGGGGCATCGTCCCCACCAACATGCGCCTGCTGCTGGAGGGCGTGGGGACGGCGCGCTCGCCCGTGCTGGGGCTGGTCGGCAAGCCGCTGAAGCTGGAGGCGGATGGCCACGAGGTGAAGCTCAAGGTGACCAAGGGCTGGGAGAGCACCCTGGGACGCGCCGTCGTCATCCTCAAGCTGGCGGAGCCGATGCAGCCCGACAAGCGCTACCTGCTGCGCCTGGATGAGGTGCTGCCGGGGGTGGTGGTGCTCAACGGCCGTCCCGGCGTCCAGCCTTCATGGCTCAGCGGCAAGGGCGCCGACACGAAGGCCCCCAAGTGGGTGAAGAAGCCCGCCGTGTCGGAGGGCTTCGTGCGCCGCTCGCCCCAGGGCATCGCGCGCTTCGTGAAGTTGAACCTGGCCCTGCGCGAGGAGAGCCCCTCGTTCCTGGTGGTGAAGCTGGCCCCGCGCCGGCTGGGCGTCAGCCCCCAGCAGTACCTGCTGCCCATCCAGTCCAACACCGCTTATCTGGGCCATGAGGCCTGCGGCGGGGCGTTCGCGCTGGAGGACGGCCGCAGCTACCGCGCCCGCATCGAGGCCTTCGACGCGGCGGGCAACCTGGCGCCCTCCACGCCTCCGGTGGACTTCGAGGCCCCTTCCGCCCAGGGGCCCTAGTAGCATCCGCGCCCGTTCGTACCGCACGGGAGACAACGGGCACATGACGGCGACGGTGGACGTGGAGGGGATGAAGGAGCGCATGACGGCCTTCATCCAGAAGCTCCAGGACGACATCTGCGGCGCGCTGGAGACGCTGGATGGGCAGGGCCGCTTCCGCGAGGACGCGTGGAGCCGTCCGGGTGGCGGCGGTGGCCGCAGCCGCGTGCTGGAGGAGGGCGCCGTCCTGGAGAAGGCGGGCGTGAACACCTCCATCGTGTACGGCGAACTGGAGGAGGCCTTCGCCAAGAAGCTCCAGGGCGAGGGGCGCACCTTCTGGGCCGGCGGCCTGTCGCTGGTGCTGCACCCCCGAAGCCCGCACGTGCCCACGGTGCACGCCAACTACCGCTTCATCCAGCAGGGCGGGAGAGCGTGGTTCGGCGGAGGCGCGGACCTGACGCCGTACTACCTGCACGACGAGGACGCCGCGCACTTCCACCGCGTGCACAAGGCCGCGTGCGACGCGCACGACGCCACGTACTACCCGCGCTTCAAGGCCGCGTGTGACACGTACTTCCACGTGCGCCACCGGGGCGAGGCGCGCGGCGTGGGCGGCCTCTTCTTCGAGAACATGGGCGGCGACCTGGAGCGCGAGTTCGCCTTCGTGCAGGCGTGCGGCAACTCCTTCATCCCCGCGTACCTGCCCATCGCGCAGCGGCGCAAGGACACGCCGGTGACGGAGGCGCAGCGCTTCTGGCAGGAGGTGCGCCGGGGCCGCTACGTGGAGTTCAACCTCGTCTATGACCGGGGCACCATCTTCGGCCTGGAGACGCAGGGGCGCACGGAGTCCATCCTCATGTCGCTGCCGCCGCGCGTGCGCTGGCGCTACGACTACCACCCGGAGCCCGGCACCCCCGAGGCCCGGCTGGAAGAGGTGCTGCGCAACCCCCGGGAGTGGGCCTGATGCAGCCGCCGCCTCCTCCGTCTGGAGCCGCGCCCCGCCGCAGCAAGGCGGTGGTGGCGGGCCTCGTCGCCGCGGTCGTGGCGGGCCTGGGCCTGTCCCTGCTGCTCATCCTGACGGGCCCCACGCGCTCTGGCGGCCGGGCCTCGCCGGAGCAGTTGGCCAACGAGGCGCGCATCCAGGTGCTGGCGCTGTGTGACGCCGTGCAGGCGTTCCGGGACGAGCACGGCGACTACGTGCCCATCGCGCCGTTCCCCTCGCCGGTGCCCCGCGACGGCGAGGCGGTGCCCTTCGCCCACGACCACGAGGACTTCCACCGCATCGGCTTCGAGCCGGGCCCCTCCGTGCACTTCCAGTACGAGGTGACGGTGCAGGAGAGCCCGGTGGGTGAACCGGAGGTGTCCTGCCTCGCCCGCGCGGACGCGGACGGTGATGGCCTCAACGCCGTCTATCGGATCCGTCTGGACGCCAACGGAATGACCAGCCCCATGGAAGTGGAGCGCGAGGGCGAGTAGCCCCCCATGCAACTCCGGGTTCTCGATGTGAGAGAATCCGGTGGATGGGAAATGTCGGAGACATTCGCGGTCCTCGCGGGCCGGATCCGCGCAACGGGCCCCGCTCCGACACGGGGTCCGCCCCCGCGCCCGTCACGGCCCCCGTTCCGTCGCCCTTCCAGGATGATGGGATGATGGAGCCCTCTCCGGGTGGGGAGGGGCTTCCCGGAGGTGTCTCCGTGGGCTTCCCCGGCGGTGAGGGGCAGGACCCTGGAACGCCTCCGGAGGGGTCGGACGCAGGGCCCCCGTCGGTCCGCACCGGCCTGCCGGAGGGGGCGGAAGTGGGGCCGCAGTCGGTCCGCATCCCCCTCCCGAAGCCCGGCACGCCGCGCGGTCCCGGTACGCCGCGCGGTCCGGGGACGACGCGAGGTCCCCGCGCGCAACCCGGCACGGGCTTCGAGCCTCCCCGCGAGCCGGGCGCCGCGCCGCCGCAGCAGCGCAAGCTGAAGGACGGCTTCCGGACGCCCGGGCAGCAGCCCACCACCGCCAGCCCCTACCTGGGCGCGGGCGAGGCGCGCGGACCGGTGCGGGACGTGGAATCGCTGGTCCCCGGCGACCTGAAGGACCTGGAGAACTCCCCCGCGGTGGCCAAGCGCTTCGCCTCGGATGGCGCGCTCCTGTCCGCGCAGGTGCGGCCCGCGTCGCTGCCCTCGTCGGACCGGGTGGCCCGCCTGTGGGCCTTCTTCGCCGCCTACGCGGAGGCCGCCACCCGGCACCCGCCCACCCCGGAGGGCAAGGCCGCCTTCGCCCAGGCGCTGAAGGACCAGGGCTTCGCCCAGCTCCAGGACGCCCACAGCGGGCAGACGGGCGTGGAGGCGGGACTCTGGGTGCTGGACGCGCCGTCGCCCGAGGAGGCCCGCGAGCGCGCGAAGGACGTCCAACTGGAGCCCCCGCCCGACGTGCGGCACTCCGAGCAGGCGGCCCCGATGACGCCCGGCCTCTACCAGCCGATGCCCGGACCGTTCATTCGCCGGGACGAACAGGGCCAGCCCCTGCCCCCGGGCGACCCCGACCGGCGCGGCTCCGATAGAAAGCTCGGCGGACGGATGTTCTGGAACGTGCTCCACCGCTTCCGCGCCGGCCCGGAGGAGGACGACGCCCTCTCCGAAGGACAGTGGGACCGGATGGTTTTCGGGGCCGTGCTGGCCATCACGGGCGTCGCCCTGGCGGTCATCGCCCTGGTCAGCTCCCTCTAAAGCAAGGAGCCTGTTCGGAAGACTTGGGGTTATGGCGGCTTGTGTTACGGTGCCGCACTCTTGGCCACCGACGACCTTACACTCGTCAAGCGCGTCCGCAGCGGGGACCAGCGCGCTTTCAAGCTCCTCGTCGAGCGTTACCAGCGCAAGGTGTACGCCGTTGCGCTCGGTATGCTGAAGGACAAGGAGGAAGCGATGGACGTCTCCCAGGAGGCGTTCGTCAAGGTCTACAAGTACCTGGACCACTTCAAGGGCGACGCGTCCTTCTACACGTGGCTGTACCGCATCACGTCGAACATCTGCATCGACGTGCTCCGCAAGCGCCGGGGCGGTGGCGAAGCGGTGGAGTTCGACGAGTCCCAGGACATGGACCTGTCGGAGGCCCGCATCGGAGCGCTCGGCAGCCGCCTGGGGACCAATCCCCAGAAGAGCGCCCTCCGCAAGGAGCTGGCGGAGAAGATCCAGGAGGCCCTGGCCACGGTGCCGGAGAAGCACCGCGCCATCCTGCTCCTGCGCGAAATCGAGGGCATGTCCTACGAGGACCTGGCCCGCACCCTGGACATTCCCAAGGGCACCGTGATGAGCCGCTTGTTCCACGCGCGCGCCAAGGTGCAGAAAATCCTCAGCGATTACCTGGAGCTGGACGAAGCCAAGAGCGGAGTGGGCAGTGAGTGAGGGCGATCGGAAGACCCCCTCGAATATCCGTGGGGGCCGCCGCGTCCCACCCACGCATTCCCACCAGCCCGCAGGGTGAAGAGCATGGCCGGAAATCCCGCGTGTGAGCGTTTTGTCCCGCTCCTGTCTCCCTACATCGATGGCGAACTCGCCCCCTCGGAACGGGTCCACGTGGAGCGCCACCTGGCCGCCTGCCGCGACTGCACCGGCCGCTCGGCCGACCTGCGCGCCGAGTCCGGCCTGCTCCGGGTGGGCCTGGACATGGCGGTGGACGACGTCGACTTCAAGGACTTCGCCCAGAAGGTGATGGCCCGGGTGACGCCGGAGAAGCCGCCGCTCATTGAACGGATGCGGCTGGCGCTGTCGGAGATGTTCCTCTACCAGCGCACCGCGATGCTCTCCTCCATGGCCACCGCCGCGGTGGTGATGCTGGTGGCGCTGCCCCTGCTGCTGCGCGACGGAGCCCCGGAGGGCTATGCCGCCGAGCGCATGACGGTGAAGTCCATCCAGTCCTACCAGGGCGCCCGTGTCGCGCCGGTGGTGATGGAGACCGAGGGCGGCGGCTCCATCATCTGGATGGTGGACGAGCAGGAGCAGGCCCCGGAGCCCGTGAAGAACGCCCCGGACGGTGTCAGCGGTCAGCCGAAGAAGCTGGACGGGACGGAAGCCGAGGAGTTGGGTGGGGAGCTGGACGGCCAGGGTACGCGGCAGCCGGCGGCCCCCGCCGTCCCGCCGCGTCCCACGGGAGGAGCGCTATGACGAAGCAGGTGTGGGCGGTGCTGGGACTGGTGCTCGCCGTAGGTCTGACGCTGGGGCCGGCGGTGGCTTTCGCCCAGGACGCCAAGGTGAAGGTGCAGGTGGAGGTGGTGCTGGCCTCCAACAAGGGCACCGCGGTGGAGCCCGCGGAGCTCAACAAGATGAAGGAGGCGTTCCAGAAGCAGAACTTCAGCTTCACGTCCTTCAAGCGCATGTCGCTGGACGTGGTGGAGGTGGGCGCACAGAAGCCCACCGAGGTGAAGCTGCCCAACGGGACGAACGCCTCCCTGCAGCTGCTGGGCATGAAGGAAGGCATCGCCACCCTGCGCGTCATCATCCCGAGCCAGTCGTCGGTCGAGGTGGAGCTGGGCCGCCAGGGCGCCGTGTACCAGAAGGCCGGCAAGCACGTGGGTGGGGACCTCATCCTCGTCCTGGTGCCGCCCTCCAAGTAGCGCTGTCGTCGTGACGGATGCGCGCCGCCTTCGGGCAGGCGCCGTCCGGGAAGTCGCTGGACGCCGTACCCGCAGCGCCAGGATGGCCCCCTCCTCTCCGGGCGGCCCCGCGCGAATGTCCCTCCGGCCCTGAATCTTCCCTACCTCTCGTACATCCACTCCGGTGTGGACGCGCTGACGCGCCCTGGCGGCGGAGGGCTTCGTCCCCCGGATGACGTGGGGCGGAGTGGGGCTCGGCCCTCGGGGCAGGGAAACGGTCGGAACTACCTGAAACCGGGGCTGAAAAAATGTCAGCCGTTCCCCAGGGCGAGGCGGGGTTTCGCCCTTTCTTCCCTCGGAGGACGCCCGTTTGAGGCTCGGCACGGCAGTTGCTCTTGGGTCTGGGAGCAAGAC
>NZ_RAWI01000162.1 GCF_003612125.1 Corallococcus praedator
GTCTGGCGCCGGTGGGGCGTGGGGGCGGCGCTCGCGCTGGTGCTGGTGGCGGTGGGCGTCGTCACCGCCTGGCGGCGCGAGCAGGTGGTGTCAGCGGAGCCGGGCTGGGTCCTGCCGTGGGTCGCGTTTCCGCTGTTCACGGTGGTGAACCTGGCGCTGGGGGGACTGGAGAGTCCGCTCATCCTGTTGGTGGTGCCGGTGAGCTTCGCCACGGCGATCCTCTTCCCGCGCGCTCGCGCCCGCCGGTGGGTGGGCTACCTGCTGGGGCTCCTGGGCGTGCAGGCGACGGTGACGTTGACGGGGGCGGTGGCGGACCTGGTGCCCGCGCTCTTCGGCGGCGGACCGCGCGCGGGCCACACCGACGCGCTCCTGTTGATGATGCTCACGGTGACGGTGCTCCTCGTCGTGTGGGCGAACTTCATCGGTACGACGCTGCGGCGCACGTTCCGGGGCATGGTGGGCACGGCGCTGGACGCACGCGACGACGCGCTGAAGGAGCACGAGGAACGCGTGCGCTCCCTGACCCTGCTGTCGGGGGAGATCGCCCATGAGCTGAAGAACCCGCTCGCGAGCGTGAAGGGGCTGGCGGCGATGATCGCGCGAGAGGTGGAGGGCCGGCCCGCGGAGCGGCTGGCGGTGCTGCGCCGGGAGGTGGACCGGATGCAGGAGATCCTCGAAGGATTCCTCAACTTCTCCCGTCCGCTGCTGCCCCTCAACGAGGCGCACGTGCCGTTGGAAGGCCTGTGCCAGCAGGTGGCGCAGCTGCACGAGGGCATGGCGGGCGAACGCGGCGTGGGGCTGCGCGTCGTGGAAGGGCCGCCGGTGGAGGTCTGGTGTGACGCGCGCAAGGTGCGGCAGGTGCTGATCGACGTGGTGCAGAACGCGCTGGAGGCCGCTCCCCGAGGCACGCTGGTGGAACTCCAGGCCCAGACGACGCCGGGGGGCGGAGGCCAGGTGGAGGTGCGGGACCGGGGACCGGGACTGGCGCCCGAGGTGCGCGAGCGCGTGTTCGAACCCGGCATCACCACGAAGCCCCAGGGTTCGGGCCTGGGGCTCGCCCTGTCACGGGCGCTGATGCGCCAGCACGGTGGAGAGCTGAGCCTGCGCGAGCGCGAAGGCGGCGGCTGCGTAGCGGAGCTGCGCCTCCCGCCCGCGCCCCAGCAGAAGACAGCACCGAGGGAAGCTCTCACGAAGGAGGCGCGGCCATGAAGGCGCGCGTGCTGGTGGTGGATGACGACGCGGGCGTTCGCTACACGCTGCGCGGCCTCCTGGAAGACGACGGGCTGAGCGTCGAGGAGGCGGTGGACGGTGAGGCCGCGCTCGCGCGACTGGACGCGGAGCCTCCCGTGGACCTGGTGCTCAGCGACCTGCGCATGCCGCGCGTGGATGGGATGGAGCTCCTGCGCCGGGTGCAGGCCCGTTCGCCCGCCCCGCGCGTCATCCTCATCACCGCGCACGGTTCGGAACGCCATGCCGTGGAGGCCATGAAGCTGGGCGCGCTGGACTACTTCCGCAAACCCTTCGACGTGGACGACGTGCTGGCCGTGGTGCGCCGCGCGCTGGGCCGGGTACGGCTGGAGGCGGAGAACGAGCGCCTGTCCAGCGAGGTGAACCTGCTGCGCTCGCTGGTCTTCGTGTCGCCCGCGATGGCGCGGCTGGCCCTGTTGCTCCAGCGCGTGGGGCCGCGCGACGTCACCGTGCTCATCACCGGGGAGAGCGGCACCGGCAAGGAGCGCGTCGCCGAGGCCCTGGTGCGCGCCTCCCCCCGCGCGGACAAACCCTACGTGCGCTTCAACTGCGCCGCGCTCACGCCGGAGCTGGCCGAAGCGGAGCTGTTCGGCCATGCGAGGGGCGCCTTCACCGGCGCCGTGCGCCCTCGGAAGGGCCTCTTCCGCGAGGCCGACGGCGGCACCCTGCTGCTCGACGAGGTGGGGGAGCTGGCCCTGCCCCTCCAGGCCAAGCTGCTGCGCGTCCTCCAGGAGGGCGAGGTGCGCCCCGTGGGAGAGGACCGCGCCCTTCCCGTGGACGTCCGCGTCCTCGCCGCCACCCACCGCGACCTGCCCCAGCGCGTCGCCGAGGGCCACTTCCGCGAGGACCTGTACTACCGCCTCAAGGTCGTGACGCTCCAGGTGCCCGCGCTGCGAAGCCGCCCGGAGGACATCGCCGCCCTGGCGAAGCACTTCCTCGCCCGCCACACCGAGCGCTTCCGGATGCCCCCCGTGCCCCTGACGCCCGCGCTCCTGGAGCGCCTCACGGCCTACCGCTGGCCCGGCAACGTGCGCGAGTTGGAGAACGTCCTGGAGAGCGCCGTGGTGCTGTCCCCCGACGGGACATTGGATCCGGAGCTGCTGCCCGGAGGCCCGGGCGCTCCCGCCACGCCTGGCCCCACGGGCGCCACCCTGCGGGAACGGATGGACACGCACGAGCGGGAGCTCATCCTCGCGGCGCTCGCGACGGCCCAGGGCCAGCGCACGGAGGCCGCGCGGGCGCTGGGCATCGGCCGGGCCACGCTGCACGACAAGCTGCGCAAGCACGGACTGCTGGGTGACGAGGAGGAGCCGGAGCGCTGAGGCGCGGCGGCAATGACAGACATGAGGGCCCGAAGCCCCCGCCGTCAGTCGTTGTTCGCGCCGGGCTTCACGCCTCCGTTGAAGGCGCCATACGGCTGGAACGACCAGAGCGCCGCGCCCGGCTGCTGGAGCGTGGCCACCTGGGCGGAGTAGAGGCGTAGAGCTCCGGCGTTTCCCATGGGTCGCTGCCCACGGCCACCCGATAGCCATTCGGATGGAACGGGTTGTCCCAGGGCCTGCGCGGCACCGGCGCCGGTCGCGTACAGCGGAGTGTCGGGTTTGGCGACCGCCGCCGTGGTGACGACGAGCGCCGCGAACAGTATCAACCGATGCATGGAACCCCCTGTTGACAAAACGGGTAAAAATGGATTTCCATTTTTAATATGAACATGAAAAATCCAGTACTCGGTGTGTTGGCCCTGGTCTCCGTGGCGTGTGGCGGTGAGATGTCCGTGGGCGACGAAGCGGTCCCGGACGCGGTGGGCTCCACCGGGCAGGCGGCCTTCTCCGGGGTGAACGGGACGGTGTGCGAGGAGAGTCCCTACAACTGCAAGCTGCGCCCCTCCGGCGGCAACCGCGTCCTCACCAACGACCCGGACGACGACGACTCCTGGGAGCTCTACACGGGCGTGCCCATCCGCGACGGCAACGGCACGGTGGTGGGCACCTCCACCCGGACGAGCTCCACGTTCAACCACGGCCAGACGCGCACCTTCGCCGGGGAGCTGCACGCCTTCGCGGTGTCGACGTCGAATTCGAGCGCGGGCTGGATGCCCATGTCGGCCATCAAGGGCCGCACGTCCTTTGAAGCCAAGGTCGGGCATGTCTCCGCGCTGGGCTCGGGGCTCGCGAAGATGGCGTGCTACGCCGTGCGCAACTCGCACGACACGACGCTGGAGTTCAAGAAGGTGGTCTATGACTCCGACGCGGTCCACGAGCGCGCGGGGGACTACCTGCCGCTCGTGCGGGCCAATGGCCTGCGCTCGGCGAACCTCACCTTCAACGTGCCGGGCTTCGGCCTGGGCGGCGTCGCGGTGGACCACTTCCCCGCGGGCACGAAGTTCCAGCGGCTGGACGTGCCCACCAACTCGGGCGCGCCGTCCATCGACATCCCGCTCTGGGTCCAGGACAGCGCGGGCCGCTACCGCCAGCAATCCGGGACGATGAAGTTCATCTACGGCTACGTCATCGCCGCGACCGGTACGCCTCGCAACGGCTGGATGGCGTACGACGCGCTCCAGGTCAGCTCCGGCTGCCCCTGAAGCTCAGCCCTCCGGGGCCAGGACGAGCCGTGCCAGCGCGTCCCGCAGCCGCGCTGGCATGGCCACGGCCTTGCGCGTAGCGCGGTCCACGAAGACATGCACGAAGTACCCGTGGGCCGCGGCCTGCGCGTCGTCCTCCTTGAAGAGGGCGATGCCGTAGGTGACGGAGCGGTTGCCCAGCTTCTCCACGCGCAGCCCGGCGCGCAGGCGGTCGGGGTACGCGAGCGGCGAGCGGTAGCTGCACTTCGATTCCACGACCAGCCCGATGATGGCGCCCGCGTGGATGTCCAGGCCCCCTTCGTGGATGAGGTAGTGGTTCGCGACGGTGTCGAAGTAGCTGTAGTACGTGACGTTGTTGATGTGCCCGTACAAGTCATTGTCCATCCACCGCGTGGTGATGGGCAGGAAGTAGCGGTAGCGGTCGGCGGTCTCGGCGTCGGACACGGGGTGGCCTCGGGCTTCGGTTACCAGTAGCGCAGCGCCTGGTGGAACAGCTCCGTGAGGACGGGCCGGGTCATCTCCCGGGGCGCGTTCTGGAGCAGGCGCTGCTGCGGGAAGGCGCCCTCCGTGAGCGCGTCCACGTCCGCCCCGGTGTAGCCCACCCCGCTCAACCCGTTGGGCATGCCCACGGCGCGCATGACGTGAACCAGGCGGCCCGCGAGCACCTCGCCCGCGTCCGCTGGCGTGGCGTCGCGCAGGTCCGCGCCCAGGTGGCCCGCAGCCTCCAGGTGGCGTTCGGGGCTCGCGGTGGCCGTGTAGCGGAACACGGCCGGGGCGTTGACGATGACGGCCATGCCGTGGGGCACCAGGGGCTCGTCGTCCGGATAGCCCGTGGGATGGAAGTCGCGCACCTTCCCGGCCACGGCGTAGGCCATGCCGTGCGGCGCATGCACGCCCGCGTTGCCGAACGCGATGCCCGCGAGCGTGGAGGCCCACATCAATTGCTCACGGGCCTCGTGGTCGTTCGCGTCCTTCACGCCGCGCTCCAGGTACAGGCCCATGAGCCGCAGGGCCTCGCGGCAGCCCAGGTCGCTCCACGGGTTGGCGCCCTGGCTCATGGGCCGCAGGCTCGGCCGTACCGGGGCGGGACGGCGTGTGTAGGGCCGCGCCGTATAGGACTCCAGCGCATGCGACAGCACGTCCAGCCCGCTGGCCGCGACGACTTCGCCGGGAAGGGTCGCGGTGCAGTCCGGGTCGATGAGCGCCTCGGTGGGCCGCAGCGCCGGGGAGGCAATGCCAGTCTTCGCCCCCATCGACAGCAGGTCGAAGATGGTGATGCCCGTCACCTCGCTGCCCGTCCCCGACGTGGTGGGACACGCGAGGTGGGGCTTGAGCGGACCGGGCACCGGCCGTCCCTCCCCCACCGGCGCGTTGACGTAGGCGAGGAAGTCCGCCGGATGCGTGGCATAGAGGTTCGCGGCCTTGCAGGTGTCGATGACCGAGCCACCGCCCAGGGAGACATAACCATCCGGCTTCGCCTCCGACGCGAACCGCGCCGCGTCCAGGAAGGACTGGTCGGTGGGCTCGACGTGCACGTCCGTGCACACGGCCACGTCCAGCCCCGCGGCGCGCAGGGACTGGAGCACCGTGTCGAAGTGCTTGAGCCGCGCCACGCGCGCGTCGGAGAACAACGCCACGCGCTTCATCCCGAGCGCCCGCGCCCTGTCTCCCACCTCGGACAGACAGCCCCGTCCGAAGGTGATGCGGGAGGTGTCCACGGTGAAGGCGCTGTCGCAGCCTTCGATGACGGGGGGGTAGTGGCAGCAGCCCATGCGCGTTCCTCCGGACCGTTACCGCCCCAATCTACAGGCGGGAACGGCGCCGGAGGGAAACGTGTGCGCGGGCTGTCAGGGCCGCTCGGGACGCCTGCGGCACCGCGTCAACGCAAGGCGGCGAGAAGATCGCCCCTGTCGGGCGTATCTGCGGATGAACGAAAACCCCGCACCGCCTTCCATTGGCGGAGCGCCCCTGCTCCCAGGTCCTACACCATGGCACGTCCCAAGAGTCCCCTCGTCTGGATCCTCATCGTGGTTGGAGGCGCCAGCGCGCTGTGCTGCACCGGCACGCTGGGGCTGATGGTCCTGGGCCTCGTCTCCGGGAGCGACACCGGCGGGCCGGGGGCCCTGGCGGGGGTGGTCGCCAGCCCCGCGGACAGGGCCCGGGCGGGGAAGCAGGGCGAGCCCGGCGGCTTCGCGTTCGACCCGCCCCAGGGTTGGAAGACCCAGGCGGATGGCCGGTTCATCCTCGAATGGGTCGACCGTGGCGACACGCTCGGGGTGGAGGCGCTCCGGCTTGCGAGCGTGCCCGGGCTCGAGGACGGCGAGGGCAAGCTCACGCGGCTGTGGCAGGAGCGCGTGGGCGCGGACTGGGCCGGCGTCCCGCCGAATCCGCCAGTCATGCGGCGCTTTGTTGCCAACGGAGCGCGCGCCTTCTTCACCGCGGCAGAGGTGCGCCACAAGGCCAACGGCCGGTCCTTCCGAGTGACCTTGATGCTGGTGGAGGCGGACACCCGCTTCGAATCGCTGGTGTTCATCCAGAGCTTCAGCACGCCGGGAGGAATTGGTGAGGCCATGTCCGCCTCGTTCTCCTGGAATACCTCTCATCCCAAGGTGGAGGACGCGCTGAAGGGCGTGCGAGGAAGTCCTGTCGGCCTGCCGCTCGCGGATGATGCCGAGGTGGTGGGCGACTTCACCTACGGCACCAACAGCGTGGCCCAATGGGTCAATGCCTATGGAGGCACCCGGATGACGTCGGTCTCCTACACCGTCCAATACATCCTAGAAGCAGACCACACATTCCAATACAAGTACGCCGGGGCTTCAGGACAGGTGGGGGCGCTGCAGTTTGGTTCGGACAATGACCAGGGCACCTGGAGCGTGAAGCATGACGTCCTCACGCTCACCGGAGCGCAGCGGACGCGCCGCTACCTCATCGTCGGGGCCGGGCACTCTCCGGAGGGAAAACGCACCCTCATCCTCATGCCCGAGCACCCGGGCTGGTCCCTCACCCCGGGGGGACTCAGCCAGAACGCCGAGCTGTACGTGGCGAATCCGTAGCGGCCTGCGCCGCGGCCCCCGCGGGCGTCTATACTCTCACGTCGGGAGGGACAGACGATGCCAGCCATCAGGGGAGCCGAGTGCGAGCGGTGGATCCAGCAGTTCGCCGTCGAGAAAGGCGTCGGGGTCGCCGCCCTGCCTGACAGCGGCATCCAGGAGGCGCTCAAGCTCGCGGGCTTCACGGCGTCCCTCTTCGCCATCCGGGTGGCGAAACAGAACGTGCTCGCGAACAGGGTCGCGGTGGCCAGGCCTCCCGAGGCGCGTCCACAGGAGGCCCAGCCGCCACGAGACGTGGTTCGGTTGGACCTCGCCCCTGTCGCGCGTGTCCATCCCCTGGGCCTCTCCTCCTCCCTGTCTCCCGGGATTCGCAGCGCGCTCTGGGGACTGTCCAACCTGCGGGATGCCGCGAAGATGCCGCGAGCCTTGTTCTTTGAACGGGCCGCGCTGGGCATCGACGATTTCGCAGCCTACGCGCGCGCGAGGTACGGAGAGCTGGGTCCCAGCATGGAGTTCGACCTGGCCCAACTCACCAAGGCCTACGGCGCGGCGGTGCGGGGTGACTTCAGACAACTGCTCATCGATCCCAACGTGGTATCGCGGACGCACCTGAAGCCCTTCTACGCCTTCGCGCTGGGGCATCAAAAGAAGTTGAGCGGCTGCACGCCCTTCCAGGTCCGCCAGGCCTATGGAAACACGCTTCCGGCGAAGACCTATTACCGCGCGCTCAAGCTTTCGGCGGGGTTGGCCGAGAAATTCCAGCGTGAGATTGGCATGACCTGCCGCGCGTTCCGCAGCCTCCCAGACTACGCGAACCTCGAGCAACGCATCATGAGGAACGATCCCACGGTCCTGGACACGCGCGAACTGGCGGATGCGCCGCTCGCCACCGTGCTCAAGTATCACATCCGTCCCTTCTCCCGCGCGTCGGCGATGCGGGCCTGGAGCACGCTGAAGGACAAGCAGCCCTATCTGGAAAAGGCAGCGGAAGCGCTCAAGGTCTCCGTGAAGGACCCCAAACAAAAAGTGAACATCACCCGTCAGGCGTCCTCGGACTACGACGCCGCGCGCAGACAAGACCTGGCGCGATTGAAGGACGGGGACGCCTTCCTGTCCGTCTCCGAAGACATGCGGGTGGCCTTGTCGGTGGCCGCGGACCCAGACATGGCGGGCAAGCTGAAGGTGGGCGAGGCCATCTACCTCTTCGCGTTGAAGCTCTTCCCACTCGATGTCCTGGATCCCGCCGACTACCTGGGCACAGGGGAGAGTCCCTCGCACGTCACCTTCGGGGGAGGCATGCCCGAACCCTATACAGCTCACATTGAAGGAATCGTGGTGGGCCACATCCATCACTTCGAAATCATGAAGTTCGAAAAGCTGGATCCCGCCGCCTGCACGAAGTTCAAGATGGAGCTCGCCTGGAAATCAGAGGCGCCTTCCTCCGGGGGCTCGTCCCTCGCCTTGTCCAAGCATTGACACCCGCAGGCGGGGCATTCGTGGGCCTATGCGCCCGAGCTTCCGCCTCCGTCGCCTGCCTTCCGGGGACTCCGAGGGCCCCCAGCGTGAGCAGGGGGCCCCTTGGCGCCACCCGGGACAGCGGCCGGTGCCGACGGCCTTGCTCCCCGCCGACGGCGCCGACGCTTCGCCGGAGCGCCCGCGGCCGGTCCCCCAAGCTCGCGGAGGATCCGCCGATGGAGCCCGCCCTCCAGCCGCAACTCCTGCATGAGCGCATGCACCTGCCGGCCCCCCTGAGGCTGGCGCAGCGCTTCACCCAGCCGTTCGGCGACGTCGATCCGCAGCGCCACGCCCCCCAGCACCTCGTAGCCAAACGCTCGCGCATCCCGGCCCTCCAGCGCCGCGACCTCCAGCACCGGCTCACCCGGAACGCCCGGCGGTGACGGGCGCTGATGCAACAACGCCATCAGCATGCAGCGCCGCTCCAGCGCATGCGGGGTGAGCGCCTCCGCGACGTAGAGGAAGCGCTGTCCCTCGCGGACGCCCAGCGTCCTGAAGCGCTCCCGGGCCTCTTCGTCCAGCAGCCGCCACTGCTCGCGCGCCTCCGCCTGGGAAATCACCCCCAGCCCTTCCGCCAGACGGTAGGCCAGCCCCCGCGCGGCCCCGGAGCGGTCCGCACCCGCGAAGGACTCGGCGGGAAAGCCTCCCATGGCCTCGGTGACCAAATCCCGCGCCAGCGCCACCAGCCGGCGCTCCAACTGCCGCCGCGCACCGCCGGTCCACACCTCCGACTCCACGAGCGCGACCTGCGGTGAGCGCCGGTCCTTGCCGCGAACCAGTCGGGCCAGCGGCTCCCCTTCGAAGGAGATGATGCCCGACGCGTCCACCTGGAAGGCGTCATGGGTCGCGTCCACCACGCGCTGGACGAACTGCTCCTCCGTCAGCGCGGCGCCGTCGGTGCCCGCGACCTCTCCCAGCAGGAGCCCCAGCTTGGCGAAGGGGCTGTCCGAACCGGCCGCCGGCTGCGCGGTGTTCCGCACGAAGCGGCGGGCGCTCCTGCGCGCGGCCCGCTGGACGAAGCGCTCCACCAGCCGCTCATGCAGGGCATCCCCCAGCGCGTCCTCGATGCGGCGGGTGCGCTCCTGCCACGCTTCCGCCTCGTGCAACCACCCCGGACGGTGGCTGATGTACGTCCAGATGCGGATGGCCGCCAGCCGGTCCATCAAGGTGTGGATGTCTCCCGACACATCATCGAGCGGAGACACCTGGCGCGACAGCCAGCCCGACTCCAGCTTCCCGTCCCCGGCGGTGAGCTGGAGGAAGGTCTCCCGCAGCAAGGAGACATGCAGCCCGAAGAGGCCCTTGCGGAAGTCCGGCACCTGGCAGACCTGCCACAACAATTCCACCCGGGCCCGGTCGGTGGCGACGTCCCGGATGGCGGGGACGCTGGAGAGGTGTCGGAGCGCGTCGAAGTCATCCGCGCGCTCCACCCGGACAAAGGCATTGTGTCGCGGCGCCTGCGACAGGGAATCCAGCAGTGACTCCGGGCTGGAGAAATCCAGGGAGGCATTGCGCCAGATGAGGCTGCGCACCGCCGGGAAGCGGTGGGATTCAATGGCGGAGACCACGCGCGGAGACAGCTCCGGCAGCGTGTTGAGCGTCGCGAAGCTGCCGTCGTTCAGGTGGCGCCCCGCGCGGCCGGCGATCTGCGCCAGCTCATCCGAGAAGAGCTCCCGGGGCTCGGTGCCGTCGAACTTGGAGAGCGCGGCGAAGGCCACGTGGTTGAGGTCCAGGTTCAACCCCATGCCAATGGCATCCGTGGCCACCAGGTACTGCACCTCCCCGGCCTGATACATCGCCACCTGGGCATTGCGCGTCCGGGGCGAGAGCGCGCCCAGCACCACCGCGACCCCGCCCCGCAGGCGGCGCAGCGCCTCCGCGAGTTCGTACACGCGGTCCGCGGAGAACGCGACCACGGCCGAGCGCGGGGGCAGGCTCTTCAGCGAGCGATGCCCGGCGTAGCGAAGCTGGGACAGGCGGGTGGCGCGCTTCAGCGAAGCCTGCGGGATGAGCGACTGGACCATCGGGCGCATCGTCTCCGCGCCCAGGAACCAGGTCTCCTTCAGCCCCCGCGCGTGGAGCAGGCGGTCGGTGAAGACGTGCCCGCGCTCACGGTGCGCGGCGAGTTGGATCTCATCCACGGCGAGGAAGTCGACCGGTCGGTCGGTCGGCATCGCCTCGACCGTGCAGATCCAATAGTCGGGGCGGGCGGGGACGCGCTTCTCCTCCCCGGTCATCAGGGCGACCCGCCCATCGCCCACCCGGGCGGTCACCCGGTCGTAGACCTCCCGGGCAAGCAGACGCAGGGGCAGCCCGATGATGCCCGTCTCGTGTTCGAGCATGCGCTCGATGGCGCGGTGGGTCTTCCCGGTGTTCGTGGGCCCCAGCTCCGCCACGACGACGGACGAGCGGTGGGATGGGCTGGAGTTCATGGGCGAAGACTAACCCCGACCCGGCCCCTCCGCCCTGCGACGACCGCGCCTTGCGACAGGCCGCGCTCAGGCCGCCACGCTGCCTCGGGCCCCGTCCCAGTCCTCCACCTCGTAGAGGAACTTCGTCCCGCCCCGGAGCTTCCGGTTGGCGGACGTGCTCTGGACGAAGACGACGTACTTCTCCAGGCTCGCGGGGCGGATGCGCACCGTCTCGCCCGGCGGCAGACCGAGCATCTCCCGGGCCCGCTCACCGCTGTAGAGGTCGCCCGTCTTGCGGTCCATCAGCACCACTTCCTTGCGGCCCTGGATGGTCTCCGTCTTGGTGAACTCGTAGAAGCCGCGCCCCGTCTTGAAGCCCAGGCCGTTCTCCGTCACGAACTCCTTGATGGCGCAGTCCCCCTCCACCTCCAGCACCTGGAAGCGCCCCGACGGCACCGCGCGCAGGTCCGCCTCGCCGAAGAGCGTGGACGTGGCCCGCTTGAGCATCGTGTTGAACATGCTGTTCAAACCACGGCTCATGCGGCCTTCGCGGGACACCTCCGCTTCGTACGCCTGGAGCTGCGCGTCCGACGACTGCTTGTAGCAGACAGCCAGCACCATGTCGGTGACGTGCGCGAACTGATCCAGGCTCAGGTGGAAGCCGCCCGACTTCTCCGCCAGCGTCTTGTAGAACGGCGTCGCGTGGCGCCGGTTCAGGGCCTGCACGCCATAGACAGGCACGCCCATCTTGCCCAGCGCGTCCACTTCCTTGCGCCAGTCCAGCTTCTGGGGATTGTCATGGGGCGCGTGCGGGACGTCATCCCCGATGAGCACGAACACCTTCGTGTAGCCCTTGGTCCACGACAGGCTTTGCGCCTCGCGCAGCACCAATTCATAGCACTCGGGCGCGTCACCGCCGCCCGTCTGCTCCACCTTCTCCACGAAGCGGGTGATGGCCTTCGCGTCATCCGTGAGGTCCAGCGCCTTCGTCACGTAGGTGGAGCGTGCGTCACAGTAGTCCCCGTGCGCGATGATGCCGATGCGGATGCCCGGAATCTCCTTCGTGAGCCGAGCCACCGCGCCCTCCAGCTTCTTGCGCACCTGCGCGAGGCACGGATACATGCTGCCGGTGGTGTCAAAGCTGAAGACGACCTCGACGCGGTTATCAATCACAGACGTGCTCATGAGCCGTAACCCCCTCGTTCGTTCCTTGCGGCGACGAAGAGAACAGTACGTGAGGGGTCTGACATCGAAGGACCCGCTCCAGGGGGTGGCGCCCCCCCGACGGCGGCGGGTCCGAGCGGACCACCAGCACTCCCAGGACCGGGACAAAAGGGGGGCTATTGGCCTGACGTGAATGGCAGCGCTATCCTGGTGAGGCAGCACAACCCTTCAAAACCAGGAGAAGCACATGCGAGCGACAATCATTGCCGGGCTGATGGCGGTTGGATTCCTGGCCGGCTGTGGCGGGGTCGAGGCGCCGGAGGAGATGAGCCCGGAAGAGGTGAACCGCGTCGTGGAGATGGCGACGCCCGGTCCCTGCACCGACGCCTGCGATGCGAAGTACTACCAGTGCTATTACGGCGGCGGCGACCCGTACTACTGCTCATCCTACCGCGCGTACTGCATCTCGCAGTGTCCGTGACGGCACGCCGTCCGCGCGGTCCCTGACGCCGGGCCACGCCGGCTTCGTCCCTTCAGATGGCGGGGCCAAAGCCGGTGGGCGCGGCGGATGCCGAAAGGGCGCACCGACATCGGGCCCTAGGACCGACGCGCATCAACGCGAGGGATAGCTGTCCTGGTTCTGCTGCCGCTGCTGCTCCCGCTGGCGCAAACCCTCTTCATACTTCGCATTGCCCTCCGCCTTGTCGGCACGCATCTTCGCCATGGCGCCAGGCGTCTCACGCACGACGATGGGCGCGAGCTCGGTCAGCCCCGCGAGCAGGACCGGGAAGGGCACCGCCTCCGAGTTCACCAGGATGGCCCAGTCGTCCGTCACCGACGAGCGTTCCGCCTCGAACGCGAGCGCGTCGTGCGCCCACGAGTCGGGCAGTTTCACCTTCGCGCTATCGGGGGCAATGCCCGACGCGCCGCAGGGCGTGACGAAGACGCTCAGCCGATGCATCTGCCGGTGGTGGGATCGGGGCCAGTGATTGTACGTGATGCGACATCCGTCGACCACGCGCAGCTGGGCCTGCACCGAAGCAAGCGCTTCCAGGTCGCCGACGTCGGTCTTGCCCGAAGCACTCCTGAGCAGTTTGAACGACACGAAGATGCCGCCCCCCATCGCGACCACCATCACGATGAGCATGACGATGATCCTCGACCCACCCGACTTCGACGCCGCTTGCGTTTGCATGGAGCGCCATCCTAGCAGTGCGCGCCGACGCCGGACCGGCCAGGAGCCGGCTCGCGGCACGTGAGGCCGGGAAACGAGCCCCATGTGCCTTCGGGAGGCACGGGCGTGCGCCGGGTGGGGCCCGGCTCAGCGCACGGCGGTGGCGCGTGCTTCCGGGAGGAGCTCCGCCTCCAGGACCTCGGCGGCACGAGTGGCCCCGCCCTCCTCGCGCAGCTCCTTGCGGATGACCGAGAGCCGGGCCGCGACCTGGGGGTCCTCCGTGAGCTGGAGCAACGCCGAACGCAGCGCTTCGGGCGTGGCGCGCTCCGTGTCGATGCGTTGGGCCACGCCGAGCGCGACGAGCTGGTCGGCGTTGGCGAACTGGTCCGTGTCCTGCGGCACGGCGATCATCGGCAACCCGCAGTACAGGCCCTCCTGCGCGCCGCCCATCCCCGCGTGGGTGATGAACGCGTCGGCCTGTTCGAGCACGGCCAGTTGTGGCACCCAGGGGTGCACCTCCACGTTGTCTGGAATCGCCCCGAGGTCGCCCGGCGCCACGTGTTTGCCAATCTGGAGCACCACGTGCCAGCCGGGGAGCCTACCGAAGGCGGCAAGGCAGGCCCGGTAGAACGCGGGCTGCCGGGTGAAGGCCGAACCCAGTGACACCAGCAGCACCTTGCGTGCTCCCGGAGGGCGCTGCCAGGAGCCCTGCCCTGAGCGGTCACCGAAGCAGGGCCCCACGAAGGTGAAGCGCTGGCGGTCCACCTGGTCCGCGTGGGGCTGCAACGCGCGTGGAATGAGCACCAGGCCGCGCTGCGGCCGGCCGACGAAGCGCAGGGAGTCGGGATCGGCCACGCCACACCCGGCGAGCCAGTCGGAGTAGCGCCGGTGGTGCGCCACGGCGCGCGGGTCGGTTCGCAGCCATTCGACCATCGCGGCCATGTCCTGTTCGTAGCCCTCCCAGGCCACGAAGGTGGGCGAGAGCTGCACGGCGGGCAGGCCCCAGTTCTCCGCGAGGATCCGCGCCGGTGCGCAGGCGATGTCGTAGAGGAAGAGCTCCGGCCGGTCGTGCTCGTAGGCCGCGCGCAGCTGCGGAAGCATGGACATGGCGTCGTCCAGGAACATGTCCAGCTGCGCCACCGTGTCCTCGGGCCAGCCCTGCACCGGAACCCCAGGGCGCGGGAGGGTGGAGCGGTAGGGAATCAGCTCGGCGCCCGTGCCGGCGATGACCTCCGCGAAGGACGCGTCGTTGGCGTACGTCACCCGGTGGCCCCGGGAGACCAGCTCCCGGATGAGCTCCAGGCTCGGGTTCACGTGGCCATGGGCGGGAATGCTGACCATGGCGATGTGGGCGCGACGGGGCATGGGCTCTCTCCTGGAAGCGATGACGAGACGATACGTCTCGTTTCTAAAATGCATCCCGCCCTGGCACCTGTCAAGACGAGACGGTCCGTCTTGTGTGCTGGTAGGGTGGCATCCCATGGGAGAAGTGAAGACACCGGAACCGTCGCGCCGCAGTGAGCGCTCGCATCAGGCCATCCTCACCGCCGCCGTCGAGCTCGTGGGCGAGGTGGGGTACGCGCGCCTGACCATCGAGGCCATCGCGGCGCGGGCGGGGGTGGGCAAGCAGACCATCTACCGCTGGTGGCCCTCCAAGGGGGCGGTGGTGCTGGATGCCTTCGTGTCGCTCAGCGGCGGAAACGAGCCCGCGGCGCTGCCGGACACCGGGGACCTGGAGGCCGACCTGAAGATGGTGCTGCGCGCCACGGTGGAGGAGCTCACGGATCCGCGCTTCGAACTGCCATCGCGGGCGCTCACCGCCGAGTCCCAGTCGGACCCGGCGCTGTCCCAGCAGTTCGTGGAGGCGGTGCTGCGGCCGCACCTGACGGCGATCCAGGAGCGCCTGCGCGCGGCGCAGCGGGCCGGCCAGGTCGCGAAGGGCGTGGACCTGAGCGTCGCCGTGGAGCTGATTGTCGGACCGCTCTTCCACCGGTGGCTGCTGCGCACCGCGCCCCTCACGAAGGCGTATGCGGACACCGTGGCGGAACTGGCCGTCGCGGCCCTGCGGCCCGCCTCACGGAAACCCAGGGGCTGAATCCGTTGACAGCCCCTTCGTGACGGGTGACCCGAGGCTCATTTCCTTCCGGACGATGCGGCTCCGGCCGACCAGCCATCCGGCGTGTCGTGGTCCGGGTGCTGATACGAAATCGGTGGGGGTCGGCCGGCGGAGGCGACGGTCGCCTCGGTGCTCCGGCGTGGCAGGTCGCGAACCCCATCCACCCAGGGCAGTTGGGCCTCCACGCCCGTCGCGGCGACCGGCGTCGCCTCCGAGGGCGCATCCAGGCTGCCCACCGTCAGCTCGATGCCGCCGTCCTCCAGGTCCGCGAAGGCGAGCGGAGTTCCGCAGGCCGAACAGAACCAGCGCTCCGCACCGTCGGAGCTGCGAAAGCGAGACGGTGTGCCACGCGTCCAGGTCACCGCGGGACCGTCCACCGCCGCCAGCACGGCGTAGGGCCCGCCAACGGCCTTCTGGCACATGCGGCAGTGACAGACCGTGATGTAGGGCTTCGCGCTGACTTTGTAGCGCACAGCGCCGCACTGGCACCCGCCAGTCCATCCGTGCCAGCCCGCATCCGCGGAGGGGTTCGTCATGTCTCGGTTATCGCGCCTCGTGCGGCCGACTCGCAAGCGCGGCCCGGATCCGGTTTCGGTGGTATCCCCCTTCACCACCAGACATTTTCCCAGGGACCCATGAAGCCTCTCAACGCCACGGCGCTCGTCCTCCTGACCTTGCTGGAAACCGCCTGCGCGAGCGCCCTGCCCGGCCCCTCCTCGGCGAACACCGCGAAGCCTCTCACCTACAAGACATACACGCTGGGGGCGGAGAGGCCCGAGGCGTTGCTCGTGGCACTGCACGCCTCCGGGTCCACGCCCGAATCCTGGGACGAGCAGGTCCAATCCCTGGGCATCCCCGTGCGGGTGGTGCTGCCCCGGGGTTCGAGGCCCCGTCGCGAGGGCTTCACGTGGTTCCCGGTGGAGCACGAGCAGCAGGACGGGCCCCGGAAGACCGCGGACGTGGAGCGAGTGGCCCTCCAGCTCGCGGACCTCATTCGAGAAGCCCGCCGCGAGCATCCTGAAATCCGCCGCGTCGCCGTGACGGGCTTCTCCTACGGCGGAGACCTCGCGTGGATGCTCGTCGTGCGCCACCCGGAGCTGGTGGACGTGGCGGTGCCCATGGGCACGCGGCTGCTGGGAACGCCCGCGAAGTCCCTTCCGCCGGGCCATCAGGTGCTCGTGCTCCAGGGCGAGGACGACCCCATCATCCCCGTGCAGCAGACGCTCGCGCGCGTCGCGGACCTGAAGGCGGTGGGTGTTCCCATCGACGTGCGGACCTACGCGGGCGTCGGCCATGATGTCTCGCTCCAGCTCGTGGAGGACTGGCGCGCATTCCTGCGGCAGGCTTTGCAGTCGTCTGGCAGCTCCCCGAACTGACAGGCCATGCGCCAGGAGAAAGCGTCGCTCTTCGATCCGAAGCCCTATATCGGGCTGCGCAACTGACGCGACAGTCTGCCTTTCCACCGGAGACTACCGTGGGCGTGCCACCACCGACGTGTAGGGGCGCGGGGTGTCGGGAAGGTTGCCGTAGAGGTCCTGGTGGCGTCGCTCCCGCCACCAGTACTCCTCGTACTTCTCAGGCTGCTTGTGCTCGTAGATGGCGACAACGCCAAGAAGTGCGCAGGGCGAATTGGCCATGAAGTCCCAGCCGTCCTTCTCGGCGCAATAGACCTCCAGCTTCTTGTTGAACCAGACCTGAAAGCCCTTCTGCTCCAGGATGCTCAAGGCGGTATCGTAGACGTTGGTGTACTCGCTCAGTGCAGGCATGGCGTGCATCCCTCTGGAAGTTGTGCCCGACGGTACGGCGGCAAGGCGGCCAACGTGAGCTGCTCGTCACCGAGAGGCGTCAGGAAGGTGTTCGAGAACCTGCTTCGCACGCGCTCTTGGCGAACCTTCGACCTCGAGCACCTCCACTTCGAGGGCGTAAGCGTCATCGAGGAGGAGTTCCTTCAGCTTCTCGTCGACAGCCAGGCGCTGCGCATCGTCGTCCGAGGCGGAGAGCGCAATCCGGTCCGGCCGCTCGATCCCGACCAGGACGATCAGATCGAGCTTCTGGAGGGCGCTGCGTACACGTGGGAGCCACACGTCGAGGTCGAACGCGTCATGGTCCTCGTGAGCCAACAGATATCCAATGAAGTCCACCGGACACCGGTCGAACAACACGTCGCGAGGGCCCTCGTCCAGGTTGGCGATGGACCGTGCGAGCTGCTCTTCGAAATCCTCCACCGACGGAGTTTCTGTGAACGCGTACCCTTCTTCTTCCATCTGGTGGTACGGCTCATCCACCGTCACATAGGTGGGGAGGAGGTCGGCCAGCTCGTCAATGAGGGTGGACTTCCCCACGCGATGGGTGCCGGATACAGCGATTCGCATACATGGGCGATCTAGCAGTTGGACCGCTGCGGCGTCAGCGTGCGGCTGCTGAAAGTGCGCACCGACGTGGCCTATTGGGGCGCAAGGAGCGTGACTTGATTGGTATGGTTTTCTCCACCCTCATGCGCCCTCTCCACATCACCACGCCCCTGCTCCCGCACGACGCGCTCTCGGCCGCGCTCGGCAAGACCGTGCTCCTCAAGCTGGAAAGCCTGCAGCCTTCCGGATCCTTCAAGCTGCGCGGCATCGGAAGGCTTTGCCAGCGGGCGGTGGAGACCGGCACGCGACAGTTCATCTGTCCCTCCGGTGGCAATGCCGGCTTCGCCGCGGCGGTTGCCGGGCGTGCCCTGGGCATCCCCACCACCATCCTGGTCCCCCATTCGACACCGGAGTCGGTGCGTCGGCAGATTGCCGCACTCGGCGCGGTGGTGGTGGTGCACGGCGCCGTCTGGGACGAGACCAACGAGGAGGCCCTGCGCCGCTGTGGCACCGGGGAAGCCACATACGTGCCGCCGTTCGACCACCCGGACATCTGGGACGGCAATGCCACGCTTATCGACGAGGCGGTGGCCCAGACCGAGGATGGCTTCGACGTGGTGGTCTGCGCGGTAGGAGGCGGCGGACTCATGTGCGGAGTGCTGGAGGGGCTGCACCGCAACAAGCTGGCGCATGTGCCGGTCATCGCCGTGGAGACCGAGGGTGCCGCTTCACTTCACGCCTCGGTGAACGCCGGCAAGCTCGTCACCCTGCCGGCCATTACCTCCATCGCCACCACGCTTGGCGCCAAGCGCGTGGCGCCCGCGGCCTTCGAATGGACGCGCCGCCACCCGGTCCACAGCGTGACGGTGAGCGATGCGCAGGCGCTCGATGCGTGCCTGCAGTTCGCCGATGACCTGCGCATCCTCGTCGAACCCGCTTGTGGCGCCGCGCTCGCGGTTGCGTACCAGGGGTCCGAGGTACTGGCCCCCTATCGCCGGCCCCTCCTCGTGGTTTGCGGCGGGATTGCCGTGGACCTGGCGAAGCTCGTGGCGTGGCGCGAGGAGCAAGCCTCCCGCCGGGCAATTGCCAGGGACCTACCGGCGGGCCCCTGAACGGCCTGACATGACGAAGCGCGGACAAAGAAAAAGCCTGGCAACCCTTGCTGGCTTGCCAGGCTTCTTCACTGTGGAGGCGGAGGGAATCGAACCCTCGTCCGAAAGCCGTCTGCTCTTTGACCCTACGTGCGTAGTCCGCGATTTTTTACGTCACCTGGACTCCCACGGACGGGATTCCCGATGCCGGTCCTGGAAAGATCTCGTCACCTCGGGCCCAGGCTCCCTCGGTGACCAGTCCGCATTATGACGGCCCATCCCCACCCCACGGACCGAGAGCAGGGGGACCGCGCACTAAAGACTGCTAATTAGGCAGCCAGCGCGAGCTCAACGTTGTCGTTGGCTTTTGTGTTGTTGTCGGCAGTTTAACGAGGTCCCAACAAGCTCGGCACGCGTCTCGAACTTCAATGCCCCCGTCGAAGCCAGGTCGCCCCCAGATTCGCCGTACTGCATGCGGCCACGACTTCTCCGCACCCGACTTACATTAACCGCTGAACGCCCCCCGTCAATCCTCCTGCATCGTCAGGGGGTCGCTCAGCCAACATCCTGCCCCTCCCCCCCGGGC
>NZ_RAWI01000163.1 GCF_003612125.1 Corallococcus praedator
GCAGGGGCCGTCGTGGGGCTGCCACGCGTCTCCCAGCTTCCAGAGTCGAGTGTCAGCAGCGCCAGCGGGGTGAACAGCGCGTACGTCACCGGCATCAGCAGGGCCATGGGCAGGAAGCTGGCCCCGGGCACGCGCCGGTCCTCGGGCAGGTGGCGCGTCTCCATCCGGTAGATGAAGCCCAACAGGCCAATCACCAGGAAGTGGAACGCGAGGATGTCCCAGAACTCTCCATTGAGGAGGTTGTGGACGATGACCACCGGATAGGACAACAGCAGCGCCAATTGCGACACGTAGTGCACCGTGATGACCGGGTGCAGTCGCCATGCGTGCGACAGGCCGGAGAGCAGGTCCACCAGGTTGGAGCGCCGCCAGCGAAGCTGCTGGGAGAAGTAGCCCGACAGCGTGGACGGCGCCGCGGTGAAGCAGAACGCGTCCAGCGTGTAGACCGTCTCGTAGTCGTGCTTGACGATCTGCCGGGTGAGGAAGCGGTCCTCGCCGTACTTGATGGGGACGCCCGCGATGGCGCGCGCCTCCAGGATGGGCTCCAACTGGAGCAGCACGTGGCGGCGGTAGGCCGTCAGGCAGCCGGACAGGCACATCACCTGACGGAACGAACGCTCCAGGTCCTTCAGCCACTGCTGGGCGAAGTGGAACTTGATTTCAATCATCCGCGTCATCCAGTTCTGATGACGGTTGGTGACGAAGGTGCGCCCGCCCACGGCCGCGACGTTCGGGTGGACGAAGCGGCGGATGAGCTGGCGCACGGCGCCCCTGTCCACCACCACGTCCGAGTCCACGGAGACGATGATCTCCGCGTCCACCGCCGCGCGGACGCCCCGGTTGATGCCCTTGCGCTTGCCCATGTTCTCCGGGTTGCGCATCACGCGGACATTCGCGTGGCCCTCCGCGGCCTTGTTCGCCCAGGCGACACTGTCGTCGCGCGAGCAGTCATCCACGATGATGATCTCCAGCAGCTCGCGCGGGTAGTCCTGCTCCAGCAGCGCGCGCACCGTGTGGAAGATGCCTTCGCCTTCGTTGAAGAGTGGAACGACGATCGCGACCCGGGGACGGTAGGTGTCGTCCACCCGTTCGAACCGCTTTCCCTTCAGCCGCCGCAGCAGGGGCCCCAGGATGTAGCGGTTCATCAGGACCACGATGAACAGCAAATGGATGGGAAACAATTCCATCGGCCCCGCCCCCCTGACGCCCACGCCCAAACCCAGACGGCCGCTCCACCCATGTGAAGCGTCCGGAAGGTTGGGGGCCCTCACGCGTCACGCCAACTGCCCGGGACCCGTGGGCAGACGGCTGACGGGAAGTGGGCAGGGGATCAGGGGGCCAGCATCGGGCACCTGCTCCAGGCGCCCCTCCAACTCCCCCCTCTTTGGTAGCGGCTCCGTCTGCGTCGTGCTGAAGGGACGAACTCCATGACAATGACGAAAAAATCCCGAGGACTGCGCCACCTCGCACTCCCCCTGATAATCGCCCTGACCGTGAGCTGCGCAACCGCGACGTGCCTCGACAGCGAGACGTGCTGTGTGCAGGCCCATCCTGCGAACCCCGCCGTGTGTGGCCTCACCGACGCAGAGGCCGCCGCCGTTCTGGCTGCTGCCGCTACCGCCGCCGCGGTAGTCGGCGCCACGCCCAGCGCGGTGGACGACCCAGACGACGGTTGGCGCCAGCACTGCATTGACCGATACGTCCAGTGCAAAGTGTCCAAGAAACCGCGCTGGACAGGCGACTGCTATGATTGTCTTCGAAATTGCCAGGGCCAAAAGCAGTGGCCGTTCGCGGATTGCCGTCCTCAACGCTAGCCAGGAGACACCATGCCCGATCAACGAGACTGGGATGCGGTATCGGACCTTGATCGCGACCTGAGAAATGGCACCGCGCTCGAAATCACCGAAGAGCTGCGCGACCTGCTACGCCGCACCGCCGTCGACGTGGCGATTCCGGCAGCAGAAGCGGAGCGCGCTCTACAGCGGGAAGCCGACGCCGCCACACTGACGACCGAAGTCGCGCGGCGCATCCGGGAGGGGTCCCGCCGTCTGTCGCGGGCCCTCACCGAATCAACGCGGCGCCAGGAGGCTGGAGACATGGACGGCGCCCGCCAAGCGCTCCGCGACGCGCAGGCGGTGGAGGTGGTACCACTCTACGTCGACATCGCCCAAATCCAACTGGAGTCGCTAGACGGCGACTGAGGCCCCAGGTGCAGGGCCGCGCGGGCCTCAGGTGCCCGTGATTTCGATGGTTACGGGCAGGGCGAGGGGGAAGGGCACGACGTCGGTGCAGTCGAGGCTGTAGGTGCCAGAGAGGGTGGCGTGGATCTTTGCTCCCGACTCCCGGCCGCCGGTCCCCTGCGTGATGGAGAGCTGGACGGAGCAGGCCCCCACTTCGCCTTGCTCGCCTTCGGTGGGAAGGCTCAGGTCGCATGTGCCCGGATTCACCTTGAAGGTGGACTCGCCCGTCATCGCTCCGGTCAGGTCGCAGTCCAGGCCAAGAAGGGCGAAGCGCAGGTCCGTCTTGGAGTTCGCCTCCTCGGTCACGACGAGCATGGTCTCGAGCGGGTCGGTGGACTCGGGAACACCCGTCGCGATGAGATTGATCTGGACAGGGTGGGTGCCCGACACGTTGGAGCGCGTGTCCTTGATCTCCGGTTTCGTGTTGTCGTCATCCCCGCCGCCGCAGGCGGCGCAGAAGACGGAGAGGGCGGCGGCGGAGGTCAGGGCAAGCGTGCGGAACATGGGGCGATCCTCTTTCGGCATCCGGGAGAAGTACATCGGTCGTGCGTGTGGATGAGGTGCGTCGGTTGATATTCAAACATGCAGGGCCCGCGGCAGTGCCTGGGCCCGGGCCAGGTCGCGTGCCAGATCCGCTTCCCGCGTCTGTCGTTGGGCCGGGGTGGCAAAGGTGATGGCCGCCAGGGACTCGACCGCGGCCGTGGCGATGCGGTCCACGCCGTCCCGGGACACGACGCCCGCGTGGAAGGCCTCCACCGCCGCGCCCACATAGGTGTCGAAGAAGAAGATGTGTCGGGCGCGCCATTCCTCGCGCTTCGCCTCCGGCGTGGCCACCACGTCGTGGATGAACACGGCGCGCACCGTCTGGGGTTGGGCCGCGAGCATCCGCGCGCCGAACTCCACGTCACCCTGGCCGCTGTCGCCCACGAAGACGAAGCCGTACTCGGGGAAGAGGCGGGCGTACTGTTCGAAGTTCTCGAACTTCTTCTGCGCGATGCGCGTGTTGCCCACCAGGTGGAAGAAGCTGCCGGAGAGCATCACCGCCAGCGGGACGCCCCGCTCGCGCAGGGACTCCAGCGTGGCGTTCTCGATGAGGCCCAGCGGATCCTGCGGCCGAGCGCTCACGAAGGTGAGGTCGCCCAAGCGGCCCGGGATGATGCCCGGCCCCCGATCCAACTCCTGGTAGAACGCGAGCACGCCCGGGTACACCGTCTTGGACGGGTAGCGCTTGTCCACCCAGTTGGCGAAGAACGTGTCGTCGATGTCGCTCAGCACCTTGTTCTCACCGCTGGGGACGGCCTGCGCCTCGCGCTGGAAGTGGGCGAGCACCTGCGCCCTCACGGCCGCGTCGTCCAGGTCGTCGAACACCAGGTGGTGCAGGTCGTGGTACTCGCCGCCCGCGTCGAGCAGGTTCTTGAACGCGGTCAGCTCCCGGCCCTTGAGCCCCACGAACAGGTCTCTCAGCCGCAGCTCCGCCTGCGCGGGCGTGGCGCCCTTCTGGAGCGCGGTGGCCAGCGACGCGCGCACCGGCAGGGACAGCTCCGGGGCGCGGTGCGTGCACAGCAGGTCCAGGAGCGCGGTGTGGTGGTCCGGCCCGACGAGCCGGTCATCCACGTCCGACAGCAGGCGCACCAGGTCCACGTTGGACAGGAGGAAGTTCAGCTCCTCGCCGCTGGCGCCCCGCAGCAGGTCCAGGATGCGCAACTCGTCGTCCCGGTCCGTATGGCCGCTCATGTCCTTGCGCAGCGCCTGGAGCTTCGTCGTCGCGATGGACAGGTCCACTGGGAGTCCCCCGGTCCAGGCCCGGCAGGGGCCCATGGTGGGCGCAGCCTACACCGTGACATGCGCGGCGGTTCCTGCTTCCCTCCCGGGCATGACGGTGTCCTCCCCCTTCAAGCCCCTGGAGCTGCGCGCCGACGAGGTCCATGTCTGGCTCGTCGAACCCGAGCGCATCGACGACCCGCGCCTGCTGGCGGCCTACCTGCCCCTGCTGGATGTGCAGGAGCGTGAGAAGCAGCGGCGCTTCCACTTCGAGCGCCACCAGCGCCAGTACCTCGTGTCGCACGCGCTGGTGCGCCTGACGCTGTCGCGCTACGCCCCCGTCGCGCCGGAGGCGTGGCGCTTCGTGCCCAACGAGTACGGGCGTCCGGCCATCGTGGGCCCGGAGGGGCAGTGGCTGCGCTTCAACCTGAGCCACACCGACGGCATGGCGCTCATCGCGGTGGGCCGCGACGTGGACCTGGGCGCGGACATCGAGGACGCGCAGCGGCCGGGGGAGACGGTGGAGATCGCAGACCACTACTTCGCCCGCACGGAGGTACAGGCCCTGCGCGCCCTGCCGAAGGAGCGCCAGCGGGAGCGCTTCTTCGAGTACTGGACCCTGAAGGAGGCCTACATCAAGGCGCGCGGCGCGGGCCTGTCCCTGCCGTTGGATCAGTTCGCGTTCGACCTGGTGCCAGGCCAGATGCCCACCATCACCTTCGACCCCAGGATGGGGGACGTGCCGGAGGTGTGGCAGTTCGTGCAGCACAAGCCGTCCGAGCGGCACCAGGCGGCGGTGGCCTTCCGGCGGCCCCGGGGTGGGGCGCTCACGGTGCGCTGGCAGCACACCGTGCCGCTCGTCGGGGACTCCCCGCCGCGCTTCGTGAACGTTTAGGGAACGGCCGTCATCCAACGCGTCAGGTCCTCACGCACGGCGGCCAGCACCGGCGGCCCGTGCGTGCGGATGAAGAAGTGGCCTCCCTCGAACTGGCGGATGCGCACGTCGGCGGTGGACTCGTCGCGCCAGTGCTCGATGAGCTCCGCGCCCACGTGCTTATCCGTCTTGCCGCCGTACACGGCCAGCGGGATGTCCAGCTTCGCCGTGTCCTGCCCGTCCCCGGACCAGGCCAGCCCGAAGTCCGCGCGCAGCGTGGGGAGGATGAGGTCCAACAGCTCCTTGTGCTGGAGGACCTCCTCTGGCGTACCGTCGTACTCGCGCAATTTCGCGATGAAGCCCGGATCATCCAACTGGTGGATGGGTTCCCGGTCGTTGTGGGAGGGCGGCGGCGCCGCGGCCGCGATGAAGCCCAGGGGACGGGGACCGCCCTGGGTGCGCAGCCTCCGGGCCACCTCCAGGCCGATGCGCGCCCCCATGCTGTAGCCGAACAGCGCGAAGGGCCGGTCCATCAGCGGCAGCAGCACCGGCATCAGCGCTTCCATCAGCTCCGGCAGCGACTTGTAGGCCGGCTCCATCAGGCGCCGCTCGCGGCCGGGCAGCTGCACCGCGCACAGCTCCACGCCCGCGGGCAGGGCATTGGCCCAGGGCGTGTAGATGGCCGCGCTCCCGCCGGCGAAGGGCAGGCAGAACAGGCGCAGCCGCGGCTCCGGCAGCGGCTTGCGGGACGGAAACCAGCGATCAGGGGCGGAGGGAGTCGGAGGGGGCGCGCTTCGCATGGGGCGGCCGTCTATACCATGCGCCACCGTCCTGGAATGGCCTCCCGCACCCGGCGTGAAGCCTCCCCGCGCCATGGCGCGCGCACGTTCGGGGATGCAGCCGCCCTGACAGGTGGGACGGCGATGTTTCACGGCCTGCTCCCGCATGTCGCATCCGGCGTGTTTCAGTGGGAGCGGCCGTGCGGAAAACTTGCAGGGGCGCGGTTGGGGGCTGGCTCGGTTGTGCTAGCTTCCGCGCCCGTGAGCTACGAGCTTTCACATCTTGAGGCGCTGGAAGCCGAGTCCATCTTCATCATCCGGGAAGTCGCGGCGGAGCTGGACCGGCCCGTGCTGCTCTTCTCCGGAGGCAAGGACTCCGCGGTGATGTTGCACCTGGCGGTGAAGGCCTTCTGGCCGGCGCCGCTGCCGTTCCCGCTGATGCACGTGGACACGGGGCACAACTTCCCGGAGGTCCTCCAGTATCGCGACGAACGCGTGGCGGAGCTGGGCGCGCGGCTCATCGTCGCGTCCGTGCAGGAGGCCATCGACGCAGGAAGGGTGACGGAGGAGAAGGGCCCGCGCGCGTCGCGCAACCGGCTGCAGACGCAGCCGCTGCTGGAGGCCATCGAGAAGAACGGCTTCAACGCCGTCTTCGGCGGCGCCCGGCGCGACGAGGAGAAGGCCCGCGCGAAGGAGCGCGTGTATTCCTTCCGCGACGAGTTCGGCCAGTGGGATCCGAAGAACCAGCGGCCGGAGTTGTGGGGCCTGTACAACGGCCGTCACCGCCGGGGCGAACACCTGCGGGTGTTCCCGCTGTCCAACTGGACCGAGCTGGACATCTGGCAATACATCGGCCGGGAGAACGTGGCGCTGCCGTCCATCTACTACACGCACCGGCGCGAGGTGTTCCGCCGCGACGGCATGCTGATGGCGTGGTCGCCCTTCCTGCCCACGCTGCCCGGCGAGAAGGTGACGACGGAAGTGGTCCGCTTCCGCACCGTGGGCGACATGACGTGCACCGCGTGCGTGGAGTCCACCGCGTCCACGGTGGAGCAGGTCATCGCGGAGGTGTCGGCGTCGCGGGTGACGGAGCGCGGTGCCAGCCGCGCCGACGACAAGTTCAGTGAGACGGCGATGGAAGACCGCAAGCGCGAGGGATACTTCTAGTGGAACTGCTGAGATTCGCGACCGCGGGCTCCGTGGATGACGGCAAGAGCACCCTCATCGGGCGGCTGCTGTTCGACACGAAGTCCATCCTGGAAGATCAGCTCGCCGCCGTGGAGCGCACCAGCCACGCGCGGGGCGACGAGTACGTCAACCTGGCGCTGCTCCTGGACGGGCTGAAGGCCGAGCGCGAGCAGGGCATCACCATCGACGTGGCGTACCGCTACTTCTCCACGGTGAAGCGCAAGTTCATCATCGCGGACACGCCGGGGCACCTGCAGTACACGCGCAACATGGTGACGGGCGCGTCCACGGCGGACCTGGCGCTCATCCTGGTGGACGCGCGCAAGGGCGTGCTGGAGCAGACGCGGCGGCATGCGTTCATCGCGTCGCTGTTGCGCGTGCCGCACCTGGTGCTGTGCGTGAACAAGATGGACCTGGTGGACTACGACGCGGGCGTCTTCGAGCGCATCCGCGAGGAGTTCCGCCAGTTCTCCATGAAGCTGGACGTGTCGGACCTGTCGTTCATTCCCATCTCCGCGCTGGGCGGGGACAACGTGGTGACGCGCTCGGAGAAGATGCCCTGGTACCAGGGCCCTACGCTCCTGCACCACCTGGAGAACGTGCACATCGCGTCCGACCGCGACCTCATCCACCTGCGCTTCCCCGTGCAGGGGGTCATCCGGCCCGCGTCCGCGAAGAAGTTCCACGACTACCGCGCGTACTCCGGGCAGATATTGGGCGGCGTGATGCGGCCGGGCGACGAGGTGATGGTGATGCCCTCCGGCTTCACCACCCGCATCAAGTCGCTGGAGCTGGCGGGCAAGCCGGTGGCGGAGGCGTTCCCGCCCATGTCGGTGAACGTGTCGCTGGAGGAGGAGCTGGACATCAGCCGAGGCGACATGCTGTGCCGCCCGGGCAACCCGCCCACCGCGAGCCAGGACATCGACGCGATGGTGTGCTGGCTGTCGGACCAGGCGGTGCTCAACACCGGGGCGCGGCTGGCCATCAAGCACACCACCCGCATGGCGCGCGCCATGGTGAAGCAGCTGCACTACCGGCTGGACGTCAACACGCTGCACCGCGACGACCAGACCCAGGGCCTGAAGCTCAACGAGGTGGGCCGCGTCACGCTGCGCACGACGGTGCCGCTCTTCTTCGACGAGTACCGGCGCAACCGCAGCACCGGCAGCTTCATCCTCATCGACGAAGGCACCAACGCCACCGTGGGCGCCGGGATGATCAACGGCCCCGCCGTGGAGAGGTAGCGCGAGCATGCAACAGCGTCCGGGCTTCATCCTCTGGTTCACCGGCATGTCCGGCGCCGGCAAGAGCACGCTGTCCTCCGAGGTGCTCCGGCACCTCGCCCCCGTGCAGCGCGTGGAGCTGCTGGACGGGGACGAGATCCGCACCTACCTGTCCCGGGGCCTGGGCTTCACCCGCGAGGACCGCGAGGAGAACGTCCGGAGAATCGGGTACGTGGCGCGCATGCTGGCGAAGCACGAGGTGGGCGTCCTCACCGCCGCCATCTCCCCGTACCGGAGCTCCCGGGACGAGGTGCGCGCCCTGGCCACACGGGCCGGCATCCCGTTCCTGGAGGTGTACGTCCAGGCCAGCCTGGACGCGCTCATCGCCCGCGACGTGAAGGGCCTCTACAAGAAGGCCCTGGCGGGGGAGATCCCCCACTTCACCGGCGTGTCGGACCCCTACGAGCCGCCGGAATCGCCTGAAGTCGTCGTCCGTTCCGACGCGGAGACGGTCGTGTCAGGGGTGGAGCGTATTCTCGATACGCTGAGGGATCGGGGCCTTCTGGCCTCCGCCGCCAGCGCCGCTTGAACGGATCCGCTCAGGGCGGAATCAAACAGGCGGGAAAGCACTCCAGGCTTCTGTTGAATCGTTTATCATCCAAGCAGCTCTGATTTCACCGGGACGAGGCTAATTCATGCATTTCGATGATATCGAGTACGTTGAGCTGTGCGTCGCCGACGTCTCGACCGCGTCCGGTTTCTACACGGGCCTGCTGGGCTTCCGCCGGGTGGCGGAGGGCGGTCCGGAGACGGGGCTGGTGGGGCGCAGGTCCGTGCTGTTGCAGCAGGGTACGCTGCGGCTCCTGCTGACGCAGGGGCTGGAGGCGGGGGATGCCCCGTCCACGTTCGTCGAGCGGCATGGCGACGGGGTCCGGGACATCGCGCTGCGCACGAAGGACGCGGTGGCGGCGTTCGGGCACGTCACGCAGCGCGGGGCCCAGCCGCTGCGCGAGCCGGTGGCGGGCAAGGACGGCGCGGGGCGGCGCATGTTCCAGGCGACGGTGGCGACGGTGGGCGACCTGGTCCACTCGATCATCCAGTCCGACGCGCCGGTGGGCACGTTCCTGCCGCCGGGCCTGGTGCCGTGCGAGTCGCCGGTGCTGCTGGACTCCGAGCCGTTCTCCGGCCTGGACCACCTGGCCATCTGCCTGGAGCCGGGCACGCTGGACGCGACGGTGCGCTTCTACGAGCACGTCTTCGGCTTCCGGCAGTCCCACCAGGAGGTGGTCCACACGGCCGCCAGCGGGATGAACTCCAAGGTGGTGCAGAGCCCGTCGACGCGCATCTGCTTCCCGCTCCAGGAGCCGCTGTCCACGCAGAACCCCGGCCAGATTGGCGAGTTCCTCCGTCGGCACGGGGGCCCGGGCGTGCAGCACCTGGCGCTCTTGACGTCGGACATCGTGGGGTGCGTGCGCCAGCTGCAGCAGGGCCTGTCGTTCCTGGAGATTCCGCCGGCGTACTACGAGCGGCTGGAGTCGCGGCTGGGCGCGCTGGCGTTCGACATGGAGCCCCTGCGCGAGCTGGGCATCCTGGTGGACCGGGACGAGTGGGGGACGCTGCTGCAGACCTTCACGCGGTCCGCGCACCCGCGCCAGACGCTGTTCTTCGAGGCCATCCAGCGCCAGGAAGCGCGCGGCTTCGGAGGGGCCAACATCCGCGCGCTGTTCGAGGCGGTGGAGCGTGACTACGCGCGGGTCCAGGCGTGAGCGCGGCCACGGGTGAGGCGGGAGCGCTGCCCCTGGCGGCGTGGGCCCGGGAGCTGAAGCCGTCCGCCATCCAGGACATGCTCCAGCGCATCCACCGGCCGGGCATCCTCTCCCTGGCGCTGGGCCTCCCGGCCGCGTCGCTGTTTCCGTCCTCGGGTCTGGCGCAGGCGGCCGCGCGGGTGATGGCCGAGGAGCCGCTGGCGCTCCAGTACCGCCCCACGCTGGAGCCGCTGCGCCAGCAGGTGGTGGCGCTGATGGCACAGCGGGGCGTCACGTGCGCGCCGGAGCAGGTGTTCCTCACCGCGGGTGGGCAGCAGGGGATGAGCCTGCTCACGCGGCTCCTGTTGGATCCAGGCGGCACGGTGCTGCTGGAGGACCGCGTCTATTCGGGCTTCCAGCAGGTGTTGGATCCATTCCAGCCGAAGCGGCTCACGGTGCCCACGCACCCGGAGACGGGCATCGACGTGGACGCGGTGCAGGCGCTCCTGGAGCGCGGTGAGCGGCCCGCGCTGCTCTACACGATGAGCGACGGCCACAACCCGCTGGGCGTGAGCATGCCGCTGAAGTCGCGCGAGCGGCTGGTGGCCCTGGCGCGCGAACACCGGCTGCCCATCATCGAGGACGACGCGTACGGCCTGCTCCAGTACGAGCCCCACACGCAGCCCGCACTGCGCGGGCTGGAGGACCGGTGGGTGTACTACGTCGGCTCCTTCTCCAAGGTGCTGGCGCCCGCGCTGCGCGTGGGGTGGGTGGTGGTGCCGGAGGCGATGGTGGGACGGCTGGCCACGGTGAAGGAGGCGAGCGACATCGACACCACGACGTTCGCCCAGCGCGTGGTGCTGGCCTTCCTGGAGTCCGGTGGGCTGCCCGCGCACCTGGAGCAGCTGCGCGCCGGCTACCGCGAGCGCCGCGACACGCTGCTCTCCGCGCTGGAGCGCCACCTGGCGCCCCGGGGGGCCAAATGGACGAAGCCCGCGTGCGGCATGTTCGTCTGGGTGGAGTTCCCCGCGAGCGTGGACACGACGGCGCTCTTGGGCCGGGCGCTGGAGGAGGTCCAGGTGGCCTTCCTCCCCGGACAGGCCTTCTCCGTGGCGGGCGGCCGGTCCGCGTCCCACGGCCTGCGCCTCAACTTCTCCCACGCCGAGCCCGCCGTCATCGAGGAAGCCGTCGCGCGGTTGGGCCAGGTCCTCGCGCGGAGCTGAAGTCCCGCGCCCTGGAGTCCCATGCGTCCCCTGAGCCTGGACGAGTACGAGCAGCAGGCCCGCGAGAAGCTGCCCGCGGACGTCTTCGACTACGTGTGCGGCGGCAGTGACGACGAGTGCTCGCTGCGCGACAGCCGGCGGGCTTTCGAGGCGTGGTGGCTGCGGCCCAACGTGCTGGTGGACGTGTCCCGCTGCGACACCTCCGTGAGCCTGCTGGGCACGACGCTTGCGCATCCGCTGGGCGTGGCGCCCATGGCCTACCAGTGCCTGGCGCATCCGGATGGGGAGGAGGCCACCGCGCGCGCCGCCGGGGCCCTGGGCGGGCTGATGGTGGTGAGCACCATGGCCAGCCGCTCGCTGGAGGACGTGGCCCGCGCGGCTTCGGGCCCGCTCTGGTTCCAGGTGTATTGCTTCCGCGAGCGCGCGGTGACGGCGGCGCTCATCCGCCGCGCGGAGGCCGCGGGCTACCGCGCGCTGGTGCTCACGGTGGACACGCCACGCCTGGGGCGCCGGATGCGGGATGTGCGCAGTGGCTTCGGCCTGCCGGCCCACGTGCGCGCGGCCAACTTCGACACGGGCGTGAGCCAGGCGCTGGCCACCCGCGCGCCGGGCGAGTCGGGCATCGCGTCCCATGCGGCGCGGGACTTCGACGCGTCGCTGACGTGGGAGTCGGTGGCGTGGGTGCGCTCGGTGTCGCGGCTGCCGGTGGTCCTCAAGGGCGTGCTGACGGCGGAGGACGCGGAGCGCGCGGTGGCGGCGGGCGTGGACGGACTCATCGTCTCCAACCACGGCGGCCGGCAACTGGACGGGGCCCTCCCTCCGCTGGAGGCGCTGCCGGAGGTGGTGGCGGCGGTGCGCGGCCGGTGCGAGGTGCTGGTGGACGGCGGCATCCGCCGGGGCACGGACGTGCTCAAGGCGCTGGCGCTGGGCGCGAAGGCGGTGCTGGTGGGGCGCCCGGTGTACTGGGGGCTCGCGGCGGGCGGCGAGGAGGGCGTGGGGCACCTGCTGTCCATGCTGCGCGAGGAGCTGGAGCTGGCCCTGGCCCTGTCGGGGCGGCCCACGCTCGCTTCGCTGGATGCGTCCGTGCTGCGGCGTCGCGCGCCCTGACGCGGTGGGCGGCGGGGCTTTTCGGCTAGGCTTCCACCCGGAGGGGGTGCGCCTTGCCGATGCTCGTCTACAACCCAGGGCAGCCGGATGAGCTGTCCTACCCGCTCGGGGACGCGCCCCTCACCATCGGCCGCGCCGATGATCAGGCCATCTGCATTCCCCACCGCAGCCTGTCGCGCCAGCACGCCCGCATCGAGCGCTCCGACGGGCGCTTCTTCGTCACCGACCTCCAGAGCAAGAACGGCACCTTCGTCAACGGCGAGCAGATCCGCCGCAAGGAGCTGCGCCCCGGCGACACGCTGACCTTGGGCGAACTCGTCTTCCTGCTCACCCGCGAAGCGCCCCCGGCCGACGTGCCGGGTACCCGGGGAGCGTCCTCCTCCGACGAGCCCCGTCCCCAGCTCACGCGCGCGCTCACCCGCGTGCCGCTGAAGACGCTGGTGCAGGCGGTGCCCGGCCCGGAGCAGTCCGCGTCGGAGGCGGCGAGCGCGGCCACCCGCGCCCGGGAGCGGCTGCGCATCCTCCAGGAGGTGGCGAAGCTGCTGTCCGTCACGGACGACTTCGACACGCTCTTGGGCAAGGTGTTGGACCTCGCGTTTCAAATCCTCCACGTGGACCGGGGCGTCATCCTGCTGCTGGACGAGCAGAGCGGGAAGCTGGAGCCGCGCGTGTCGAAGACGGCGGAGGGCACGCCCGTGCGCGGGCCCATCTTCAGCCAGAACATCGTGGACTTCGTCCTGCGCCGCAGCGTGGCGGCCCTGTTCTCCGACGCGGTGAACGACCCGCGCCTGGACGCGGCCGACTCCATCATCATCAGCTCCATCCGCGCCTCCATGTGCGTGCCGCTCAAGCCCCGGGACGAGGTGCTGGGCGTGCTGTACGTGGACAACCTCTCCACGCCCAACCGCTTCTCCGAGGACGACCTGGACTTCCTCGTCGCGTTCGCGGGACAGGCGGCGCTCGCGCTGGAGAACGCCCGGCTCTACCGCCGCATCGAGCAGGAGACGGTGCAGCGCATGCAGCTCATCATGGACGCGAAGCTGGCCTCGCTCGCGTCCATGGTGGGCGGCATGGCGCACGAGCTGCGCAACCCGCTCAACTTCATCAGCAACTTCGCCGGCCTGTCGGTGGGCCTCACGGAGGACCTGGCCCACGTGATGGCGCCGCAGCGCGAACGGCTGGACGCCGCCTCCGTGCGCGACGTGGACGAGGCCCTGGACTGCCTGCGCACCAACGCGCGGAAGATCAACGAGCACGGCCGGCGCGCGGACGCGCTCATCCAGGGGATGCTCCAGCACGCCCGGCGCTCGCCGGGGCCGCGCGAGGCGGTGGACCTGAACGCGCTGGTCGCGGAGGGCATCGCCCTGGGGCAGTGCGGGGTGCGGGGCGAGCCCATGCCCGTCCAGTTGGACGTGGAGTACGACGCTGGCGTGGGGCGCGTGGAGCTGGTCCGCGCGGATGTGGGGCGCGTCATCATCAACGTCGTGGACAACGCCCTCTACGCGATGCGCCAGAAGTGGACGGCGCTGGGGGCCGGGTACGTGCCGGTGTTCAAGGTCCGCACCCTGGCCCGGCCGGAGCAGGTGGAGGTGCGCCTGCGCGACAACGGTCCGGGCATCCCCGCGGCGAGTGCGGCGAGAATCTTCGACCCCTTCTTCACCACCAAGCCCCCGGGGCAGGGGACGGGGCTCGGGTTGTCACTGAGCCATGACATCATCGTGCAGGGACATCAGGGCACCTTCCGCATGGAGACGGTGCCGGGTGAGTTCACGGAGTTCGTCATCACCCTGCCTCGGCGGGGGGGACAGGTCGCCCGGCTGGCGCCCACGCAGGCCGCCGGCACGGGACGCGGTTGAGACGCTGATGGCAACGGTGTGTGGCACGGGAGCGCGATGAAGAACCCCATGGATCCCAACCTGCTGGAAGCCTTCCAGGGCCGCTACGAGCTCTTGTCGGAGCTGGGCGAGGGCGGCTTTGGCCGCGTCTACAAGGCGCGGCAGGTGACCACCGGCCAGAACGTGGCGGTGAAGCTGCTGCGGCTGACGGAGGGCGCGACGCCGGAGTCGGTGGAGCGCCGCAGCGCGCGCTTCGAGCGGGAGATGAAGCTGTGCGCGCAGATGCACCACCCGAACATCGTGCGGCTCATCGACTCCGGGCGGGCGCAGGGCGGCGCCGTCTACTCCATCTTCGAGTTCGTCCCGGGCAAGAACCTGGCGCAGGTGCTGGCCGAAGAGGGCGTGCTGGATCCGGTGGAGGTGCGCCACCTGATGTTGCAGCTGCTGGACGCGCTGGCGTGCGCGCACGCGCAGAACGTGGTGCACCGCGACCTGAAGCCCGCGAACATCATGGTCGTGCCCACCGGCGCGCGCCGCAACGCGCTGGTGCTGGACTTCGGCATCGGGTCCGTGACGGACGAGCTGACGCGCGCGGAGCCGCAGCCGCGCATCACCTCCACCAACGAATCGCTGGGCACGCCGTCGTACGCGGCGCCGGAGCAGCTTCGCGGCCAGCCGCCCACGCCGCGCTCGGACCTGTACGCCTGGGGGCTGGTGTTCCTGGAGTGCCTCACCGGCAAGCGCGTCTTCGAGGGCGCCACCGTCGCGGAGGTCATCTTCCAGCAGCTGTCCGCGGAGCCGGTGCCCATCCCCGCGAGCATCGCCGCGCACCCGGTGGGCAAGCTGCTCCAGCGCGCCACGGCCAAGGACCCGGCCCAGCGCACCGTCTCCGCGGAGGTGCTCCTGCGCCAGCTGGAGGCGGTGGACCTGTCCAACCTGCCGCGCCGGGCCGCGCCCGTGCGCATCCAGCCCGCGTCCCCCAACGCGGAGACGGCGACGGTGGAGCTGAGCAGCCGCACGCCCAACGCCCTCTCCACGCGCGCGCGCCGGTGGGCGGAAGGGGAGCGCCGGCAGCTCACCGTGGTGTGCTGCACGCTGTCCGCCACGGCGACCGCACCGGGCCCGGTGGACATCGAGGAGCTGGACCACGTGCTGGGGGCCCAGCAGGAGGTCTGCATTGAAATCGCCCGGCGCTACAACGGCCACATCGCCAGCGCGCTGGGCGACATCGTCCTCTTCTACTTCGGCTATCCGGCGGCGCGGGAGGACGACGCCCGTCGCGCGGCGCAGGCGGCGCTGGACATGGTGGCCGAGGTGCAGCGCCGGGGCCGCGCCATCGAGGCCGAGCGCGGCACGCGGGTGGAGATCCGCGTGGGCCTGCACACGGGCCTCGTGGTGTCGCGCGAGCAGCGGGACCCGACGCTGTCCGGCCTGGGCTTCGTGGTGGGCACCACGCCGAAGCTGGCCTTCCGCCTGAGCACGTCCGCGCCCCCGGGGACCATCCTCCTCACCGGTGACACCCAGCAGCTCGTGCGCAAGCACTTCCCGCTGGAGCCCGGCCCCGCGCCCGTCCATGACCTGCTGCCTCCGGGCCTGGAGACGTTCGTGCTCCAGGGCGCGGACGCGGCGTGGAGCGGCACGGAGGTCGCGCTCTCGCTGGTGGGCCGTGCCCGGGAGCTGGAGCTGCTCCTGTCGCGCTGGGAGCAGGTGCGCGTGGGGCAGGGGCAGGCGGTGCTCGTCACCGGCGAGCCGGGCATCGGCAAGTCGCGCCTCACCCGCGAGCTGGGCGACAAGCTGGGCGTGGACCCCCACACATGGCTCGAGGCCCGCTGCACGGCGGACAGCTCCAGCCTGGCGTACTTCCCAGTGGTGGACCTGCTCACGCGGATGGTGGACCCGAACCGCGACCTGTCACCCGAAGGCCGGCTGACGGGCCTGGAGGCGCTGCTGTCCGGCTACAGCTTCGACCTGGCGGAGGCGATGCCGCTGTTCGCGCCGCTGCTGTCCCTGCCGCTGCCCCCGGAGCGCTGGGCGCCGCTGGACGTGTCGCCCTTGAAGCACCGGGAGCTGACGCGCGACGCGCTGCTCGCGTTGTTCGCCGCGCTGGCGGAGCGCCAGCCGGTGGTGCTGGCGCTGGAGGACCTGCACTGGGCGGACCCGTCCACGCTGGAGCTGTTGAAGGCGCTGGTGGCGGAGGTGTCGTCGTCGCGCCTGTTCGCGGTGTTCAGCGCGCGTCCGGAGTTCGAAGCGCCGTGGCCGTCCTCCTCGGTGATGCAGGTGCAGCTGGGCGCCCTCGCGCGCGCGGAGGTGGAGCGACTGGCCGCCGCCGCCGCGGGCGGACCGCTCTCCGCGGAGGCGCTGGAGGAGATTGCCTCGCGCACGGACGGCATCCCGTTGTTCATCGAGGAGCTGGTGCGCACGCTCCTGGAGTCCGGCGCGCTGGTGCAGCGCGAGGGCCGCTTCGCGCTGGAGGTGGGCAAGGGCAGCCCCGTGGTGCCGGGCACGCTGCGCGATCTGCTCGTCGCGCGGTTGGACCGGCTGGGCCGCGGCAAGGAGACGGCGCAGGTGGCGTCGGTGCTGGGCCGCGAGCTGTCGCATGAGCTGCTGCGGCACCTCAGCCCGCTGACGCCGGAGGCGCTGGACGCGGACCTGGAGCGGCTGGTGGGCGCGGGCCTGCTGCACCGCAAGCGCCGGCCCAAGGGGCCCGTGTACCTCTTCAAGCATGCGCTGGTGCGCGACGCGGCCTACGACTCCATGCTCAAGCGGCACCGGCAGCAGGTGCACGCGAAGGCGGCGGCGGCGCTGGAGGAGCACTTCCCGGAGGTGGTGAGCGAGCGGCCGGACCTGCTCGCGCACCACTTCGCGAGCGCGAACCTCAAGCGCAAGGCCATCGTCTACGCGCAGAAGGCCGCCTTCGCCGCGCTCATCCGCTCCGCCTACGTGGAGGCCATCCTGTTCTCCCGGCTGGGCCTGTCGTGGCTGGACGCGATTGACGACCCGCTGGAGCGCGCGCAACTGGAGCTGAGCCTCAACGGCGTGCTCGCGCCCGCGCTGATGTCCACGCAGGGCTGGCGCTCGCACGACCTGCGCACCGTGGCCGAGCGGTCGCTGGAGCTGCTCTTCTCCGTGGGGGAGAGCCCCTACGCGGCCCCGACGCTGTGGGTGCTGTCCATCTACTACCACCTGGGCGGCGACCAGCGCCGGGTGCGCGGTCTGTTGGACAGACTGGTGGCGCTGGCGCAGGCGTCCGGGGATGCGGGGCAGGAGGCGGTGGCGCTCACCATCCTCTCCAACATCGAGCTGCTGGAGGGCCGGCTGGGCGAGGCGAAGGCGAAGGCGGAGCGGTGCGTCGCGCTGTTCGACCCCGTCGCCCACCGGATGCACCGCATCCTCTACGGGCAGGACACGCGCGTGGGCGGTGAGGTGGTGCTGTGCCGGGTGCTGTGGCTGCTGGGCTTCGCGGACCAGGCGAAGGCGCACGGCGACGCCGCGGTGGCGTGGGGGCGGGAGCTGAACCACGGCACCAGCATCGGCCTGTCGTTCATCTACCTGCTGCTCATGGCGCAGGAGCACGGCGACCGCACGGAGGCGACGCGGCTCATCTCGCAGCACGCGGAGCTGTCGCACCGCTACGGGCTCGTGGAGCAGTCCGCCTACGTGGGCATCCTGCGCGGATGGGCGGCGAAGGACCTGGAGGCGGTGCGGCGGGGCATTGCGATGCGCGAGGCGTTCGGCACGGAGATGGACCAGCCGGTGTACTACGGCGTCCTCGCGGAGCTGGAGCTGGAGCTGGGCCTCGTGGACGCGGCGCTCGCTTCGGTGGAGCGCGGACGGGAGCTCGCGCGGGCCCTGGGCGAGGGCTACCACGAGTCCAGGATGCTGCGGGTCAAGGGCCGGGTGCTGCTGACGCGCGATGGGGCCACGGCCCCCTCCGCGGAGGCGTGCTTCCGGCAGGCGGCGGAAGTGGCTCACGCACAGGGTGCGCGGATGCCCGAGCTGCAGGCCGTCACCGCACTGGCGCGCCTACTCCAGACGTCGGGTCGGCAGGAAGAAGCGCGGCAACGACTCCAGATAATCTACAGTACGTTCACCGAAGGGCTGGGAACGCCGCCCGTCGCGGAGGCCCGCGCGCTGCTGGAGGCGCTGGGAGGAGACTGCTGACATGAGCAAGAAGAAGCCGGAGTCGAAGGCAGCGCCCACCAAGGCCCGCCCCGTGGCGCGCAAGCCGTCCTCGCCGGGGCCGGGTGCGAGGACCACGGTGAACGACTGGCAGTCGGTGTGGATGCGCGCCGTCGCCCTGGCGTGGAAGGAGCCTTCCTTCGAGAAGGCCCTGCAGGCGGATCCCCGTCAGGCGCTGAAGGAGCGCTTCGACTTCGAGATGCCCGCCGGCATCCAGTTGAAGGTCGTCCCCGCCAGCGACGCGGACGCGGGCGCCGCCAACGAGTGGAAGCTCGCCAGCATGGAGGTGGAGCTGCCCCTGCCGAAGAAGCCGGCCAACGTGGCGGACCACGCCGTGGCCCTGTCCAGCCTCACGGACACGTACAACCGCTCGCACTGCTGCGGCAGCCCCTGCTGCTGAGCCCGGCGTAGCGCCCAGTGTCCCCTGGCTTTGGCTCAGGGGACTCAGGGGGCTCAGGGGACCGGCGCCGAGCCTCCGGACACCGCGAAGGCGCCCACGGACGCCTCCGCGAAGCCGTCCACGCCCGCCACGCGCTGGAAGAGGTCCGGGTCGCTGCGTCCCAGCGCATAGGGCCGCAAGCCCAGCGCCGTGGACACCAGGTAGAGCGTCTGCACCAGCGCTCCGGTGTCCTGCAGCACCAGCGAGTACGCCAGCGTCTCGTACTTCCACGCGAGCCGGGGCACGCGCGCGGCCACCACCATCAGCACCTCCGGCCGGTCGAAGGGCTCCACCGGCGCGCGGGCCTCGTCCAGCAGCGCCTGGAACTCCTGCGTGGGGCCGCTCAGCTTCTCCAGGCGGTGGCCCAGCGGATCGTAGTGGTACACGCCCGGCGGCAGGCCCTGGCACTCCCCGACGAGCGGGTACAGCTCCAGCGCGTACGCCGCGCCCGCGCCGGGGTAGGGCCGGTCGGTGACGTCGCCGTCCAGCGTGCTCCTCACGTCGCGCACGCGCGCGGCGCGGTACAGCAGCTCGCCCAACTGCTTCACGGTGAGCGGCGTGGCGCCCCGGCCCCGGAGGCTGCGCCGGTTCTCCAGCACCTCGGTGAAGGACATGTCCCCGGTGCGCAGGGCCTCCACGTCCGGGCGGTACAGCTCCAGCGACTCCTGCGCGACGGACGGCTTGAGGG
>NZ_RAWI01000164.1 GCF_003612125.1 Corallococcus praedator
CCGGAAGAATTGCCCCACACCCCATGAACGTCCTCGGGATGCAGACGCTGTTCGCGAAGGAGGTCCGGCGCTTCATGCGCGTGCCGGGCCAGACCGTCCTGTCGCCCCTCATCAGCACCACGCTGTACTTCATCGTCTTCGGCTACTCCATCTCCGGCCGCGTGCACGAGGTGGAAGGCCACCCGTACCTGCACTTCATCGTGCCGGGGCTCGTGTTCCTGGGCATCGCGAACAACGCGTTCCTCAACAGCAGCTCCTCGCTGTTCATCACCAAGATTCAAGGCACCGTGGTGGACCTGCTCGTCGCCCCGCTGGGGCCCGGTGAGCTGATGGTGGGCTTCATTGGCGGCGCGATGATTCGCGGCCTCGTGGTGGGCCTGCTCACGTGGATGGTCGCGTCGGTGTTCTCCGGCTTCAGCCTGATGCACCCGCTGGCGACGCTCTACTTCCTCTTGCTGTCCAGCTACGTGTTCAGCGTGCTGGGCATGCTCGCCGCCGTGTGGGCGGAGAAGTTCGAACAGATCAACTTCTTCCCCACGTTCGTGATGCTTCCGCTCACGTTCCTGGGCGGCGTCTTCTATTCGGTGCGCGAGCTGCCCTCGCCCTGGAGCCAGGTCAGCCTCTTCAACCCGATGGTCTACATGGTGGAGGGCCTGCGCTACGGGATGCTGGGCAGCAGCCTGTTCTCCCCGCTCGTCGGAGGGACCATCCTCGCGGGCACCGCCGCGGTGGCCACCGGCATCACGTACGGCGTGCTGCGCTCCGGCTACAAGATGAAGGCGTGAAGCACCGGACATCCGAGGTCTGCCTGCCTGCCCGCCACCCCCTTGGGTAGTGAGGCAGGCCCCTCCCTGCCGGACAGGCTCCCGGTCTTTTTGGAAATCGGCTGTTTCCTGCCCGGTGAGAAAGAGCGATATCCTTCCGCTCAGATGGCGGTCGCGTTCGGGAAATATGAGCTGCTGAAAAAAATCGCTTCGGGCGGGATGGGACAGGTGTTCCTGGCGCAGGAGCATGGGACGGGCTTCGAGCGCCTGGTCGTCCTCAAGCTCATCCTCCCGCACCTGGCCGAGGACGAAGAGTTCCTGGACATGTTCCTGGAGGAGGCGCGGCTCGTCGCGCGCCTGTCGCACCCGAACCTCATCACCATCCTGGACCTGACGGAGATTGAAGGCCGTCACTGCCTGGCGATGGAGTACGTGCAGGGCGAGGACGTGCGGCGGTTGGATCGCTTCGCGCGCAAGCAGGAGAAGCCGCTGCCGGTGGGGCTGGTCATCCGCATCATCGCGGACGCGGCGGCGGGCCTGTCGTACGCGCACGGCGCTCGCGACGGTCAGGGCCAGCCGCTCCAACTGGTGCACCGGGACGTGTCGCCGCAGAACGTGCTCGTCGGGTTCGACGGGGGCGTGAAGGTCATCGACTTCGGCGTGGCGAAGGCGGCCACCAGCGGGCAGCAGACCGCGACGGGCGTGCTCAAGGGCAAGTACCCGTACATGTCCCCGGAGCAGGCCAACGGCCAGCCGGTGGACGGCCGCAGCGACCAGTTCGCGCTGGGCGTGGTGATGTGGGAGCTGCTCACCGGCAAGCGCCTCTTCAAGGGCGACACGGACCTGATGACGCTGCGGCTGGTGCGCGACTGCCAGATTCCGCCGCCGTCGCAGCTCAACCCGAAGCTGCCGCCCGGCCTGGACGAGGTGCTGCTCAAGGCGCTCGCGCCCACGGCGGAGGGCCGCTACCCGGACTGCGCCGCGTTCCGGCTGGCGCTGGAGGACTACGCGCTCAACCTGCGGCTGCCGTCCAGCAGCGCGCACCTGGCCGCGTACCTGCGGGGCCTGTACGCGGAGCGCATCGCCACGGAGTCCGACCCGTCGAAGCTGGACCAATTGGCGGAGGACGCGGACCTGGATTCGCAGTCCAACTCCTCGCGCAACGGCATGCCCACGTCGGGCGCGAGGGGGCTCGCGTCGTCGCGCGCGTCGAAGCTGGTGGGGCCACCGTCCCGTCCGCCCACGCGCGTGGAGCCCGAGGCCACGCGTGGCACCGCGGCCCTGGCCCCGGTGGCGCCGAAGCGGCGCACGTGGCTGCCGTATGTGGCGGGTGGCGTGGCCCTGATGTTGGGCGGCGCGGCGGTGGTGTGGCTGCGCGGCACGCAGACGGCCGTCCCCCCACCGCCGGTGGCGACGGTCACCCGGACGCCGGAGGAGGCCCAGGGGCACACGCCGCCCGAGGCGCCCGCGCGTCCCACCCCGGCCCAGCCGGTGCGCCTGATGGTGACGAGCGAACCACCGGGCGCCACGGTGCAGGTGGGGGGCGAGGAGCGCGGCACCACGCCGGTGGCCCTGCCGCTGGTGCCGGGCGAGCCGTCGGTGGCGGTGACGCTCGCGCTCAACGGGTATGAGCCGGTGACGCGGCAGGTGTCCGCGGCGGATGCGCCCACGGTGGCGGTGGCGCTGCAACGCCGGGCGGCGCGGCCGTCGAACACGTCCAAGAAGCCGCCGCCCACGTCGTCGCTGGGCATCAAGACGGGGCGTTGAGGCGCCCTTCCCGCCGCCGGTCCGGTGGCCCCCAGCGCCTGTGTCGACGTCCGCTCAGGCGCGCCGACGTGACTCCGCCGACAGGATGACGACGTAGCCATCCGGGTCGCGGACCCAGAACTCCCAGCGGCGTGAGTTCCGGTTCTCGTGGGGCGCCTCCACCCACTCCACCTTCAGGCCCCGCGCCGCCTCCACCGAGGCCTCGAAGTCCGTGGTCTCGAACCACAGCAGGACACCGTGCCCATGCGGCGCCGAGTCCGGCCCCACCAGGTTCGGGTGCTCCTCTAAATCCCAGGCGTGCAGTTGCAGCACGGGCTCGCCGTTGCTGACGAGCATCTCGTACTCGTCACCGCCGTGCGTGCCCTCACAGCCCAGCAGCGACTGGTACCACTGGCTGCTCGCGGCGACGTCGCGGACCGCGATGAGGGGCTGCGCTCGGACCTGGGTGGCCCTGCGGGGCGTGCTCGGCATGAAGCCTCCGGTGACGTCGCTGCGTCCGAAGGCGGGGCCCGTGGAGCCCCGCCTCCAGACTCCAGATTTGGCGCGCTACCGCTTGAAATGCTCCGCGATGACGCTGGCCACGCCGGCGGTGAGCTTCTTGCCGGTGGGGATGTGCAGGAACTCGTTGGGCCCGTGCGCGTTGCTGCCCGGCCCCAGCAGGCCGGTGATGAGGAACTGCGCCTCCGGGAAGCGCTCGCCCAGCATGCCCATGAAGGGGATGGTGCCGCCCTCGCCCATCGCCATGGCGGACTTGCCGAAGCAGGACGTGGACGCGGACTCCACCGCGCGCGACAGCCAGCCGGCCAGCGGCGGCGCGTCCCAGCCCACGCTCGCCTTGTCCCCGTCGAACGTCACCTTCGCGCCGTAGGGCGGGTCCTTCTCCAGCACGTCCTTCAGCGCCTTCGCCGCCGCCTTGGGGTCCACGCGCGGAGGAATGCGCATGGACAGCTTCAGCGTGGTGAAGGGGCGCAGCACGTTGCCCGCGCTCGCGAGCGCCGGCATGCCCTCCACGCCCGTCACCGCCAGCGCCGGGCGCCAGGTGCGGTTGAGCACCAGCTCCTCGCCGTCCTTCGTCACCGGGGCCGAGCCCTCCACCCAGGGGAACTTGGTGTACAGCTCGTCGCCCAGCGTCCGGGCCGCCGCCTTTGCCTGTTCACGCCGGCCCTCCGGAATCTGCGTGTGCAGCGCGTCCACCTTGATGTGGCCCGTCTGCTCGTCCTCCACGCGCGACAACAGCTGCCGCATGATGCGCATGGACGACGCCACCACGCCCGTCGCGTCACCGGAGTGCACGCCCTCCGTGAGGATGTCCACGCGCAGGTTGCCGGCGACCATGCCGCGCAGGCTGGTGGTCATCCAGAGCTGATCATAGTTCGCGCAGCCCGAGTCCAGGCACACCACCAGCGACGGCTTGCCGATGCGCGGCGCGAGCGCCTCGATGTACGCGGGCAGGTCGTAGCTGCCGGACTCCTCGCACGCCTCGATGACCACGGCGCAGCGCGCGTGCGGCACGCCCTGCTCCTTGAGCAGCCGCAGCGCGGACAGCGACGCGAACGCCGAATAGCCGTCATCCGCGCCGCCGCGCCCGTAGAGCTTGTCGCCCTCGCGCACGGGGGTCCACGGCGTCAGGCCCTCGCGCCAGCCGGTCATCTCCGGCTGCTTGTCCAGGTGGCCGTACAGCAGCACGGTGTCGTCGCCGCGCGTGCCGGGAACCTCCATGTAGATGACGGGCGTGCGCTCCTTGCCATCCGGCGTCTTCAGCCGCACCACCTCCACCGTCAGCCCCGGCAGGTGCGCGGCCTGCGCGCGGCACCAGTCGGAGATGAGCTGGACGGCCTGCTCCATGTGGCCCGTCTTCACCCAGTCCGGGTCGAAGGCGGGCGACTTGTTGGGGATGCGGATGTAGCGCTCGAGCGCGGGCAGGATTTCCTGCTCCCAGATGCGTTCGGACGAGGCGAGGGCTTGGTCGACGTTCATGGCGGCGCCATGCTGCCCACCCCCGCGTCCCCTGTCGATGGAAAGCCCCACCCGGCCCCTCCGGTCGCCGGGCGCGCGGCCTGCCGTCTTGCGTCAGGCCGCGCGAACTCCGGGTTTCCCGAGGGGTCCTCGCTACCGCCTAGGGCTGGATTTCACGAACACTCAGCCACTTGAAGTCCACGTCGTTCGCGTTGTCCCAGCGGAACACCGCGATGGGGCCGCCCCACGTAATGGCCATGGGTCCGGTGGCGCCGCCGCAGTGCTGCGCGTCGCCGCCCCACTTGCCCGCGTCGGTGTAGTCGTAGACCTTCTTCCACGTCACCTTGTCCGCGTTCTCGTTGACGTACATCTCCAGCTTCACGGCCGTCTGGCCGCTGACGGTGATGTTGCGCATCACCGACTTGAAGCCCACCCAGCGGCCCTTGAGCGCGGTGGTGGCGGGCTTGTAGGGCGTCTGCTCATAGGAGACATGCCAGGTCTCCTTCTGCCAGCGCGCGCGGCCGTCGTAGTGGAAGCCCGCCTTGTAGCTGCTGCCTTCACAGCCGGAGTGGTCGTCGTTGTGCTTGCCGCCCCGGGCGTACCAGTCGAAGTTGTCGGACGTGTCGGACACGCTGTTCAACTTCACGAAGCCGGTCATCTCGATGTTCTTCCAGTCGTTCGCGGCCTGCATGTAGCCACGGCTCGCGAGCACGTCCCGGTCGTACGTGGGAATCTTGTTGTCGTCGTAGCCGGTGGACGTGAAGACGCTCATGCGCACCTGCGAGTCCTTCATCTTCCAGGAGCCGTCGCTGTTCTTCGTGATGGGGTTCTGCGGGTCGAACCGCTTGTCCGACGTGGCGGTGTCCGCCAGCGCCCACGCCTCCCCGCCCGACTTCGTCGGGTAGAGCATGGTGACGCCGAAGCGGTCCTTGCCCGAGGGCGCCGTGACGTCACCGGTGATGGCGGCCCACTCGGCGATGCTGGCCCAGGTGTTGAGCGAGTTGCCGTTGACCGTCACGCGCACGTACCGCGCGTTCCGGGCAGCGAAGCTGTAGCGCTCGGGGTTGGCGGTGGTGCCGGACGACTTCGTGGAGACCGCGGTCGTCCAGGTGGCCCCGTCGGTGGACGTGGCGAGGACGAACGTGTTCGTGCGCTTGTTGCCTTCGTGCCAGGCGATGTCCACGGCGGACAGCGACTTCACGGCGCCCAGGTCGCCCCGGAGCCACTGGCCCACGCCCAGGCTGGACCAGCGTGTGGCGAGGTTGCCGTCGATGGTGGCCGACGGCGGGTTGCCGTCGTTTCCACTGGCGGTGACGGCGCTGAAACCCGACGCGGCGAGCGCGGGGGCCGCGGACACGAGCAGCGCGAACGCGCCCGTGCGTGCGGCATGACGCTTCCATCCCCCCCGGGATGCCTTCAACCCATGCGATTGGGACAAGGTACTTCCTCACGACAGGGCCGAAAGAAGACGCACGTCTCCAGGGGCCCGGCGAACAAGGCCAGACCCGTGACGTCGCGCGGCCGCTCGCGGCACGTGGACCTGCTGGCGTCGGTGCCGCTGGCGCTACCGGGCGCGGGGGGACTCCAAGGAAGTCCCCGCCCTCCCGAACGGCGCGCGACGCGTCCTGCACGTTGTGGCGGACCCGAGTACCGGATCGCCGACAGGTCCATTCCCAGACATGCGTTGTTTCAGCCCTGGAGACACCACGGCCCGTCTGCCCCTCTTGCGGGGTGACGGGCCGTGGGTGGATTCATGTCTCGCGATGCGTGCGGGTTCTTGACCCTGTGTCTGGCTTTGCTACTCGCGCAGCTTCACCACCGCGGCCGAAGGGCCCTCCAGCCGCACGATGTTGCCCGTCAGTGGTGAGCCCTCCACGGTGCCCCCGAAGCGCGGGGATTCGCTCCACAGCACGATGCCCGCGCTCGCGTGCGGCGGCAGCGCGTGTACCAGCGAGCCCCGGAGGTTCACGATGATGAGCACCGTGTCGCCCTCCGCGCGGCGCTCCAGCACGAAGGCGTCCGGGCCCAGCGCGCGGGCGTCATGGGTGCCCTGGCGGTGGGTGAGCACGGGCTCCGTGGCGCGCAGGCGCAGCAGCTCCTTGTAGAGCGCATGCACGCCCGCATGCCGCGGGGCTTCGGGCTCGCTCCAGTCCAGCGTGGAGCGGGTGAAGGTGTCGCGGTCCTGAGGGTCTGGCACCTGCTCGCCCTTGAAGCGCGAGAAGCCAGAGAACTCCTTGCGGCGCCCTTCGGTGACGAGCTTGCCCAGCTCCGCGTTGTGGTCCGTGAAGTAGAGGAACGGCGTGCGCGCGTTCCACTCCTGGCCCATGAAGAGCAATGGGGTGAACGGCGACAGGAGGAGCAGCGTGCTCATGGCGCGGTAGGCGGCCGGGGACACGTCCTCCGACAGCCGGTTGCCGAAGGGCCGGTTGCCCACCTGGTCGTGGTTCTGGATGCAGTGGACGAAGTGCCACGGGGCCAGGCCCTCGGACGACGTGCCGCGCGCGTGGCCCAGGTTCTGGGACTTCTGGCCCTGGTAGAACCAGCCCTGGCGCAGCGTGGTGGCGATGTCCTCCGCGCTGCCGGTGTAGTCCTGGTAGTAGCCCTCGTGGTCTCCCGCGAAGGCGCGGCGCAGCTGGTGGTGCAGGTCATCCGCCCAGACGCCGTCCAGGCCGTAGCCGCCGTCCTTCACGGGGGTGACGAGCTTGCGCTCGTTGCGCTCGTCCTCCGCGATGATGACGACGCGGCGGCCGTTGCCGGCGGCGTGGGCGCGCTCGACGATTTCGGCGAGCAGGTGCGGCTGGCCGTCATCCACCAGCGCGTGCGCGGCATCCAGGCGCAGGCCGTCCGCGTGGTAGTCGCGGATCCACATCTCCACGTTGGACAGCACGAGCGAGCGCACGAAGTGGCTGCCCTCGCTGTCGTAGTTCACCGCGTCGCCCCAGGGCGTGTGGTGCGTCTTCGTGAAGTAGTGGGGCGAGTACGCGCCCAGGTAGTTCCCGTCCGGTCCGAAGTGGTTGTAGACGGCGTCGATGAGCACCGCGATGCCGTGCGCGTGCGCGGCGTCGATGAGCCTGCGCAGGCCCCGGGGTCCACCGTAGGTAGCCTGCGGCGCGAAGAGGTCCACGCCGTCGTAGCCCCAGTTGCGCGCGCCGGGGAAGCTGGCCACGGGCAACAGCTCCAGCGTGTTCACGCCCAGCTCCCGCAGGTGCGCGAGCTTCGGGATGAAGGCCTCGAAGGTGCCCTCCGGCGTGGCGGTGCCCACGTGGACTTCGTAGATGACGAGGGACTTCGGATCCGGCCCCTTCCAGTGCGAGTCCGTCCAGCCGTGGTCGGAGACGACGACCTCGGAGGGGCCGTGCACGCCCGCGGGCTGGGAGCGCGACCACGGGTCGGGGAACGGGTCTCCCCCGTCCAGGCGGAGCTTGTAGCGCAGGCCCGCGCCCTGTTCGGCCAGCACGCCGCCGAAGCAGCCGTCCGCTTCGGGGGTGAGCGGCAGCGTGCGCAGGACGCGGTCGTCCGCGTCGTACACCACGGCCTCCACCTGCTTGTGGCCGGGTGCCCAGACGCGCCAGCGCACCGAGGGTCCATCCTCCACCCAGGCACCCAGTCGCGGCGCGAGGGAACGTGCTTCAGTCGATTGAGCCATGTGTGCCCCTGTTAATGCGCACGCGCGGGTCCGGGGAGCATCCCTTGGCCACCCGGGACACCGGTGTTCACGGGCCGACCTCTGGGAGCCCGCGAGTGCGGACCGGCGGACGGAGGCCCCCGGGCCCTCCAGGCGGCGGAGCACCGGGAGGACATCTCCTGGGTCCTGTTGGAAGTTCAGGACCCTGGAGGTAGTATTTCCACCCGCAGAATGCCTGCTTGCCCCGTAACGGGTCCTTCTTTACCCTATTTCCAGTCTGTCAGCTTTAAGCCCATCTTCTTGAATTACACGAATTGAAATGATAGTGAGCAATCCCCGGGAGACAGGTTTCCAGCCAAGACACCGACGATGGGGATTCAGCGAAGCTGCCGCCTGGTGCGGCTGGGATTGCTCGCCATGATGGTGGGCTGCTCCACACCGAGCCCTGACGTCCGGGTGCGACGGCTGCCGAACGGACAGGTGCAGGTCACCGGCCCTCTCGCGGGTCCCTTCAAGTCCACGGCGGAGCTGGCCGGGAGCGCCTGTGACCTGATCACCCGGCAACCTGGAGCATCGTCGGGTGTGTACGGGATTGAGTACTGCGCGTTGATCTATTACTCGAGCGCCGAGGACGCGTTCTATCTCAGCCACCTGTCCGATATTCAGGGCTCGGGCGTTGGCCGCACGAAGTCCTGCCTGGTTCCCTCCAGCGTGGATGATCCCCAGCATCTGGATGCCATCATCCTGGGCCGCGGCCACAGCCACCCCCACAATCGGCGCTTCTCCGAGCCCGATTTGGGCGAAGCGCGACGGTGGGTGCCCACCCGGATCGCGGATGCACGAACCGGCAAGGTCCTCCGCCGTGAGCTGCTGCTTTTCTACCGGGAGCAGGCCGGCGAGTGCCGCTCCTACAAATACGATTACGCCGACCGTGTGGTGGCCGCGCTTCGCGATGGAGTCTGGGTTCCCATCGGCTCGGTCAACAACGACCAGGGCCTCATCGACCTCTACGACGGGCAGGACTGGACGCCATGAACGTGCGCACGCCGCCGCGAAGACTGGGCTTGGTGCTTCTGGGGCTCGGGGCCTGCGCCCTGCTGCAAGGCTGCAGCTTCTTCGGCTACTACAAATACCAGAGACCGGAGCGCATCCCCCCCGAGGTCGGTGACCGCATCCGGGACCCCGACCCCAAGGCCTTCGTTGCCACCACCACTCTGGATGGCCCCACGTTGGCCGCCTTCCAGGTCGCGCTCGCGGATTTCTTTCCCCCCGGCGCGAAGGCGTCCGGCAACCATGACGGCCTCGTGCGCTGTTTGAGTCGCCGCGACGTCTTCGACGTCTACATCAACAAGGTCAGCGACGACCTGTACCTCGTCAGCTTCGACGCCAACATCAAACGCTGCGACATGCCCCCGGACACCGTCATGCTGGACGGAGGCGCGACCTACCTCATCGACGGCCAGGGCCGCATCCTCGACATCCGGTAGCGACGGACGCGCATCGCACCCTCCCCAGGTGGCTTGTAGCCCCCGGGCCCTCCCGGGATGATGGGCCGCCGCGCCGCCGCCGTGCTCGCCTACCGCCACCTGCGCCGCATCCGCCGCCTGTACCTGGAGGGCCTGGAGCCGGAGCCCGGCACCCGCGAGAACGCCCTCTTCCTGGGCCCCACCGGCTCCGGCAAGACGTTCCTCGTGGAGCTGATGTTCCGCGAAATCCTGGGCGTGCCCACCGTGCTCGCGGACGCGACCCAGTTCTCCGAAACGGGCTACATCGGCGACGACGTCAACAGCCTGCTGTCCCGCCTCTACGAGGCCGCGGACCGCGACGCGGAGTGGGCCGCCTGCGGCGTCATCTGCATGGACGAGTTCGACAAGCTCGCCACCAGCCGCTCCGACAGCCGCTTCTCCGGCCAGCAGACCACCAAGGACGTCAGCGGCTTCGGCGTACAGCGCAGCCTGCTGCACCTGCTCTCCGCGTCCAACGCCACCTTCCCCCCCGACTTCGGCTTCACCAGCCGCATCCGCGCCGAAACGCTGGAGCTGTCCTGCCTCACCTTCATCGCCTGCGGGGCCTTCAGCGGCTTCCGGGGCACCGCTGAAACAATGGCCCACGTGGAGCGCGTGGGCTTCGGCCGCGAGCCCGGCAAGGGCGGCGCGCGCGACGCGGAGTCCATCGCCACGCGCATCACCGAGGAGCACCTGGAGAACACCACCGCGTTCGCCCGCTACGGCTTCATTCCGGAGCTCATCGGCCGCTTCAACCGGCTGGTGTCCTTCGCTCCGCTGGACGCGGCCACCCTGGGCGACATCCTCCAGAACAACGTGCTGCGCACCTGGGAGCGCGAGTTCGAACACGAAGGCCTCCAGCTCTCCGTGGACCCCGCCGTGCGCGACTGGATTGTCGCCCGCGCCCTCAAGCGGGAGACGGGCGCCCGCGGCCTGCGCACCGCGCTGGCCCCCGTGCTGGAAGCCGCCGCCTACGAGCACTTCGGCCACGGCCGCGCCGCCACGGTGCGCCTGGTGCTCAAGGACGACGCCGTGCACACCGTGCGCGACTGAGCGCCCCTCCCTTTCGTCGGGGGCAGCCGACACGGCGGGGCCCGGTCCGGGGGGCTCCCGACGCAACGGTCAGTCGGGCCCGTCCTTCATCCGCGCGTCACAGGCCTTACGGTTGAGGCACACGACACTCGCGCGGAGGCGGACGCATGGCACACACCACCAAGGAAATTCCCAGGGAGCAGTGGGCGAAGTACCTGGCGGACATCAGCAAGCGGGTGCGCAACGAGCGCGTGCGCGTGGAGTCCATCACCATGGAGTCCATCAGCCTGGACACCGGTGACCAGGAGATCGCCCGGAGCCTGCCGCTGGTGGAGATCTCCCTGGAGCAGAAGGGCAGCGACTCCGGCGCGGTGCAGATCGTCGCGGGCCACGACGACGACGTCATCACCCACCGCGTGCTCGAACCGGAGCGCATCAGCGCCGAGCTGGACGCGGACAGCGCCGCGCTGGAGTGTCTGGAGATCGCCGAGCGCGGCGGCGGCAAGCTGCTCATCTTCTTCGAGCGCGCGCTCGACGTGGAGGGGCCCTCCGTCCGCGCTTGAAGCGGGCGCTGGAAAACGACCACGGGACCGACAGGAGCCAGGAGGCTCCCACCGGTCCCGTGCACGCGGCGTCCGCCGCGCGAGGTCAGCGCTTCACGTCGCTCACGGATACAGCGCGCGGGCGCCCTGCTTGTCCAGGGTGGTCAGCACGAGGTCGCCCGTCTGGGTGCCGTTGCACTGGGGGTAGTGCATGACGGACGAACGGTCGTAGGTGGTGGTCAGCGCGCGCCACTGGGAGTCCTCGTAGCAGCCGGACGCGGTGGAGCGGGTGTGCTCGTGACGGAAGCCCAGCGTGTGGCCCAGCTCGTGGCGCAGGATGCCCGTGAGCGTCCAGGGCGACAGGTTGCCGAACGCGCTGCTGTCCACGAGGACGTTGCGGCCCGAGCGGGAGGAGTTCGGGAAGAACGCGCGCGCCACGTAGGACTGGCCGCTCACCGGGCGGATGTCGAACAGCACGCCCGCCTGGGACGCGGTGCAGGACGCGTCGTACTGGGACAGGTAGGTGAAGTTGACGTTCGCGGTGGCCTCCCAGGCCGCCGTCGCGTTCGCCATGGCGGTGACCATCTTCGCCTTGTTGGTCGTGCCGAAGGTGTTGCTGATGCAGTAGGTCAGGTTCAGCTTCTGGGTGGCGCTCCACTTGATGTCGCCGCCGATGTAGTACACAGCGAGGCCGTCCTGCGACTGGCCCAGCTTGGACTCCACGACGTTGTGGAAGTAGGCGGCCAGCTCCTCCTCGGACTCCAGCGCCTCGTCACCGTTGACGATGATCTTCCCGCCCTCCCACGGCTCGCGGACGGCGCTCGCCCGGAACTCCTCCCACGTCTGCGTCACTTCGGCTTCCTGCTGGGACTCGGGACCACCGCAGGCAGCACCGAGCAGCGAAACACCGGCCAGCATCGCAACAGAGCGGAACTTGAGCATTGAGAACTCTTTTGGGGTCCTACGAGGGATTGCGCCGCCACCGTCTGGCCTTCCCGCCAGTTGCGGAAGCCGCGCGCCGGGCCAATGAGCAACTGTCGGGCCAACCCCACCGACCCCGCCCTCCGGGGGGAGAAATCCGAAAACGCGGGATAGCTGGAGTGACCGCGCTCCAGGCTCCCGCGCTTCCGTTGTCACCCTTTGTGACAGACCTGTCACCAACCCCGCTGAAAGACAGGGCTTTCCCCGCACCTCTCCCGCTGCCTGAGAAAAAGACAGGGGGATGTCCTGGTTCCGGTCAGCCCCTCAGCCGGATTTACAGGACTTCCTAGAGGATGGCGCGGCGCACCTTCCAATACGTCTCCTTGGCCATGCGGAAGGCGCTGGAGTCGGCGGGCAGCAGGGTGCGCAGCAGCTCCGCGGACTGAATCTGGATGGGGCGCACGCAGTGGGCATCCAGCTGGTGGCGCAGGTAGCCCACCATGTCGCGGCTCCGGTATTCGTTGAAGTAGTCGCGCAGCTGCGCGGCGGTGCGGGCCTTGCCGTTGTCCGCGTACTTGGCCACGTAGGGGCTGAAGTCCGGATAGAGGCTGCCCTTGCCGAAGCCGCCGTGGACGGTGGTCTTCATGAAGTTGCCGATGAGCAGGTCGTCGAACACCTGGTACTTCACGGCGGTCATCAGCGAGCCGCGGGGCGCGTCGAAGGTGATGCCCTTGTCGAAGCGGCGCTTGTTGAACTCGATGACGTGCTCCCTGCCGCCCACGCGGAAGCGCAGGAAGTCCATCACCGTGCCCAGGTGTTCGACGGCGCGGAAGTACTGCTCCAACTGCTTCACCTCGTCCGCCTCCAGGCACTCGCTCCAGTCGTCGCCGTACTCCTTCGGATCCACCGGCGTGAGGGTGCGCTCCCGGGGGTTGATGGAGACGGAGGCGTCGTTGGTGAAGTCGTGACGCAGGAAGGCCGGGAGCATCTGGCAGGTGGTGGAGTTGAAGCCCCGGGCGTAGTCGGGAAGCGTGGTGGTGTACTCGGCGGCCCAGAGGCTGTCGGCGCGCTGGTACTTGTGCATGGAGCTGAAGGGGACGAAGTAGCGCACCCCGTACGTCTCCGCCTGCCGCGCGATGGTCTGTCCCACGGGCGTCTTCGCCGCCGCGTACGGGAGGATGCGGTTCCCGTCCTCGGTGAAGAAGTTCATCATGTCCGCGTCGCCGTAGCCGGACAGGGCCAGGAGGAAGGTCTCGTCGTATTCCTTGATGACCCGGCGCACGAAGTGGCCCTGGCCCCGGTCCCCGGCGTCGTTGAGGTTGACGATGAGCCGGCCGCCCACCTCCACCAGCAGCACCGCGTCCTGGTTCACGTCCGGCAGGCAGAGCACGCGGATGCGCGGGGACAGCCGCGTCCACTCGCGGTCCGCGAGCACCTGGACGCGGAAGCCCGCCTCGCGCAGGTCGTCCCGGATGCGGTGGCCCACGTGGTTGGGCACCAGCAGGGTGCGCTCGCGCAGCTTCTCCAACGACTCCATGCTCAGGTGGTCGGGGTGGCCGTGGGAGAGCCACACGTAGGCGCAGTCGCGGATGGACTGGCGCTGCTCTTCCGGAATCTCATGCGACAGCGTCCAGCTGCCGAAGTACGCCGTGCCGTCCGTCCAGGGGTCGGTCACCAACACCGGCCCGTTGTCGTGACAGATGAGTGTGGCGTTCCCAATCGTCTCGAAGCCCAGCTCCATCGTTGCGCGCCCCCTTGAACCCCCACGTCGCCCATGCGCGTGTTGGGTGAGAAGGTGGCACCCGGCCCCACGCTCACAAGGTTGGGAAACAACCTTCACGCCCGGCTGGTCGCTGTCCGCCCCGACAGCCCAGGAAAAGGCTTTCCCTTGTCGGCCGGTTCGCGTGGGGCACCCGGGCGGATCCGCGCCCTTTCGAATCCCTCCCCTGCCCACGCCGTGGCGCGGGTTCGCGTGCGCGGTGCGGCGGACCGCCACACGCAGGCCGTAAAGGGCGCCCGGCGCGAGGCTGTCCGGCGGCGGATGCTCTACCGGCGGCGCGACACGAGCGAGAGGATCTGCGCGCCGTAGCGCTCGGTGAGCGCGGGCCCCACGCCGTGGATGGACAGCAGCTCCGCGCCGCTGGAGGGCCGGGCGCTGGCGATGGCGTCCAGCACGCGGTCGGTGAGGATGCGGAAGGCGGGCACCTTGCGCTTGCGCGCCTCCGTGAGCCGCCAGGCCTTGAGGGACTCCACCAGGGCGGGAGCGGCCTCCGGGGCCGCGTGGCCGGCGTCTGGCGTCTGGCGCGACGCGTTCCACGAAGCCCGGGGGCCCGGGGCGGGATCCGCCGGGGTGCGTGCCTTCCAGCTCCGGCCCGGGGCGGGCGCGTCCGGGGCGAAGGACTCCTGGGAGAAGTCCGCGTCGGTCCGGTCCACGCGCGGGGACTGCCACGGTTCGGCGCGGCTGCCGGCGCCGCGCCGGGTGCCCGTGGTGGCGGCGCGCTTGCCGCGTCCCTTGGAGGGCTCGGTGCTCGCGCGCTTGCGAGGGGCCCGCTTCGACGCCGCGGGGGCAGCGCGGCCACGGCGCTTCTTGGGGGATTCCTCGCGCGCCTGGGGGAGCACCACCTGGCCGGGCGCGATGACGCGTGCGCGGCGGCCCGTGTCCGTCAGCGACAGCCGCTGGAACAGGATGACCTGCCCGTCCTTGTCGAAGGAGTCCGAGTCCAGGCGCACCAGCCCGGAGCGGGCAAGTCCACCCACGAGCCGTTCGAAGTCGCGCCGGTGGAGCGCGTCACCGAACAGCTCGCGGTGGAGCCGCCCGGTGGCCTGTCCGTCGCGCGCGTGCAGGGCCTCCAGGATGCGGCCCAGCGCGTGCGCCTCCACCGAGGAGGGCTCCTCGAAGCGCACCACCTCGCAGGTCTCCGGAGCGCACACGTCGCACAGGCCACACGCCGCGCCGGAGTCCTGCAGGTCGCCGAAGTGCGCGACGAGGTGTCGCATGCGGCAGCCGTGCGCCTCCGCGTAGCGGCCCATCTGCTCCAGGTGGAGCTGCTTGCGCTCGCGCTGCGCGATGTACTGCACCGCCCAGCCCGCGCGCCCGCGCCGCACGTCCTCGTCCGGCGTCATCTCCACGCCGCCGTGGATCCACAGTTGTTCGAGCGCCTTGTCGAACACCTCCGGGTCCCCTCGCACGCGGGCCTGGAGGGAGCCCTTGGGCTCCAGCTCGTTGGACGTGGCCTGGTACAGCCGCTCCAGCACGGCGGGGTCCGGGTAGTCGCGGCGGTGGAAGAACTCGTGCGTGCGCCGGTCCACGAACGCGTGCAGCAGCACGGCGCGCGAGTCCTTCCCGTCGCGACCCGCGCGGCCCAGCTCCTGGTAGTAGCCCTCCAGGCTGGCCGGCAGCGCCGCGTGGATGACGGTGCGCACGTCCGCCTTGTCGATGCCCATGCCGAACGCCGTCGTGGCGACGATGACCTCCAGGTGGCCCTTGAGGAAGGCCGCCTGGATGCGGTCGCGATCCGCGGGCGGGAGGCCCGCGTGGTACGGCGCGGTGTGGAAGTCCGAGGAGAGCAGCTCCGCGTACTGCTCCGCGTGCTTGCGCGTGGACGCGTAGACGATGGCGGGCCGGTGCTCCGGGTTTCGCAAGAGCGTCAGGATGGCCTCGCCGCGAGCCCCCGGGTTCAGCTCCCGCACCTCGATGGCGATGTTGGTGCGGCGGAAGCCGTGAATGAAGGTATGCGCCGCGCCGCCCGTGGAGCCGCGCAGCCCCAGTTGCTGGACGATGTCGCGCTGCACGTCCGGCGTCGCGGTGGCGGTGAGGGCCACCACGGGGGCCGGGCGCAAGAGCGGCAGGCGCGAGCCCAGGAGCCGATAGTCCGGACGGAAGTCATGACCCCACTGCGAGATGCAGTGCGCCTCGTCGATGGCGATGAGCGAGGGCGTGCGCCGGGCCAGGAACTCGCCGAAGCCGGGGACGCCCAGGCGTTCGGGCGCGATGAAGAGGAAGTCCAGGCGACCTTCCAGGTACTCGGCGCACACCTGCCGGGAGGCGGCCCGGTCGCGGCCGGAGTGGATGCGGTCCGCCGCGAACCCCAGCGACTGGAGCCGCAGCACCTGGTCCTCCATCAGCGCGATGAGGGGACTGACGACGAGCGTCGTCCCGGCCCGGGCCAGGCCGGGCAGTTGGTAGCACAGCGACTTGCCCGCGCCCGTGGGCATCACCAGCAGCAGGTCCTCGCCGGACGTGGCCGCGCGGCAGACTTCTTCCTGGTACGGCCGGAAGTCTGAGAAGCCGAATGCCTCCTTCAACAGGCCCCGAAGCTGGTTCGGCGGCGTGGGCGCGCGAGGCACCCGCTCCGGCCGGCCGCTCCCCATGTTCACGCCCTGGGGCTGCCGGCGGGCACGGCCGAAGCCCTCGGCGGACGCCTGCACGAACGCGGTCCGCACCTCCGCGGAGGGAATCAGCGGAGGGGCTTCCTGCCCCCGGAGCGATGCGCCCCGCGGGTCCTGGAGCGCGCCGCTGGAAGCACCGTGCGAAAGGCCCGCGCCCGAGGAGATGGCATTGCGCGACAGGTGCGAACTCGGAGCAGCAGCGTCGCGCGACACGTGGGCACCTGGGCCAGCGGCATCGCGTGATGCAGCGGAGCCCGGATTCGCGGCATCGCGCGAGGAGCCCGCCCCCTCCCGCGCGGCGCCAGCGCGGGCTTCGAGGGCATTGCGCGCGGAGGCCGCAACGACAGCGGACGCGGCCTCACGTGCACGGAAGAGATCCTCGACGGCGCCCTGCGCGGGATGCTGTCGGGCGGCCTCGAAGCGCCCGTTCGCGGGAGCCAATCCGCCCCCATGGGACGCCATACCGTCGCCCCCCCCGTTGGCGGGCACGGCTCCGCCCTGGTGGGACGCAGCACCGCCCAAGCGCCCGGCATCGGACGCACGGGAGAAGTCCTGCGTGGCTCCACCCGAGGCACTCCCCCCACCGGACGACAAGGCCCGAGCCCCGCCCGCATGCACCGGAGTTGGAGGCAGCGACGACGGCGCCTGCCCCACGACCTCACGCACGTACGCCTCGATGCCGCTCAGGAACGAGTCCAGCTCGCCCTGCCCGCGCTCGATGCGCTGGAGCCACGCTTCCCACTGGCCCGTCATGACCGGGGACTTCACGTCCGGATGCACCACCTGGATGAGGTGGATGCCCTTGTCCGTGGCCTCCAGCCGCTTGCCCTGGCGGATGAGGTACTCGCGCTCCAGCAGCACTTCGATGATGGATGCGCGCGTGGCGGGCGTGCCCAGCCCCGTCTCGCGCATGGCGTCCGCCAGTTCCTTCTCGTCCAGGGTGCGCCCGGCCGACTCCATCGCCGTCAGGAGCGTCGCGTCCGTGAAGCGCGGCGGCGGACGCGTGCGCTTCTTCACCGCCTCCACGTCTTCCACCGTCTGCGCCTGTCCGCGCAGGAGCCCCGGCGGCAGGTCCTGGGGCTCGTCATCCGGCTCGTCGTCCTTGTCCTCGCCCTTCTTGCCCTCCGTGCGGGGACGCGGCGCCTTCTGCCCGCCGCCCAGGTCCAACACCTTCCACCCCACGCGCTCCACCTGCGTGCCGGCGCTGTGGAAGCGGTCCACCACGGCGCTGGTGTCCCCCTTCGACGTCACCGCCGTGATGACCGTGGTCACCTTCCAGACGTGGTCCTCGTGCCAGGCCTGGAGCACCCGCCGGCACACGAGGTCGTAGAGGCGCTGCTCGTCCGGCGACAGCCGCACACCGGCAGGCGACGTGGGCGTGGGGATGATGGCGTGGTGGTCCGTCACCTTCGCGTCGTCCACGTAGCGCTTGCCCAGGGGCCGCTCACCCGTGCCCGGCGCCAGGTCCTCCGCGTAGGGCGCCTGGATGGCGCGCACCACCTCCGGCAGCGTGTCCGCCACCGACTCCGACAGGTGCCGGCTGGCGGTGCGCGGATAGCTCAGCAGCTTGTGCTTCTCATAGAGCACCTGCGCCACCTCCAGCGTGCGCTGCGCGCTGAAGCCGAAGAGGCGGTTGGCGTGACGCTGCAGCTCCGTCAGGTCGTAGAGCAGCGGCGGCGGCATCCGCTTCGTCTCCGCGTCCAGCGACTCCACCGCCGCGAGCCCGCCCCTCACCCGGTCGATGATGCGGCCCGCCTCCACGCCGTCCACGTCCAGGCGCCGGGCCTCGCGCACGCTGTCGAAGCCCGGGGGAATCACGGGCTTGCCGTCCGGCCCCGAGCGGAACCACGTGCCCTGGTAGCGAGTCCCCGCCGCCGCGCCCTTGCCGCGAGGGGCGAAGGTGGCCACCAGCTCCAGGTAGTCCCGGGGCACGAAGTCTCGGATCGCCAGTTCGCGCTCCACCACCATGGCCAGCGTGGGCGTCTGCACGCGGCCCACGGACAGCATGCTGCCGAAGGTCCCGCTCGCGAGCGTGTAGAGGCGCGACAGGTTCATGCCGACGAGCCAGTCCGCGCGGCTGCGGCCCATGGCGGCATCGGCCAGCGGCGCGTAGGCCCGGCCGTCCTTCAGCTTCTGGAAGCCCTCCAGGATGGCGCGCTCGGTGAGCGACGACACCCACAGCCGCCGCACCGGCTTGCGGCACCCGGCGGCATCGTAGATGTAGCGGAAGATGAGCTCGCCCTCGCGGCCCGCGTCGGTGGCGCACACGACCGCGGACACCTCCGGCGCGTTCATCACGCGGCGGACCACCTCGAATTGATCCTTCGTCTGCGGCGACACGACCAGCGGCCAGTCCTGCGGCAGCATGGGCAGGTGCGAGCGGTGCCAGCGCTTCCACTCGGGCTTGATTTCATGCGGCTGGGCCAAGCCCACCAGGTGGCCCAGGGCCCACGTCACGATGTAGCCATTGCCGCGCAGGCAGCCTTCGCCGCGCTCGGTGGCGCCCAGCACCCGGGCGATGTCGCGCGCCACGGCCGGCTTCTCCGCCACCACCGCGAGGACGGAGCCCCGCCCACCGCGAGCCGTCGTTGCGTTCGCGCCACCGTCCCGCGCCACCGTGCTGCTCCGTCCGGGCGACTCGCCCATTGCGTCCCACCTCATGGCCTGTCCCCTCCC
>NZ_RAWI01000165.1 GCF_003612125.1 Corallococcus praedator
CCAGCAGCGCCGCCGTTTCCGCCAGCGCCTTCTCCTTGCGGCGCAGCTCGCGCTCCAACTCCTTCACCCGCTTCTCGGCCACCGCCAGCCGCCTGCGCTCCTTGGCCGGCAGGGCCTGCGTGGACGCGCCCGACAGGGCTCCAGCGGCCGCCTGCTGCCACTCCGTCAGCTGCCCCTCGTGCAGCCCCTCGCGCCGCAGCAGCGCCCCCAGTTCCTCTCCGGTGAGCCCCTGGACCGCCACCAGCACGCGCAGCTTCTCCTCGGGCGTCCACTTCTTCGGTCCAGTCGGCGGAGCGGGCTTCTTTTCCTCGGGCGGGGGCGTCATCGCCGCCAACTTATTCGCCTCCCTCAACCACTGCGACAACGTCGGTTGCGACACGCCCACCTGGCGGGCCAGGGCGGCGGCACTCACCGCGGCGGGGCCCACCATCCGCTTCACCATTTCTGACTTGAATCCATCCGTGTACGACACTGCTTCCTGCCTGCTCTCGCCCCCAAGGCGCGGTCATCCCGGCCGATCAGCCGAGGCGACAACTTCCCTGACACAGGGGGCCATTGACTCCTCGTCCGTGCGGGCCTCAAAAAGGGGGCCCTCACGGGCCCAAGCCCGACGGATAGAGCGAAGGCGGGTAGCAAGCATCATCTTCTCGTAGAGGCCCACGGCATGCCGCTGACCGAGTCGGTGACAGCCGCCAATGTGCACGACACGCACGAACTCTTCCCCCTCGTCGACTCCGTGCCCGCAGTGCGGATGCCTTCGGGGCAGCGCCGCTTCCGCCCAGGGAAACTCCATACCGACAAGGCCTACGCCTCCAGGAAGAACAGGAGCGGACTTCGCCTGCGCGGCATTGCCGCCCGCATCGCGCGTCCCGGCGTTGAGTCCAAGGAAAGGCTCGGACGCTACCGCTGGGTCGTCGATGTCAACGGCCGGGGCCTACCTGCAAGGGCCCCCACACGTCATTGGCCGGACGGTTACGCTGGAGCGCCACCACTCCCTCTCGCCGAGTCAGGCTCGGCGCGAGCTGATGCAGTCGAAGCACGCGGCCTGATTACGACCAACCTGGTGTCTCAACAATCCGGTGCGGTACAGGTGAGCTTTAGCGCTCGTACAATCGGACCGGGCTGGGGAAGTTTGACGCCCGAGTAGTACCTGGGCGTTACGTCTTCCCTCGCTCGCAGCAAGAATCTGCATCGCGGTTGTCGATCCGGCTGCGCACTGTTCGTCGCCCTCGCGGACACCCACCGAGCAGCAAGGAGACACGCGATGAAGGTCATGATGATGGTGAAGGCGAACAAGCAAGCCGATGCGGGCCCGAAACCGACCGAAGAGGCGCTGGTCGCGATGCACAACTTCAACGAGGAGTTGCGGAAGGCCGGCGTGCTGCTCGATCTCGGCGGCCTCACGCCGATGAGCCGCGGCGCGCTCGTGCGGTACAGCAGGAGCCAGTGCAAGGTGATCGATGGCCCGTTCGCCGAAGCCAAGGAGCTGATCGCCGGCTACAGCCTGCTCGAAGTCAAGACGTTCGCCGAGGCAATCGAGTGGGCCAAGCGCGCGCCGTTCGGCCTCCTCGTGCAAGACGGCGAGGAGTGGGAGGTCGAGCTCCGGCCGCTGTTCGACCCGACGGAGTTCGACGTGCCGGGCGAGGCCGAGGAGCGAGCAAAGCGGCTCGGCGAAAAGCCCGGCAAGGCGTAGCCGCGGCGCGGCAGGCTCGCGGCGAGTGACCGACCCACACGCCGCGAGCGTCGCCGTGTTTCGCATCGAGTTCCCGCTGTGCCTCCCCAAGATTCGGTCGCTGCGTCATGGGTGCGTCAAAACGCGCGTCATGCCAGTGAACGATGAGCACGGCGAGCCCCCAGGCCCTCCCCTCCAGTTCGACAGAGGTCGGCCTTACGCCCGGACCAGACGTTTCAGCGCCTCTCTGCCTTTGTGGATACACCGCGACCCTCCTGCGAAGACAGGCAGGGTGGCGCAACAGGCACAGGTCCGTGAGGCCATCGATGGAGGAGCCGAGACTCTACGGGGCTCGGCGCTCGTATCGGTGGTGGAGCCCGAAGACTTCCGGCAGCTCTATCACCTTGGCTCCACGCCCCGGGCCGTGCACCTCACGCCTCTCCATGAGGAAGGTACATGAAGAGGGTGGGACCACCCTCCTCACTCCAGCCGGACGCTCACGTCGTCAATGGGCCTGACTTCCGTTGAAGCCCCTGGACGCGAAGTGCCGCCTGCTCCTGGCTACGGCGCAGGCATCCAGGCCAGACCCAAGTTCCTGCTGCTGCCCGAGTTTACGTCCTGGATATTGCTGCCGTCGGCCAGATTTGCGCTCCGGAGCAATCCACCCAGCCAATCCACCCAATACAGCCGCCCGGCCGTGGCATCGATGGCAATCCCGTACACTGAGGTCTGGTTGGTCACCAGGGCGGTGCCGTTGGAACCGTCCAGGTTGGATACATAGATACTGTTGCCGCGGGTCGAGTAGTACACCTTCCCGCCGCTCGGGTCGACCGCCAGGCCCACCCCCAGGCCGCCCAGGTTTGAAGCGAGGGTCTCCAGGTTGGTACCATCGAGATTGACTCTCATGAGCTTGGTGTTGTTATAGGTAATCACATACACCTTACCACTCGGGACATCGAACGCGAGGGCAGACGGGCTATCGATGCCGCCGACGACCTGCGTTGGATTGCTACCGTCCAGCTCGGCGCGCATGATCCGTTCTCCGTTGAAATCGGACCAGTACAGCCTGCGGTTCGTCGAATCGACTGCCAGCGCGCTGGGGTAGCCTCCGTCCGCCACGACATCGACCGGATTCGCCCCATCACTGTCCACTCGAACGATGGCGCTGCCGCTCGTGTAGAAGAGGGTACGGGTGACCGGGTCGGTAACGACGGAAGCGGCCCCGCTGATGCCAGTCTTGAGTTCAATGGCATTCGTGCCGTTCACGTCAACCCTCCACAGTGAGCCGGTGTTCGTGACCCAGTAGAGGCTCGCGAGACCGGTGACGTCGACCATGAAGGTGGTGGAGGTGGTAGCGGCGCCGTCACTCACCGAGACGGTGATGGCGGTGGATCCGCTGGCGCTGGCGACAGGGACGACGTTGAGGGTGCGGCTGGAGCCGGAACCGCCAAGAACGAGGTGGCCAGGGTCGTTGGGCACCAGGTCGGCATTGGAGGACGTCGCGGTGACCGTGAGGCTGTCGGCGGCGGTCTCCACGTCGCCCACGGTGAGGGCCAGGTCGCCGGTCGAGCCACCAGCAGCGATGCTCTGGTTGGCCATGGGGGAAATGGCAGGGAGGTCGTTCACCACGGTGACGTCGACCGTGAAGGTGGTGGAGGCAGTGGCGGAGCCGTCGCTCACCGAGAGGGTGATGGTGGTGGTACCGCTGGCGTTGGCGACGGGAACCAGCTTGAGGGTGCGGCGGGTGCTGGAGCCTCCGAAGACGAGGTTTGCGGGGGCGTCGGGCACCAGGGCGGTGTTGGAGGACGTCGCGGTGACCGTGAGGCCGTCGGCGGTGGTCTCCACGTCGCCCAGGGTGAAGGCCAGGTCACCGGTCGAGCTGTCCTCGGCGATGGTCTGGTTGGCCAACGAGGAGAGCGTGGGCGTGTCGTTCACCGGGGTGATGGTGATGGTCACCGTGCCCTGGGCGCTTTGGCCCTGGCGGTTGGTGGCACGAAAGACGAGCGCGTCTTCGCCATTGTAATTGGCGCCGGGGGTGTAGGTGATGGAGCCACTGGCGCTGATATCACTCAATGTGCCGTGGTCCGGTGCGTCGACGAGGGTGAAAGTGAGTGCCTCGTTGCCGGTGGCCGGCAGGCGCATATCGAGGGGCGTGTCTTCCACCGTCTCGAGAGTGATGTTGCGGGTCACCGGCGGGATGCCGCGCGGCTCGTTGTCGCGACAAGCGGCGAGGGTGCTCGCGGCCAGTCCAAGCACCAATCCAGCGCGCAATACGGCAGATGGCACTGCGAGCCATCTCGAAAACAAATATGACATGAAATTTCCGGGTGAGGGTGCCCGATACGGGCGGAGTAAACGCGAAGCGCCAGTTTCTCCTCTGATGCTGGCCGCTCTGTCAATCTTCATCTACGGACTTGTTGGCGCTCCATTTGGCGCGAATCGTTGCCCCCCAAACCGCAGCACCTGTGCCTACCCGGAATTCAGTCCGGCGAATGCTGAGCACGGCGAGCCCCCAGGCCCCCCTCTCCTGCTCGACAGAAGCCGGCCCCACGCTGCGGGATGGCGCTGGAGCCCACCTGCGCAGGCTGCGCCACGCATTCGGGCACCCGGTAGAACGCAACGCTATTTCTTGCAGGCCGTCACCGGATCGGCCTTGGCCACGTCGGCGCCCCACAGGCAGACGACGCGGTCCAAAGCCAGGCCGCTGCGGGAGTTGCTGAAGAAGACGATGCCGTCGCCGGATTGCGGACGCATCAAGAAATGGGCGCGGAAGCCAGCCTGGTTGCGCCCGTCGTGACCGACGGCGGTGCTGCCGTCGCCGAGGCGTTCGATGAAGTGGCCCAGGCCGTAGACCCCCTCATCGGGCGCGCGCGGCGTGCTCAGCTCCGCGGGTATGTACATCTGGGCCAGTTGCGCCTGGGTCAGTGGATGCGCGCCGGCGGTGTTCGCCATGCCGGCAATCATCCAGCGGGTGAAGTCGCGGACGGTGGTGGTCAGGGTCGAAGGCGCCTGCTCGACGTAGTAACGCATCGGCACCGGCCTGCCATCGTCGCCGTGTCCCTGCGCTGCACCGGCCAGCACCTCCGGCGTCATGGCGACGCTGCTGTGTTTCATGCCCAGCGGCCGGAACACCAGCTCGCGCGCCAGGTCCGAATACTTGCGCTGCGTGGTCCGCTCGATGGCCAACTGCATCAGGGTGTAGCCGCCGCCGGAGTACTGGAACTTCACACCGACCGGCGCGAACAGCTCCACCGCGCCGCGTCCATTCGTCTTGCCGGCCAGCGACTCCTCCAGGCTCGGCAGCTCCTTGTAATCGAGCCAGCCCTGATACCCGCCCAAGGTCGTGCCCGCGGTGTGCGACAGCAGGCGGCGGATCGTGATCAGGCGAGGGTCGAACGGGCTCTGCGCCAGCGGCCACGGCGACAGCACATCGGCCACCGACTCATCCAACTTCACGCGCCCCTGCTCGGCCAGACGCATCGTCACCCAACTGGCGATCGGCTTGGCCAGCGAGGCAGCGACGAACACCGTGTCGGGCGTCACTCGCACCTTGCCCGCGTGGTCCGCGAAGCCGAAGCCCTTGGCGTAGGCCAGCTTGCCTCCGACAATCAGCCCCACGGCCACGCCTTGGATACGGGCTTCTTTCATGAGGGCCGGCACTTCGCGCTCGATGACCTGGGCGAACGGCGGTGGCGCGACGACGGGCACGGTGAGGGCCTGGAAGGTGTGGGGCTGCACCTGGAGGCTCTGGGCCTGGGCGAGGGACAGCGGAAGGATGAGGCAGAGCAGGAGCACGGCACGCATGGGCGTTCCTCCGAAGGGGATACGGAGAAGAGGATGCGGTGGCCGGCGCGGCGCGTGGGGGTGCGCGTCGCCCAACGTCTCGCGGCGTCGCCGGAGTGCGCGTGGGGCGGCGCCGCGCTACGTATGCTGAGGCCCATGACGTCGTCCGCCCTCTTCGCGGGATGCCTCGCGCTCTCGCTCGCCGCCTCGGCCGCCCTGCCCTCCGCACGACAAGGACAGGTGCAGGTGCACGCGGAGGACCTCCCCGCGGAAGTAGCGCTTGCGGGGGACGCGCGGGGCTGGCGCACGGTGGAGGGCAGTCAGTTGAATGAGGGGACCGGCCCCTTCTGGCTGCGCACGCAGGTGGAGGTGCCCCCGCGTGAAGCCGGAGCCCCGACGCCTGCCCTCTCCCTGTCGGTGCTCGGGTCATGGGAGGCCTGGTGGGACGGCAGGCCCCTGGGGCGCAACGGTCAGGTGGGGCGCACGCCCGCGGAGGAGGTGCCGGGACGAATCGATGCCCTGTTCCCGCTTCCGCCCGAGCTCAGCACGCCGGGCCCTCACGTGCTGACGATGCGCATCTCCGCGCACCGGCTCGGCTTCCAGCCCGTGGGCACCCTCCACGACCTGCGGGTGGGCGAGGCCGCGTCCCTCGCTCGGACGCGGATGCTCGGCCTGGTGCCAGCCCTTTGCATGCTGGGCGCACTGGTGCTGATGGGGCTCTACCACCTCGCGCGCGTGCGGCTCACTCACGGCGGGCTCGCCACGCTGCTGCTCGGCGTGCTGTGCCTCGCCGCCGCGGCGCTCGTCCTGCTGGAGGCGTGGCGCGGGCTCGCCAACTATCCCTACCCACAGCACGCAGTGCGGCTGCGACTGCAGGCGGCGGCCGTGCTGGCGGTGGCGGCGCTGCTGCCAGCGACCGTGCACGCGGCCTTCGGCGAGCCACGCCGCTGGCTGCGGTGGATGGGACTCGGATTGGGGCTGCTCTCGCTCGTCTTCGTTCCGGGCTTCGATGGCAAGAACAGCATCGCGCTCGGGGCCTCGCTCGTCGTCTCCACGGCGCTCGCCGTGCGCGCGTGGCGCAGAGGGGAACCGTGGGGGGCCCTGGGCGCGCTGGCGGGGCTCGGTTTCGCTGGGACGCTCTACCTGTTGGAGCCCTGGGGCTTCCCCGAGCGCGGCTTCTTCCTCGCCTTCGGAGGGCTGTTGCTCTGCCTCACGGCGGTACATGCCCGGCAGCAGCGCCGCCAGCAGGAACGGCTGGAGAGCGCGACGCGCGCCGCGGAGCGCCTGCAACTGGAGCTGCTCAAGCGCAGTCTGCAACCGCACTTCCTGATGAACACGCTGGGCGCGCTGAGTGAGTGGGTGGAGACAGAGCCCGCGCAGGCCGTGCGCTTCATCGAGGCCCTGGGCGCGGTGTACCGGCACCTGCTCGCCGTCTCCGGTGAGCGCACCATTCCGCTCGCCCGCGAGTTGGAGCTGTGCCGCGCCCACCTGGACGTCATGGGCTGCCGGCAGGGCACGGCCTTCCACCTGGAGACCGAGGGCGTGGACCTCGAGGCCCCCGTCCCCCCTGCCCTGCTGCACACGCTGCTGGAGAACGCCTTCAGCCACAACCGCTACATCTCGCCCCACACCTTCCGGCTCCAGAGCAGCCTCGTCGCCGAGGGCGCCCGGCCGCGGCGGCGCTACGTCTTCCTCGCCCCCCTGGGCACGGGCACGCGCCAGGGGGGCGGTGAGGGCACCGGTTCGCGCTACCTGCGCGCGCGCCTGGAGGAGGCCTTCCCCGGTGTGTGGCGGCTCGAGGACGGGCCCACGGAGGATGGGTGGATGACGCGGGTGGAGGTGCCGGCGTGAGGCTGCTCATCGTGGAGGACGAACCGCTGGCGGCGCGACGCCTCGCTCGGCTGTGCGAGCAGTGGCTGGGGCCGGGCGCCCCGCCCCCTCGCGTGTGCGCGAGTCTGGACGAGGCGCGCGCGCTGCTGGCCGAGCGCGACGTGGACGTGCTGCTGCTGGACCTGAACCTCTCGGGCGAGGACGGCTTCGCGCTGCTCGCGGAGGCGGCCGCGGGCGCATTCCAGACGGTGGTGGTCTCCGCGAACACCGACCAGGCGCTGCGCGCCTTCGAGCTGGGGGTGCTGGACTTCGTGCCAAAGCCATACACGCCGGAGCGGCTCGCCCTCGCGCTCGCCCGCGTGGGAAGCCGCGCGGCCACTCCAATGCGCACCCTCGCGGTGAGAAAGGGCGGAGGCGTGGTCCTCGTGCCCCTGGACTCCGTCGCGTACATCCAGGGCGCTGGAGACTACGCGGAGCTGGTCCTGCGCGAAGGCGGCACCGAGCTGAGCGAGAAGAGCCTGGAGCGGCTCGAGCAACTGCTCCCCGCCGACTTCCTCCGCGTCCACCGCTCCTATCTCGTCCGCGTGACGGACATCCGCGAGCTCGTCGCCTCGGAGGGCTCGCGCACCGCGGTGGAACTGCGGGACGGCACCCGACTGCCGGTGGGCCGCAGCCGCCTGGGAGTGCTGCGCAAGCGGCTGGAGGCGTAGGCGCCGTCGCTACCGGTGCTCGATAGGGATTGACGTCAGGGCTTCGCCTTGATCTCCAGCCGCTCATCGCGGAGCGCTTCGCCCTTCAGGAAGGCCTTCATGCGCTCAAGGATGCGCGGGTCCGACTGGAAGAGGCCGTCGTGTCCCGCACCCACCAGCACCAGGTGAGCGGTCTGGGAGAGCCCGGGGCGCAGGGCCTCCGCGTTGTCCGGGCTCGTGCGCCCATCCAGGGTGCCGCTGATGAGCAGGACGGGCACCGCGGCCTTCAGCGGACCGCGGAAGGACTCGCCCAGGTCGCTCACGCCGGGCACATCCCCTGCTCGCAGTGCTCCCGGGTTGGCGCTGCCACCGAGCAGTGCCTTCGCCGCTTCCCTCTCGATGAGGGCGTGTCGCGCCGGGCTCACGCCGGAGGCCGCGTCCATGGCGAGCGACATGGGCTCCAGCCACCCTTCGCGCAGCTGGCGCGCGAAGGGTGCCATCGGCGCATAGTCCCCGGCCTCCAGGGCCGGAAGCAGGGTGAGGAAGCGCCGGAAGGTGGCGGGGTCTCGAAGGGACTCGAAGATGGCGCGCTGAAGGTCGAAGTGGCTGGCCCGCCAGGTGTGGCGCTCACCCTTCGCCGGGTCCGTGAACGCAACGGTGCGGGGCTCGCGCTTCAGCGATTTCAACAGCTTCGCCAGCCGCGGTTTCAGGCCCGGCCCGCGCTCGCCTTCGGCGCGCAGAACGACCTCCCAGCGCTCGAGCAGGGCCTCCGCGTGGGCAGGCCGCTTCCAGGTGTCGTCCGGCCCCTCGATGCCTGCGAGGATGACGTGGTCCACCCGCTGTGCGTGGCGCCGCAGGTAGGCGAGGCCCAGGTGGGTGCCGTAGCTGATGCCCCAGAGGTTGAGCTTCGGCGCGCCCAGCGCCTTGCGCAGCACCTCCAGGTCGTCGGCGTTCTCCTCCGTGGTGTAGGCGCCCAGATCCACGCCGGCCGTGGCCCAGGTCCGGCTCGCCTCGGCGGCGGCCTTCTTCACCGTGGTGGTGAGCAGCGCCTCGTCCATGCGCTGCTCGAGCGGAATGGCCCAGCGCTGCTCCAGATTGGGATGGGGGTTCGACTGGCCGGTGCCGCGTTGGTCCAGCGCGATGACGTCGGCCACCTCGCGCAGGGCGAGGAACAGCTCGAAGCGGACGTTGCGTGCGGCCTCGATACCGGAGCCGCCCGGGCCACCGGCCAGGTAGACGATGGGGGCCGCGGGCGTGGGGTTCGTGCTCTTGAAGCGCACGAAGCGCAGGGGCAGACCCGGGCCCTCGGGGCGGGCGTGGCGCAGGGGCACGGTGACGGTGCCCAGCTCGGCCTGAACGACGCGACCGTCGCGGGCCTGGAAGGCGTAGGGCTGCAGTTGGAGTCCCTGGGCCTGGGCGAGGGACAGCGGAAGGATGAGGCAGAGCAGGAGCACGGCGCGCATGGGCGTTCCTCCGAGAGAGGGGCTACCGCGAGGAGAATGCGGTGGCCCGCGCGGCGCGTGGGGTGCCGGTCGCCCAACGTCTCGCGGCGTCGCCGGACGTAGGCGGGGTCGCCAACGGCACAGGACGACATCGAGGTTCGGGTTCCTGCTGTCCGCTCCCCGCGAGAACTTCCGAGGCTTCGGGCAGGTAGCGGAGGCGAGCGCCTGGCCTCGCCACGCGCGAGGTCAAACGTGCGCTCTTTCCGGGTCCGCGACGGGCCGCTGGGAGGAGCCACGGCAGACCTCTCCGCTCTCTCCACAGCCAGCAGATGCCAGACCCCGGGTATTGCCGCAAGCCCCCCCGGCCGTGCTCCACCATCGCCCGTTTCACTCCAGAAGCGGGAGGGACGAGTGATGCACACGGACGTGGTGACACAGCACGCGGTGGTGATTGCGGGAGGGGGCCCGACCGGGCTGATGCTGGCGGCGGAGCTGGCGTTGGCGCAGGTGGACGTGGCCATCGTCGAGCGACGCGCCAGTCAGGAGGTCCCCGGCTCGCGCTCGCGCGGCCTGCACGCGCGCAGCCTGGAGGTGCTCGATCAGCGCGGGGTCGTCGAGCGCTTCGTCTCGCAAGGGAAAGCGGTCCAGAACGTCGCGTTCGGGCAGGCGCCTCTGGACCTCAGCGACTTCCCGACGCGTCACAACCATGGGCTCGCGCTCTTGCAGGAGCGCTTCGAGCGCATCCTGGCGGAGTGGGTGGGCGAGCTGGCGGTGCCCCTCTACCGTGGGTGCGAGGTGACGGGCTTCACGCAGGACGACACCGGCGTCGACGTCGTTCTGTCCGACGGCCGTGCGCTGCGGGCGAAGTACCTCGTGGGGTGCGACGGGGGTCGCAGCCTCGTCCGCAAGGCGGCAGGCATCGAGTTCCCGGGGTGGGACGCGTCCATCAGCTACCTCATCGCCGAGGTCGAGATGACCGGAGCGCCGGCGTTCGGCATCCGCCGGGACGAGAAGGGCACCTACGCCATGGGCCCGCTGGAGGACGGGCGCGTGGGCGTCGTGCTGAGAGAGGAGCAGGTCGGCACGGGCGACGCGCCCACCCTTGAAGGTCTGCGCGAGGGGCTCGTCGCGCTCTACGGGACGGACCATGGCCTGCGCAGCGCCACGTACCTCTCAAGGTTCACCGACATGACGCGGCAGGCGGCGTCCTACCGGGACCGGCGGGTGCTCCTGGCCGGCGACGCGGCCCACGTGCACTCGCCGATGGGCGGACAGGGGCTCAACCTCGGCGTGCAGGATGCCGTGAACCTGGGGTGGAAGCTGGCCCAGGTCGTGCGCGGCGTCTCGCCGGAGGACCTGCTCGACACGTACCAGGCCGAGCGTCACCCCGTCGCGGCCCGTGCGCTGCGCAAGACCATGGCGCAGACCGCGCTTGCCCGCGGTGACGCGCGGATGGACGCCGTGCGCGAGACGCTGGCGGAGTTGCTGCGGATGGACGGGCCACGCAAGCAGTACGCGGCGATGATGTCGGGGCTGGACGTCCACTACGACCTGGGAAACGGACACCCGCTGCTCGGGCGCCGCATGCCGGACCTCGACCTGGTCACCGCCGACGGCCCCCGGCGCGTGTTCCACCTGTTGCACGACGCGCGGCCGGTGCTGCTCGACCTGGGCGAGCCCGGCACGCTCGACATCACGCCCTGGGCGGACCGGGTTCGCAGGGTCGCTGCTCGCTACACGGGGGCGTGGGAGCTGCCGGTGCTCGGCGCTGTCACCGCGCCCGTCGCGGTGCTGATTCGACCGGACGGACACGTCGCGTGGGTCGGGGAGGGCACGGACCCGGGTCTGCGTGAGGCCCTGACCCGATGGTTCGGGCCGCCGCGTCCGGCGTAACGCGCTTCGCGTGCCTCAGCGGACTGCGCCCTTGGCGCCAGGAGAAGAGAAACCACACGGAGGCCGTTGCCCGGCTCATCTGCTGACAAGCGCGTTTGCTTTCACTGCCCCGAGGGAAATTTGGAATCGAAGCGCTCCCGGAAATGTCAGACCGACCCGGTATGAATCTCCCTGCGCGGCGCCCTTCAGGGCGTCGCCGAAAGGGTTGCCTTCACAATGCATAAATCATTGTTCTCCCTCGGGCTTTTGGTTGGCATGGCAGGGGTCGGCTGCGCGGGGCTCGACGAGGCCGAGGCGGTGGACTCCTCCGTGTCGACGGACGCGACCTCCGAGGTCACCCAAGGCCTGGTCACCCAGGTCACCGGCACCAGCCCGATCACCTTCGTCGCCACGTCGGGCAACGAGACGAAGCCATACGACCAGTCCGCCACGTCAGTGGTGGCATACATGCGGGATTCAACGACCGGGGCGTTCACGGCCTATCCGGGCACGGGCTCCGCGGACGGCACCGTCTCCGTGCCGAACGTCCCTTCCGGCCGCATCTACCTGAAGCTGGGCTCGCGCTACCTGGTGAGCACCGGCCGCGCGTTCGACCTGGGCTCCACGGAGTGGGGCCGCGATGGTACCTTCGTCTCGCTGCCGACCCCCGTGACGGTGTCCGCCACCGGCCTGTCTCCCTGGCAGCCGGGGGACTACCTGGACGTGTATTCGTTGAACCCGGGCGCGTTCGGCTACGTCCACGGCGGCGCCACGGGGTTTCCGCTGGCGGGCGCCACGTCGCTCTCCGGGCTGAGCTTCAATTACGCCGACATGGGCAACCCGGTGCTGCTCGACAGCAGCCGCGGGGATGTGTTCTCGCTGGCGCAGCTGCGGTTGCAGACGAGCGCGAATGGAGTGCCCTACCGCGCGATGCACAAGGTGCTCAACACGAGCATGACGCAGGTGGAGGGCCAGCCCGTCACCGTCAGCGGCACCTTCACCCAGCCCGTCGCGACAGGCACCTTCGCGGTGGACTGGAGACGCTCGGCCTTTGAAGCCATGCGCACCCAGGTGAACCCGGACGCGGTCAGCACGTACAACGAAATCTGGATGTCCGCCCGGCCGGCCGCGCTGAGCTCGGCGCTCGCGTCCATCAGCGGGTCGCCACTGCTCGTGAAGCTCAACCCTGACACGCAGCGGACCGACATCGTCACGGGGAGCATGACCTACAACAACCCGCTCCCGGCGACGTGGCAGAAGGTGGCGCTCGCCGCCGCGGGCTTCACGAAGAGCTACGCGCTGGGAACCGCGACGCCCTACACCATGAGCGTGGACATCCGCATGGATCAGGAGGCGAGCGCGTTCACCGCCGCGCCCGTGCAGCCCCTCGTCGGGCCGGTGCAGGCGCCCCTGGTGAACACGCGCGGCGCGTTCCAGAACCTCACGGGCGTGGGGACCGACGCCTCGCTGCGCTGGTCGAAGCCGCTGGTCGGCACGGCCACGAACTACGTGGTGAACATCTACCGGCTGGGCACGAGCACGGGTTACACCACCGCGACGCGCGTGGCGACGCTGCACACGGATCTCCAGAGCGTGTACCTGCCCCCGGGCGTGCTGCTGGCGGGCCAGACGTACTTCGCGGAGATCCAGAGCTGGTACCAGCCCGGCTCGGACCTCGCGGCGAGCCCGTTCAAGCGCTCGCTGCCTCGAGGCCGCGCCAGCGTGCTCACCGGCATGTTCAGCCCGTAGACGCTGAAGTCCTGGGAAGGGAGGCAGCCCGCTCCCTCTCTTCCCTCACGCGCCGCATCGCTTCAGCGAGACTCCGGGCGCATGGGGGTTCCCAGACGCTTGGGGGCCCCCATTCGCGGTCCCCCGCGTGCAATGACGCATTCGCTGACGCACGCGTGGCACCGGGAGCCACACCCGACTACTCGGGACGGCGGACCTTGAGGATGAAGGCGTCACCGTAGCGCTGCTCCTCGTAGTCCACGAAGCCCGCGCGGGCGAGCGCCGCGGGCAGTCCGGGCAGGTCCGTGCGGCGGATGCCGGTGGCGCTCACCCCCAGCCGGCCCAGCGGGCGCGGGGACTCCGCGAAGGTGCTGGCCACGTAGGTGCCGCCCGGCTTGAGCAGCCGGAAGATCTCCCGGTACGCGAGGTCCGGGTCCGGGTACAGGTGCAGCGAGCCCGCGTTGAGGACGCCGGAGAACACCCCGTCCCGCAAGGGCAGCTCATACACGTTGCCGCGCAGCAGCACCGTGTTGCCCGTGCCGTTGACCTGCCGGGCGGCCTTCTCCAGCATCGCCTCCGACAGGTCCAGGCCCACCACCAGCTGGTTGCCGGCGCTGCGCGCGAGGCTCTGGGTGTAGAAGCCGGCGCCGCAGGACAGGTCCAGCCAGGGGCCGCCCCGCGCCGGCACGTCGAGCCAGCGCTCGTAGACGGCGTACTCCTCCTGGGGGGTGGGCACGGTCGCGCCCGGCCCGGCGAAGATGCGCACGAAGAGGGGACGCATCAGGTGCTCGTACACGCCGACGAAAGCGTCACTCTCCATGAGCCGCTGGGCCACCGTGTTGGGCGGTGTCCGGGGCTGGGTGCCCGTCTGCATCAGGTCCGTATAGCCGGCCCCGTTGCGCGAGAAGCGGCGGCCACAGCCCTCGCAGTGGAGGGCGCTGTCCTGCTGGGTGAACTGCTCCCGGCGGCAGAAGATGCAGCGCAAGAGCGGGGCGACGACATGGGCGTTCATGTTCCGTGTGACTCCTTGAGGGTGAGGTGCGGCGAGGGGCGGTCCGCGCGGGGCGGCTCCGCCGGGGAAGGGGCGTCCAGGCAGCCTGCCAGCACCCGCGCCAGCGCCTGGACGTGCGGCTCGGTCATCATCGACAGGTGGTCTCCGGGCACGACGTGCACCGCCACGGGCTCGGGGGTGAAGCGCTCCCAGCCCATGGCGGGCGCCTCCAGCGTCCAGCGCAGCTCGTCCACGGGGATGTTGTCCGGATGCAGCACCTCCGCGCGGAAGAAGGTGAGCCGGCCCGGGTACGGCTCCGGGGGCACGTAGGTGCTCTGCTGATCCGCCTGGAAGGTGCGCACGAACCCCAGGAACTGGGTGCGGTCCGCCTCCGGGGGCAAGAGGCCGCTCGACTGCATCCGCGCCATCAGCAGGTCCACCTGGGCCTCGGGCGCGAGCTCTCGCAGCGCCTCCACCGACAGGCCCACGTCCTTGCCGTACAGCCGCAGCAGCAGGCTGCCAATGAGGCGCAGCCACTCGGCCTGATCCCAGTCCGCGCCCAGGGGCTGGCTTCGCGGCACCGGCGCCACGCTGTCGAGGATGCCCAGCAGGGCCACCGTCTCTCCCGCCTTGCGCAGCCTCCGGGCCAGCTCGAACGCGATGACGCCGCCGAACGAGTGCCCGACGAAGGCGTAGGGGCCGTGCGGCTGCGCCTCGCGCACGGCCGCCAGGTACTGCGTGGCCAGGGCCTCCACCACCGTCCCCTCCTCCGGCGCCTCCGCGTAGACGGGCTGCAGCCCGTACACCGTCCGCGCGGGGCCCAGGTGGCGCACCAGCGTGTGGAAGTAGATGAGGTTGCCGCCCGCCCCGGGCACGCAGAACACGGGCGCGAGGCCGTCCCGTCCCCGCTGGAGCTCCACCCGCAGGGAGCGGGAGGACTCCCCTTCCCGCGTCAACTCCTGCGCGAGCCGTTCGATGGTGGGCGCGCGGAACAGCGTGGCCAGCGGCAGCCGCCGCCCGAAGAGCCGCTCGATGTGCGCCATGAGCTGCACCGCGAGGATGGAGTGCCCCCCCAGTGAGAAGAAGCTGTCGCGCACGCCCGGGTCCGGCACCTTGAGCAGCTCCGCCCACAGCGCGGCCAACTGCATCTCCGCGGTGGTGCGCGGAGCCACCCGCTCCCCGCCCGCGTCCCCCTGGAGCTCCGGCGCGGGCAGCGCGCGCCGGTCCACCTTGCCGTTGGGCGTGCGCGGCAGCTCCGGCAGCGTCACGAAGAGGCCCGGCACCATGTAGTCGGGCAGGTGCTGGGAGAGGAAGCGCCGCAGCTCCGGGGCGCCCGCCGCCTCGCCCTCCGGCACCACGTAGCCCACCAGCAGCCTGTCGCCGCCGCCGTCCGCGCGCACCACGACGACGCCCTGGCGCACGGCCGGGTGCCGCGTGAGCACCGCTTCAATCTCCCCCAGCTCGATGCGGAAGCCCCGCACCTTCACCTGGAAGTCGGCGCGGCCCAGGAACTCCAGCCCGCCATCCGCGCGCCAGCGCGCCAGGTCGCCCGTGCGGTACACGCGCCGGCCCTCGTCCGGGAAAAACGGGTCCGCGATGAAGCGCTCGGCGGTGAGCTCCGGCCGCCCCAGGTAGCCCCGGGCCACGCCGTCCCCGCCGATGAGCAGCTCCCCGGGCACCCCCACCGGCACCGGTTGCAGGTGGCGGTCCACGACATGGATCTGCGTGTTGGCGATGGGCGCGCCAATGGACACCCGGCCCCCCCGCGCGGCGGCCACCGCCGTGGTGGACCACACCGTCGTCTCCGTGGGGCCGTACATGTTGAGCACCTGGCGCGGCGTCCCGTCCCCCAGCCGCTCCAGCAGCGCCGCCGGCAGCTCCTCGCCGCCCAGCAGCAGCGTGCGCAGGGAGCGCAGCGCGTCCAGCCCCCGGGCGTCGTCCACCAGCAGCCGCGCCAGGGACGGCGTGCACTGCAGGTGCGTCACCCCGTGCCTGCGCACCTGCGCGGGGACGGAGAAGTCCGCTGGCGCCGCGTCCTCCCCGCCGGGCTGGGAGCGCACCCGCACCTGCTCCAGCAGCGGGAGGCTGGCCAGCACGGTGTCCGCGTCCACGCCGAAGTCCACGAGGCAGGCCACCTCGTCGACGCCCACCGCCTGGAGCTGCCCCACCCGCTGGACGCACGCGTCCACGGTGCCGAACAGGCCGCTCGTCTCATAAAAGCGCTCGAAGCCGTGGTCCAGCAGGAACTCCAGGTCCTCCGGCGCGATGCCGCCCTTGGACAGGTCCATGCCCAGGCTGCGCGCCAGCTGCGCCAGCAGGTCCAGCGAGCTGCGCAGGTACTCGCGGAAGGGACCGCGCACCGTCTCGCGCACCGCGTCCGCGTCCACGCCCACGAAGGTGTGCACCATCAGCGTCACCCGACCGACGCCCGCATGTCCCGCCTGACGCCACGCCGCGTGGAAGGCGGCCACCTTCGCCCCCAGCTGCGCCACGTCCTGGCCCAGCAGGTGGGTCAGCACGTTCGCCCCCACCTCGCCGGCCATGCGGAAGGTCTCCTCGCTGCCAGCGGCGGTGAGCCACACCGGCAGCTCCGGCTGCACGGGCCTGGGCCGCGTGCGCACCTCGCGCTGCTGCCCCGTGCCGTCCACGCGGCGCACCGAGCCGCCGCGCCAGAGCCGCCGCACCTCCTCCAGCCCTTCGAGCATCAGCGCCTTGCGACGGGCATACCGCTCCGGCGCGAGCACGAAGTCCTGGGCCTGCCACCCGGACGCGAAGGACACGTCCACGCGGCCATCGGAGAGGTTGTCCACCACGGACCACTCCTCCGCCACGCGCAGCGGATCATGCAGGGGCAGCACCACGCTGCCCGCGCGGATGCGCACCCGGCGCGTCACCGCCGCCACCGCCGCGCCCGTCACCGAGGGGTTGGGGTACAGGTCACCGAAGTCATGGAAGTGGCGCTCCGGGGTCCAGATGGCGGTGAAGCCATGGGTGTCCGCGAACCGGGCGCCCTCCAGCAAGAGCCGGTACTTGCCCGGAGTCCCCGCGGCGCCCCCCGCGCTGGCGAAGTACAGCAGGCTGAAGTCCACCGGACGCCGGGGCGCCCCCGCGCCGTGGGCCGCCGGGAGGATGCCGGCGGCATCGTCCTGGACGACGACGCGGTAGCCGCGCGCCAGCGTCCACAGCAGCTCCAGCACGGAGATGTCGAAGGACGGCGTGGTGACGGCCAGCCAGGTCCCGGGCTCCGTCCCCAGCACCCCGTCCATGCCCTGGAAGAAGTTCGTGACGTGGCGGTGCTCCAGCTCCACGCCCTTGGGGCGCCCGGTGGAGCCGGAGGTGTAGATGACATAGGCCCGGTCCCCGGCCACCGCGCCGCCGGAGAGGACCGAGTCCGGACACGCGGCCAGCGTGGCGGCCTCCGTGTCCAGGCAGACCCGGCGCGCCGCCGTCTCGGGCAGCGTGCCCTTCAGGGACTCGCGCGTGACGAGCAGCGCGGCCCCCGCATCCTCCACGATGAGCGCCAGCCGGTCGGCGGGCAGCTTCGGGTCCAACGGAAGATAGGCCGCCCCCGACTTGAGGATGCCCAGCATCCCCACCACCATCTCCAGCGACCGCTCCACGCACAGGCCCACCAGCGCGCCCGGCCCCGCCCCCAGCGTCCGCAGGTGGTGCGCCAGTTGGTTCGCCCGCGCCTCCAGCGCGCGGTAGGTGAGGTGCGCCTCGCGGAACACCAGCGCCACCGCGTCGGGCGTGCGCGCCACCTGGGCCTCGAACTGGCGGTGGACACGCCGGTCCCCCGCCACGACCACGTCGGTGGCGTTGCGAGCCGACAGCCACGCCCGCTCCCCGGCGGTGAGCCACGGCAGGCGCCCCACCGGGCGGTCCGGGTCCGCGACCGCCGCCGCCAACAGCGTGTTCAGGTGGCCGGCCATGCGCCGCACCGTGGCCTCGTCGTAGAGGTCCAGGTTGTATTCGAGCCAGCCCTCGAAGCCCTCGCCCACCTCGGTGAGGGACAGCGTCAGGTCCAGCTTCGCCGACACGCTCTGGAAGTCCTCCAGCGAGACGTCCAGGCCGGGCAGCTCCAGCCGGCCCGCGGGCGCGTTCTGGAGCATGAACATCACCTGGAAGAGCGGCGGGTGGCTCAGGTTGCGCTCGGGCTGGAGCGCCTCCACCAGCTGCTCGAACGGGACATCCTGGTTCGCGTAGGCCTCCAGCGCCACGTCCTTCACCCGCGCCACCAGCGCGTCGAAGGTGTCCTCGGCCCGCACCCGCGTGCGCAGGGCCAGCATGTTCACGAAGAAGCCGATGAGCCCCTCCGTCTCGCGCAGCGGCCGGTTGGCCACCGGGGAGCCGACGACGATGTCCTCCTGGCCGCTGTAGCGCGACAGCAGCGCCTGGAAGCCCGCGAGCAGCACCATGAAGGGCGTGGCGCCGTGGCGCTCGGCGAGGGCGCGCACGCCCCGGGCCACCGCCGGCTCCAACGCGAGCGGCACCGTGGCCCCCCGGAACGTCTGCACGGCGGGCCGGGGCCTGTCCGTGGGCAGCTCCAGGAGCACCGGCGCGCCGGTGAGCCGCCGCGTCCACGCCTCGCGTTGCGCGTCCAGTACCTTCACCAACCGCTCACGCTGCCAGACGGCGAAGTCCGCGTACTGGATGGGCAGGGCCGGAAGCCGGGGCTCGCGCCGGCCCACGTGGGCGGCGTACAGCTCCGCCAGTTCCTGGAAGAGGATGCCCAGCGACCAGGCATCCGCGATGACGTGGTGCAGGGTGAGCAGCAGCACCTGGCCGCGCTCCGTCAGCCGCACGAGCACCGCGCGCGCCAGCGGACCGCGCGTCAGCTCGAAGCGGTGCTCCGCCTCCGCCCGGGCCCGCTCGCCCAGGCGCCGGGTGCGCTCCGGCTCCGGCAAGGCGCGCAGATCCACGCGCTCCAGGGGCAGCGCGCCCTCGGACTGGATGACCTGGACCGGAGCACCGTCCACCTCCGGGAAGCAGGTGCGCAGGCTCTCATGCCGCGCCACCAGCGCGGCCAGCGCGGACGCCAGCGCGTCCGCGTCCAGCCCCCCCTCCAGCCGCAGGGCGCCGGGCATGTTGTAGCTGGCGCCGCCGTCCTGCTGGAACCGGCTGAGGAACCACAGCCGCTGCTGCGGGAAGGACAGGGGC
>NZ_RAWI01000166.1 GCF_003612125.1 Corallococcus praedator
GACCTGAAGCCTCCCCCGCCGCCCGTCGCGCCCTGACGTCCCCGTCACCCGTCCGCCCTTCACTCACGCGCGCCCTCGCTGGCGACGCGAACAGGAGCCCCTTGCCATGAGCACGCCCAACGACCGCCCGCTGCACTTCGACACGCTCGCGCTGCACGCCGGCTATTCGCCCGACCCCACCACCGGGTCGCGCGCGGTGCCCATCTACCAGACGACCAGCTACCGCTTCCGCGACGCGGACCACGCCGCCGCCCTCTTCGGTCTCAAGGAGTTCGGCAACATCTACACGCGCATCATGAACCCCACGACGGACGTGTTCGAGAAGCGCATCGCCGCGCTCGAAGGCGGCGTGGGCGCGCTCGCCGTAGCGTCCGGACAGGCCGCGCAGACGCTGGGCATCCTCAACATCCTCAAGAACGGGGATGAGATCGTCTCCGGCGCCAGCCTCTACGGCGGCACCTACAACCTCTTCAAGGTGACGCTGCCGCGCCTGGGCATCACCACCCGCTTCGTGGACTCCAACCGTCCGGAGTCCTTCCGCGAGGCCATTGGCCCCAAGACGAAGGCGCTCTACCTGGAGTCGCTGGGCAACCCGCGCCTGGACGTGCCGGACTTCGACGCCATTGGCGCCATCGCGCGTGACGCCGGCCTGCCCCTCTTCGTGGACAACACCGCGCTGTCCCCCGCCCTCTTCAACCCGCTGCGCCACGGCGCGCACATCGTGCTGCACAGCGCGACGAAGTACATCGGCGGTCACGGCACCTCCATTGGCGGCGTCATCGTGGATGGTGGCAACTTCCCCTGGGAGAACGGGAAGTTCCCCGAGCTGACCGAGCCCAACCCCGGCTACCACGGCCTGCGCCTGCGCGAGGCCTTCGGGCCCGCGGCCTTCATCCTCAAGGCCCGCCTGGAGGGCCTGCGCGACCTGGGCCCCGCGCTCAGCCCCTTCAACGCGCACGCGTTCATCCTGGGCCTGGAGACGCTGCGCCTGCGCCTGGAGCGCCACTCGCAGAACGCGCTCTCCGTGGCGAAGTGGCTCCAGACGCACAAGAAGGTGGAGTGGGTGCGCTACCCGGGCCTGGAGACCGACCCCGCGTTCACCAACGCGAAGAAGTACCTGAAGGGCGGCTTCGGCGGACTCGTCACCTTCGGCGTGAAGGGCGGCTTGCCCGCGGGACGCCGCGTGATTGACGGCGTGAAGCTGTGGAGCCTGCTCGCGAACATCGGCGACACGCGCTCGCTCATCATCCACCCCGCGTCCACGACGCATGAGCAGCTGTCGCCGGAGGAGCGCGCCAGCACGGGCGTCACCGACGACCTGGTGCGGCTGTCCGTGGGCCTGGAACACCTGGACGACATCCTGGCCGACCTGGACCAGGCGTTGAACGCGGCCTGACGCCATGCGCCCCGTGAGGAATCCCGTGGACATCCCCGCGCGCGCGGAAACGCCGCGCGTCTTCGACCTGTCACTGCCGGACCTGCCACTGGAGGCCGGGGCTCGCGTGGCCCCCCATCTGGTGCGCGGCTGGTGGTGGGGGCCCCCGGAGGACCTCGCGTGGTTGCAGTCGCGCTCGCGCGTGCACTCGGATGAGGCGACGCGCGCGGGCAGGCTTCAGGTCGTGCGGCGCTCCGCGTCCGAGCTGCGGGACGCCGCCACCGACGCACGTCGCAACGGCCCGCGACGCGCGCCCGACCCCGTGCCCACCGTGCTGGTGGTGCACGCGCTCACCGGAGACATGAACGCGGGAGGCGAAGGCGGCTGGTGGGAGCCCGTCATCGGGCCGGGCCGCCCGCTGGACCCTTCGCGCGTGCGCCTCCTGTGCTTCAACAACCTGGGCTCCTGCTACGGCACCTTCGGCCCCGCGGACGAGGGCTTCCCCCAGCGCACCGACGACACGCGCTTCGGCCCGTCGCCCGTGCTGGCCAAGGGCGACCTGCGCCTGGATGAGCGCAGCCTCCCCGCCACAATTACACCGTGGGATCAGGCGCGCTCCATCCTCGCCGCGCTGGACGCACTGGGCGTGGAGGAGGTGGCGCTCGTCACCGGAGGCTCGCTGGGCGGGATGATCGTTCTGTGCCTCGCGGCGCTCGCGCCGGAGCGCTTCCAGCGCATGGTGCCCATGGCCACGGCAGAGTCCGCTTCCGCGTGGGTGGTGGGCTGGAACCATGTGGCCCGGCAGGCCATCCTGTTGGATCCGGAGTACCCCGAGTCCCCACGTCGCGGCCTGGAGCTGGCGCGTCAGCTTGCGACGCTCACCTACCGCGCGGAGGCCGGCCTGGACGCGCTCCAGAAGCGTCCGCAGACGTGGTCGTCACGGGCGCTGTATCCGGTGGAGAGCTACCTGGAGCACCAGGGCGCGAAGCTGGAGGCGCGCTTCGACGCCCGCTCCTACCTGGCCCTGCTGGGCGCCATGGACCACCACGACCTGGCGCGCGTGCCCACGCCCCGCGGAGGTCCCGGCCTGGACCGCATTCGCGCGAGCACGTTGGCCATCGGCATCGACCGCGACCAGCTCTTCCCGCCCGAACACATGGTGACGCTGTCCCGGCGCCTGCGCGCGCAGGGGCTCCACGCCGAATACGCGGCGCTGTGCAGCGTGCACGGCCACGACGGCTTCCTCATCGAATGGGACGCGCTCGCGCCCCTGTTGCTGCGCGCCCTTGCCCTGCCACCGGGCGTGGGCCGCGACGCCCGCATTCCTTCTCCTGCCGGCGTCCGCGCCCGGAAGACTTCATGACCGCCCCCGTGAGCATCACCCGCTACGCGCCGTTCCTCCTCGACAACGCCCTGGGCCTCGCGTCCGTGGCCACGCACCTTTCGCGCCGCGACGCGGGCACCACCCGCGCCGCCATCGTGTCCTCGCCGCCCTGGCTCTCCACCGGCCTGGAGGCCGCGCTGTCCATCGCGTTGAAGGGCAACTCCACGCTGGCCCGGCAGGAGCTGGACGGTCTCCTCGCGCGCGGACTGCTGATGCTGGAGGAGGCCGAGCGCCGGCTGGGCGCGCCTCCAGGCTCCACGTCGGTGGAGGCGCACGGCACGCGCTCGTTGGCGTCGCTGCTGGAGCCCGCGCGTCGCGCGTTGGATGGAGCCAGCCTCGTGCGCGAGCGACGGCCGGCGCTGGAGGACGTGGTGCGTGGCACGGGCGAGCGGCTGACGGCGGCGCTGCTGGGGCGGCTGCTGGGCGCGCGGGGTGTGCCCTCGCTGGAGGTGGACGCGGCGGACTGGACGGTGACGGACGGGGAGCCCGGACAGGCGCGCGTGAACCGGGAGCACACCCGTGCGCGCGTGGCGACGCTGCGTCCCGCGTGGGAGGGACGTTTGACGTTGCACGCGGGCGGACGGGGCGTGTCGCTCGACGGGCGCTCCACGACCCTGGGCACCGGTGGCGCGGACGAGACGGCGGCGGTGCTGGCCGTGCTCCTGGGTACTCCGTTGACGCTGTGGACGGACGTGCCCGGGGTGATGACGGCGGATCCGCTGCATGTCGCGGATGCGCGGCCGGTGCCACACCTGAGCTACACGGAGGCGCTGGAGCTGGTGTACCTGGGCCTGCCCACGCTGCACCCTCGCGCGCTGTCCACGCTGCGGGACGCGGACATCCCGCTGCGCGTGCGCCACCTGCAACACCCCGACGAGCCCGGCACGCTCATCGACGTGCCCGGCGCGGGGGACGGCAGCGTGCCCACGTGCGTGGTGTCGCTGGAGGACCTGGCGCTGCTAGGCCTGGAGGGCGGGACGGAAGAGGCGGCGCGGCCGGTGGGGCCTCGCGCGTTGCAGGCCCTGGAGGCCGCGGGCATCGACGCGTGGATGGCGGCGCAGTCCTCGCCGGGGCGTTCGGTGGCGGTGGTGCTGCACCGGGTGCATGCGGCCCGCGCGGAAGAGGTGCTGCGGCGTGAACTGGCGCCGGAGCTGGAGCGGGGCGCACTGCTGCCGCCCCAGGTGCGCGCGCCGGTGACGCAGGTGGCGCTGGTGGCGGAGGCGATGGGCCAGGGCGCCAACGTGGCCGGACGCCTGTTCCAGCCGTTGGGAGCGCTGGGCATCAACGTGCGCGCCATCGCGCAGACGGCCAGCGCGCGCTCCATCTCCTTCATCGTGGATGGAGGGGAGACGGCGCTGACGGTGCGCACGGTGCACGCGGCCTTCCACTTCGCCCATGAGGAGGTGAGCCTGCTGGTGCTGGGCCATGGCGTGGTGGGCAGCCAGTTGTTGGAACAGCTGCGCACGCTGCAACAGACGCTGGCGCAGGCGCACGGCATCCAGCTCAACCTGGTGGGGCTCGCGGACAGCCGGCGGGTGCTCTTTTCACCAGAAGGCATCCCGCTGAGCCAGTGGCGCGAGCGCATCGAAGCGGTGCCCGAGGGTGCGTCCCCGCCCGTGGTGCAGGCGCTGCTGGAGCCGCTGCGGCGGCTGCCGGTGCCGGTGCTGGTGGACTGCACCGCGGCGGACGGCATGGAGGCGCTGTACCTGGAGGCGTTCCGCAGCGGCATCCACGTGGTCGCGGCGAACAAGAAGCCGCTGACGCAGCCGCGCGAGGTGTGGGAGCGGCTGCGGAGCACCGCGCACCTGAACCACCGCGCCTACCACTACGAGACGACGGTGGGCGCGGGCCTGCCCGTCATCCAGACGCTGAAGGACCTGGTGCGCACGGGGGACCGGGTGCACGGGGTGGAGGGTTCGTTCTCCGGAACGCTCGGCTACCTGAGCCAGCAGTTGATGGACGGCGTGCCGCTGTCGAAGGCGGTGCGCACCGCGCGCGAGAAGGGCTTCACGGAGCCGCACCCGCGCGAGGACCTGGCGGGCACGGACGCCGCGCGCAAGGCGCTCATCCTCGCGCGTGAGCAGGGCCTGCAGCTGTCGATGGAGGACGTGGAGGTGGAGCCCTTCGTGCCGCGCGAATACCTGGAGGAAGTGGACGTGGAGCGCTTCCTCTCCGGCCTGGAGAAGCTGGACCGGACGTTCACCTCGCGCATCGAGGGCCTGCGCGCGGAGGGCAAGGTGCTGCGCTATCTGGCGCGCATCGACCCGTCCGCGAAGGACGGGCCGGTGCTGCGCGTGGGGCCGGTGGCCGTGCCCAAGGAGCATCCGGCGACGCGTCTGCGCGGCTCGGAGGCGTTCGTGGCCTTCTCCACGGAGCGCTACGCGGACCACCCGCTGCTGGTGCAGGGCGCGGGCGCGGGCGGCCCCGTCACGGCGGCGGGCGTGCTCGCGGACATCCTGAAGATTGCCCAGGGACTGCGCGGGCGGTGACGGCGGCGGGCCGGCGCAGGGGGCCGGTTCAAGGGCCCACTCACCGCGCGGAGATGCCGTTTCGCGGCAACGGCTTGCGCTCCTGGCGCGGCCTACTTCCGGGACCGCGTCTTCTTCGCGGAAGGGGATGGCTTCCCCTTCCCAGCCGTCTTCCTCGCGGTCGTCTTTCCTGAGGCAAGAGGGCGCTTCGCGGACGCGCCCTTCTTCACTCCGCCCCGGGACTTCACGGGCGCGGACTTCGCGCCGCGCGCCGCGCTCTTCTTCACCCCGCGCGCCCCTCCGACGGGCCCGGCCTTCTTCAGGTCCGCCGCGCCCTTCTCCGCGAGTCCCGGCTCCAGGGAAGGCGCCTCCTCTGCCCCCCCATTGCCCGCGGGCTCGCGCTCCAGGGAACCCGACCGGCTCACCGCCACCTTCCTGCCGGAGAAGGCATTCCAGCCCTCCAGGACGTGCGTCCACCGCGCCAGCAGCTCCTCGCGGACGCCCGCATCCGGAAGCCCCTCCGCGTGCAGCGCCACGGTGATGCCGTGCACGGAGGGAATCAGGCGCAGCTGGACGGTGCGGGCCCGGCTCCACCCGTCGCGCTCCAATCGCAGGCGCAACTGCTTCGCGGGGACGCACCGCACCACCGTCACGCGGGTCCCATCCGGAAGCGAGAGCGCCGCCCCTTGCTTCAACGGCCCATGGAGCGTGCCCACCCAGCGAGCCAGTCCCGGGCCTTCGCCCCACCCCTGCCACGCGACGTCCGCCCCCACCGAGAAGGAGCGACGGACTCCTGCCTGGAATCCAACCTTCGCGGTCTGCCCTGTCGGCATTTGTCGGCTTCTCCCGGTAGTCTGGTCTCCTTCCCTTTCACGGAAAGGATTGCCAGATGAACCGACTTCTTAGGGGTGTGTCGCTCACCGGAGCAATGCTGCTGGCCGCATGCGGGGGCGCGGAATCGTCTCCCGGACAGGAGCCCGCCGTGGACCAGGTGGAGCAGGCCATCGCGCCTCCCAGTTGCGGCGTCGATCCCAGCCTCTCCGTCACCTACTACAGCAACTCGTCGAAGACCGTCGAAGTGGGCTGGCGCGACTGCAAGTGCGATGGCACCGAGATCAACGCGGGCCAGAAGACACCCTATTGGAGGACCTTTTCCCTCGGACCGAACTGCCCGCATCCCTGAGTGTCGGCACGCGACCGCGTCCTTCAGGGCGCGGTCGCCGCGGCCCGCGCCTGCCGGTCCCACTCCGCCGGCAGGCCGATGTTCAGGAACACCGGGAGGCGCAGTCCCGGGAACGCCGCTTCGATGCGCGCCCGGATGCGCTCCCCCGCCGCTTCCGTGTACGCCCCCCGGGGCTTCTCCGCCGCGACCTCCGCGATGACGCGCTCCAGGTACTGACGCTCCCGGGTGAGCAGCCCCGCGTCACCGGAGGGCCCGCGTCCCGGGTGCACCACCTTCGGGCGCAGCGCCTTCAGCTCCTCCAGCCGCTCCAGCCACGCATCCGTGCGGCCAATCTCCAACCAGCTGTGCGCGTCGTTCGCCACCAGGTCGCCGGGGAACACATGCCCGTCGAACTCCACCACCACGTGCGCCTCGCTGCAGCCCGCGCCCAGCACGTGCGCCTTCACCGTCACACCGCCCGCGCTCAGCTCCGCCGTCTGGCTTCCGAAGCTGTCCGGCAGGGGCAGCGTCGTCGGATAATCCGGTGCGTACCGCGCAGCGAAGGCCCGCGTGCGCTTCTCGTGGATGGCCGGGATGGCGGCACGCACCTGCTCGCTCGTCACCACGCGGATGCCGCGCTTGCGCAGCACGTCCGTGCCGTTGAACTTGTCCGGGTTGGCGTGCAGCACGATGGCCAGCTCCGCCTTCTTGCCCGTCACCGCTTCGGCCCACGTGACGAACTCCTCCGCCGCGGACGGCAGGAACTGCGTGTCCACCAGGATGAGCCCCGTGGGGCCTTCAATCCAATACGACGCCGTGCTGAAGCCCCACGGCGACGACACGTAGGTGCCCACGCGCGCGTCCGCGTGCGAGGCCAGCGTCACCTGCGCCCCCTCCAGACGGCGCGGTGACGACGCACAGCCAGCGGACAGGACGGCCAGGAAGCAGAAGGCGAAAGCGGGACGGCGCATCACGGGGCGGACCTTTCCTTCAGGAACCAGCCCCCCCAGCCTGACCGGCCTCCCCGCCCGCTCGCAAGCCGCCGGGTCACCCGGTGGGGCGGTAGCCTGGCATGAGGAAGTTGTCGTGGTCCGCGTACGCGGGCGCCTCCGCCTCACCGGTGAAGGCGCGCAGGACGCAGTACTCCGGGTAGGACGCCTGGATGGTGACCTGGTCCCCCGCCTGGAACACCACGTCCCCGTGCGGGTGCAGCGTCTCCTCCGCGCCCCGGATGAGCGACAGGGCCAGCCCGCCGAAGCGGTCGCGCACCTGGGACACGTTCAGGCCCGGCAGGCCGTCACGCACCACGAACAGCGACACCACCATCAGGTGCTTGCCAATGCGGAACGAGTGCACGAGCCGCGGGTCCAACGCCGCCAGCGCCATCGCGGGCGCGGCCAGCGAGGAGCTGGACAGGGCCTCCGCCTTGAACGTGTCGCGCACCTTCGCGCCCAGGTCGTCGTCGAACAGGCGGATGACCACGCGGATGCCCGGGTTGAGCCGCCGCGCGTCCAGCGCGATGTTCAGGTTCGCCAGGTCGTCGTCCGTGGCGCAGACGATGGCGGACGCCTTCTTCACGTGCGTGCGCGGCAGGCACAGCGGGCTGCGCGTGTCGTCGATGAGCAAGGGCACGTTCTCATCGCGCAGCGCGGACACGAACGTCGCGTCCTCGCGCTTCTCCACCACCACCACGTCCTTGCCCATCTCCCGCAGCTGCGTCACCACGCGGTAGCCCACGCGCCCCGCCCCGCACACCACGACGTGGCCCTTCATCGTTTCGGACACCACGGTGACCCACTCCTTGTCGTTCTTGTGCCGGGCGAAGAAGAGGTACGCGAAGCGCACCACGCCATCCACCACCAGCGCGATGCTGATGGGCGGGATGAGGATGTTCAGGCTCTCCACCAGCCAGTCGCTGACGTACGGCAGCGACGGCTGCCCGAAGAGCAGGAAGTAGACGTGGTGCAGCGCCTCTCCGTAGGAGATGCGGTCACCCCCCGGCCCCACGTAGCGCGCCTGGTACAACAGCGGCCCCAGCCCGAAGATGGCCACCGCCAGCAGCAACGTGCTGCGGAACCTGCGCGACAGCGCGCGCAGGTAGCGCAGGTCCACCATCAGTCGCGCGGAGAGGCTCTTCATGCGCCCGAGAGCCTACGCCGCCGGGGTGATGTCCGTGGAGGCTTCCGACTTCGCGCGGCGCTTCTCGATGAGCCACACCGCCAGCACGCCCAGCTCGTAGCAGAGCAGCATGGGGCCGGCCATCAGCGACAGGTTCACCACGTCGCCCGTGGGCGTCAGGATGGCCGCCGCGATGAGGCACACCACGAACGCGTGGCGCTGGTAGCGGAAGAGCCACTTCGACTGCACCACCCCGACGATGCCCAGGAGCGCCATCACCAGCGGCAGCTCGAAGATGACGCCGAAGGCGAGGATGAGCAGCAGCACCAGCGACAGCTGCTCGTTCATCGTCAGCATGGGGCGCGTCCAGCGCGCGGCTTCCGCCTCCGCGTGGCCCCGGGCCAGCTCCTTCTGCAGCCGCCACAGGCCGGACATCTCCTCCGCGCGCGTGGGGGCCACGCCCGCGAGCAGGCTCGCCGCCTGGTCCATGGCCGCCTCCGACGTGGCGTAGTCCTGCCGGCCGTAGGCGTTCACCGCCTCCACCCGCTTCTCCACCGCCGCGCGCAGCACGCCGCGCGCGGGGGCGCCCAGCCCGTCCGACGCCGCGTCCAGCAACTCGCCCAGGCCCTTCAGGCGCGCCGTCAGCTCCACGCTCTTCGCGGTGGCGACCTCCGGGTCCTTCACCTGGCCTTCACCGGCGGCCGTCAGCGCGGCGCTGGTCTCTTTCGCCAGGTGGCCGGCTCTCTCCACCTCGCCAATGCGCAGGAAGCGCAGCGCGTCCTCCCCGCCCAGGCGCGCCGTGTCCACGCGCTGCTCCAGGGCGAGCGTCTCCTCCTCGCTCAGGAGGAACTTGAACATGGAGGGCAGCACCAGGAAGTAGCAGAACAGCGAGCCCACGATGAAGGCCACCGAGCCCAGCACCACGAAGGGCGACGCGTACTTGCGCTCCTCCGGGTAGAGCCCCGGCGCCACGAAGCCCCAGATCTGCCAGAGGATGACGGGCGTGGTGAGGAAGATGCCGCAGTACACGCCCACCTTCATCAGCACGTTGATTTCTTCGATGCCGGATGTGTAGACGAGCGAGCGCCCGTCCGCGGGCAGCGCGTCGAGCACCGGCCGCATCAGCAGGCCGAAGATGGGCTTGGCGAAGATGAGCGACACGGCGCCCAGCACGAGCACCGCGAGCGAGCACTTCACGAGCCGCGAGCGCAGCTCCGTCAGGTGCTCCGACAGGCTCATGCGCAAATCGTTGAAATCAACCCCTTGGCGGTTCAGGGCTCAGCTCCGTTTCGGCGCGTTGCGCGCCACCGTGCCCGGAATGGGGGCGAGTTGCGGAAGGCCATCCGGCCCCAGGCGCGGCTCCACCCCAGCGGCTTCACCGTCCGCTTCGGCGCCGGTCGCGGGCGAAGCCTCGGGAAGCGCCGCCATCGTCAGGGGCGCGGCCCCGGCGTCAGAAGACGACTCCGACGCCGCTTCGGGAGCGGGCAGCCGCACGGGGTCCAGGGACTCGGTGAGCGACGGGGAGGGCTCCGCGAGCAGGTTGGGCATGGACCCATCCGGCAGGTGGTGCGCGCTGGAGGCCAGCTCCGGGGGCGGCGACGGCACGCGCGTGCCCGGGCGCGTCGGCGCCGGCAGCTCGCGGTTGAAGTCCTGATCCATCTGGTAGAACTCGCGCTCCACCACGTTGCGCACATCGTCCGTCTGGCGACGGAACTCGCGCATGAACTTGCCGATGGCCCGCGCCAGCTCAGGCAACCGCTGGGGGCCGAGCACGATCAGCGCGGCCACCAGGATGAACACCATTTCGCCTGCGCCAATGTTGAACATGGGTCTTCAGAGTCCCCTTGGAGGGAGATCCCGGGTTATCGCCCCGGGAGCGGGCTCGCGCAACCGCCAGTGGACATCCAGCGACCGGCCGGCACCGTGAGGAGGGGGCGGGCGGTCGTGCCCCCGGTGCCCGGTGGGGCAAAACGCCTCAGGCGTGGGGGTTCGCCTGGGGCGACAGCGGCACCGCCAGTCCCTGGGAGGGGGGCGCCGCCAGGGCCCGGGCCTGTTCGCGCGAGCGGACCCGGTTCTCCACCACCCACAGCATGACGGGCACCCCCAGCGACAGGCCAATGGAGACCCAGGCGATGGTCCCCATGCCGCCCAGCGTCCCGTCCGGCAGGTCCACCAGCAGGCGGGAGGACAGGAAGGCGCCCAGCGCGGACGCCATGTGCTGCGTCGCGGACTGCAGCGACATGAAGCGGGCGCGCACCGGGTTGTCCGGCACGCGGGAGGTGAGCGTGTTGTACGCCACGTTGCGCACCCCCATGGCCATCATGAAGCCCATGAAGAGCAGCGGGATGGGCAGCCACGCAGGATAGGAGACGAAGCCCACGAAGGTGAAGACCGCGGCCAGCAGCACGCCCACCGTGCCCACGCGGAACGAACCGAAGCGGTCCACCAGCGGCCCCGTCATCCGCAGCGTGACGAAGCTCACGATGCCGCCCGCGAAGTAGATGATCCACAGCCGGTCGCGCGGGTAGCCCAGGTTCTGCTGCAGATAGGCGGAGATGTTCGGGATGACGATGAAGCCGCTCATCATCACCAGCGCCGTCATCAGATACGACAGCTGCACGTCGGAGCGGCCCAGGAGCGCGCCCACGCCCGGGGCCCGGGCCGCGCTGCCGCCCTGCCCCAGGTGGCCGCGCACCGGCGGCAGGAGGATGAGCGCGGCCGTGGCCACCACCAGCCCCAGCGCCGCCACCGCGAAGAAGGGCAGCCGCCAGCCGCCCACCTCCGCCACCTTCAGGGCCATGGGGACGCCCAGCACGGACGCCACGGAGAAGGACGCCATCACCGCGCCCAGCGCCCGGCCCCGGCGCTCCGCCGGGATGAGGTCCGCGATGATGGACAGCGACAGCGCCGTCGCCGGCCCGCCGAAGAGGCCCGCGCACACCCGCGCCAGGAGCAGCGTGGACAGCCCCGTGGCAAGGCCGCCCGCCGCCGTGGCCGCCACCAGCCCCAGCATGCACACCGCCAGCGCCTTGCGGCGGTCGAAGCGGTCCAGCATGTAGCCGCCCACCAGCCCCGCCACGCTCGCGGCGGCGGTGTAGCTGCCGCCAATGGTGCCGATGTGCGACGACTCGATGCCCAGCCCCTTCGCGAAGTCGGGGCCCAGCGGCATCACCATCACGAAGTCGAGGATGTTGACGAACTGCACCGCGCCGATGAGCAGCACCACGGCGCGCTCGGAGACAGCAGCGGGGGAAGACGCGGACTCGGCGGACATGAGGAACGGGCTGCCTTCTTCAGGAGACGGCTGGGACTTCAGACGCGGAAGCGCCGCACCTCGGCGCGGAGGATCTCCGCCTGACGCGTGAGGTTGTCGATGGCTTCTTCCAACTGGCGCACCGAACGCGTCTGGTGCTCGGACACGCCCTTGATGGTCTCCACCGCCTTGAGCACCTGTTCGCTGCCCTTGGTCTGCTCCTTCTGGGCGCGGTTCAGGTGGGTGACCATCTCGTTGATGCTTTCAATGGAGCGGGTGATCTGCTTGCTGCCGTGCGCCTGCTCCTGGCTGGAGCGCTGCACGTGCTGGGTGAGCGTCTTCATCCGCTCCGCGCTCTTCATGATCTGCTCGCCGCCCCGGGCCTGCTCGTTGGAGGCCTGGGAGATCATCTGCACCGTGGCGGAGATGCGGTGGATGGCCGCCGTCACCTGCTTGCTGCCCCGGGACTGCTCCACCGTGGCGCGGGCGATGGCCTTCACCATCTGCGTGGACTTCTGCGTGCTGTCGTTGATCTTCCGCAAGGCCCCTTCCGCCTCGCGGCCCAGTTGCACGCCCTCCTCCACGCTCTTGTAGCCCTGGTTCATCACCACCACGGCGTTGCGGCTCTCCTCCTGCACGCCCCGGATGAGCTCCGCGATCTCCTTGGTGGACGCGCCGGTGCGCTCGGCCAGGTCTTTGATCTCCTCGGCCACGACCGCGAAGCCCTTGCCGTGCTCGCCGGCCTGCGCGGCGATGATGGCGGCGTTGAGGGCCAGCAGGTTCGTCTGCTCCGCCACGTCGTCGATGACGTTGAGGATGTTGCCAATCTCGGAGATGCGCCGGCCCAGGCTGTCGATGACGCCCGCGGCGGTGCGGCTGGTGTCCTTGATGCGATCGATGCCGGACAGCGTCTTGCGCAGGGCCTCCACGCCCGTCTGGGCGTCCTCGAAGACCTGTTCAGACAGGCGGGCCGTCTCGTTGGCGTTGGCGTCCACCTGGCCGATGGCCGCGTCCATCTCACTGATGGCGGAGGAGGTGTCCTCGGTGGAGGCGGACAGGTCCTCGATGTTCTTGGCCACTTCCTTGATGGAGTACGTCATCTGCTCGATGGCGCTGGTGGTCTCCTCCACGCTGGCGGCCATGGCCTGGACGTTCTCCGCCACCTCGTCGTTGGTGGCGGCCATCTCCATGATGGAGGAGCTGCTCTCCTCCGCGCTCTGGTAGAGGACCTCCACGTTCTCCGCGATGCCGCGCAAGCTGGCCATCATCTCCACCATGGAGGAGGACGTCTCCTCCACGCGCGACTGCACGGTGCCCGCGCCGGAGGACACGGTGGTGCCGGTGCGGTGGATCTGCTCGATGACGCCCGCCACCACGTCGGACACGCCGCGCACGCGGCCCAGCGTGTCGCGCCAGCTCTGGGCCATGCGGTTGAGCGCCTCCGCCAGCTGGCCCAGTTCGTCCGTGCTGTTGCGCACCTCCGCGCGGCCGGTGAGGTCCGCCTCCGCCAGCTTGCGCGCCATGGACATCATCGTGTCCAGCGGCTGGAGGATGAACGCGCGGGAGATGAGGAACGCCACCAGCAGGAACAGCACCAGGCCCACCAGGAAGGCCAGCAGCACGGTGTGCCGCAGCGACTGGAGCACTTCATCCAGCCGCGACAGGTTCACCACCACCACCACTTCCCCGGGTGCTCCGCCCGCGAGCATCACGGGTTCAGCCACCGCCACGTCGCCGTTGGGGAACGTCAGCTTGTCCAGCGGGAGCTGGGCACCGGCGTCCGACCGGGTGCGGTCCTCCAGGGCCCTCTGGAACCAGCTGGGCACCGGCGAGGGGTGGGTGGCCAGGGGCGAGCCCTGCGCGTCCACGACGGCCACGACACTGAAGTCCTTGTCGGGACGGTAGATGCCCTGCAGGCCAGGGCCTGGCCGAGCGCCTGCCTGGCCTCCGAGCAGGACGCTCACCTCCTGGGCCTTGTAGCGGGCGCGAGCGAGCATGCCCTCCTGCAGGTGGTTTCCCACTTGAAGCGGGACAACGAAGTAGAGCGTCCCCAGGACGACGGCCAGTGCGAGGCCGAAAGAACCCAGGAGGATGCCCCGGAGACCGGGTTTCTTGAGACGACGTGCCAAGGCCCGCGCACTGTAGGGAGGGTGTGCCACCCAGGGCAAGGAGCGGCCCCTCCTGGCCCGACCCTGGCGCTGGGTTCCCGGCCCCGGGATGCGTAAGGTCGTCAGTACGATGACCGCGACGCTGCTGCTCACCGACCCGCTCTTCCTCCAGCACGACCCGGGCGAGGGCCACCCGGAGTCCCCCGCCCGGCTGCGGCGCATCCTCCAGATGCTCGCCCGGACCCCCATCGCGGGCACGGTGATGGCGCAGCCCCGCTCCGCCACCGACGCGGAGCTGGCCGCGGTGCACGGCCCGGCGCTCCTGGCATCGCTCGCGAGCTTGAGCGGACAGAGCGCGGAGATCGACGGGGACACCTTCGTGTCACCGGACAGCGTGGACGCGGCGAGGCTTGCGGCGGGCGCGGCGGTGCAGGCCGTGGAGGCGGTGCTCGCGGGCCGGGCGAAGAACGCGTTCGCGCTGGTGCGTCCGCCCGGCCACCACGCGGAGCCGGACCGGGCCATGGGCTTCTGCCTGTTCAACAACGTCGCCATCGCCGCGGAGGCCGGACGGCGGCTGGGCGCGGAGCGCGTGCTGGTGCTGGACTGGGACGTGCACCACGGCAACGGCACCCAGGCCGCCTTCTGGGGCCGGCGCGACGTGCTCTACCAGTCCGTGCACCAGTTCCCCTACTACCCGGGCAGCGGCGCCGCGCCGGAGGTGGGCCGGGGCGAGGGCCAGGGCTTCACCGTCAACTGCGGCCTGCCCGGCGGCAACACCGACGCCGACTACGGGATGATCTTCGAGGAGCTGCTGCTGCCTGTCGCGCAGGCCTACCGGCCCGACCTCATCCTCGTCTCCGCGGGGTTCGACCCGCACCGCGACGACCCCATTGGCGGCATGGACGTCACCGAGCGCGGCTTCGCGGCGATGTGCACCGCCGTGCGCAAGCTGGCGGAGGAGGTCTCCGGCGGCAAGCTGGTGCTGTGCCTGGAGGGGGGTTACTCGCTGGAGGGCCTGTCGAACTCCGTGCACGCCTGCATCGAGGTGCTGGCGGGCCGCGACGACAGCTTCGCCACCGGCGACGTCAACGCGGACGCGCGCCACGCATTGGCCGCCAGCCGGCAGGCGCTCCATCCCTTCTGGGCCAGCGTGCGCTGAACCTTCCCGAACTCGAACAGACCCAGACGACTGCAATTGCGAACCCAAACCAACTGAATCCACAGCCAGCAACAGAACCACACAAAGTCACATTAAAAAAGACAACACACAATCAGCAACACCCACCCAACCCCCACATCACGCCATACATCGACAACTTTTCACTAGCGATGCGAATCCTCGAAAATGCGCTTTGCTCTCACGAGAACAAAACTCGGATCACTTTTTATTCTCTGAATCTGCTGAGCAGCAGGACCATGCCTGGAATGGACTGCGGAAACAGCCGCAACGAGTGCCCCAATTGCCGTGACTGCAACCTCCCCCCCAAGGGCCGCGCCAACCACAGCCAATCCAATACCGCCCGCAGTAATCAAGTCCTTACCAATTTTCAACTTAGAAACCGCAGACAACTCAAGCTCAGCTTCAACTGCTGCCTCCTGCAGGCTCTCAATCTCAACAACTGCATCCAGTCGCGACCCACTAGAAAGAGCCTTAGTGACATACGCCCTGAACCTTGGCAATGCACTATAAGCCTCGGCCCGAAGAACCACCACCTGCTCTGGAGTCAAATTGCTAACCCAGGGGATCTGCACATCGGATAGCGCATTGAACTGCTCCGCCACTGGATCAGCAGCAACAACACGACCCAACTCGTGCAAGAGCCGAGCATCATGTCGCGCCCCAGTAGCAAAATAGGTACCATCAGTCTCGGCACGCTGAAGATGAACAAGGGCATCAAACAGCTCACCAGCATAAATACGAGCAAGCAGTGGGCGCAGGCGACGGACGGCAGAGCGGGCAAGGGGGCGCCCAGGGGCAAGTCGATAGCCATCAACTAACCCACGGTCATCGCCTTGAAGTCGCAACATCCTTACTAGGCCATCATCTGCGTCCGGAGCCTCAAACGACAACATACATAGTCTACGATCAGCCACCCGCACATCAAACTGCGCTCGATCAACAGTCTCCTGCGCCGACTGGAGGGCAGCCTCCTCAATCCTGGATTCAACTTTCGAAGCGCATTTATGACAGTACGACATTCCAGGAGAGCTGAATTTTACAATCCCTTCTTCAACCAGTGGACGAACCACCTCAAGAACACGCAGTCGTCGAAAAAGCTCTATCGCCAACCCTGGAGACAACTTCGCATTACGAAAAAGCGGAGTAAACGGGTCAGGAATCACTATCGCATCGGCAAAAAGACCGAGCGTCTGAGAAAAGCGAGTAGTGCTATCAAGCAAACACTCAATTGCATGACACTTGGCGAAGCGAGAGAACGGATCAAGTGAAGCGCCTGGACTCAAGGACAATGAAGTGCCTGGAGGAGGGAGCCCCAAGTCGTAGCAACCAGCATCGCCGAGGGTGGTCTCGGCTTGAGCACAGAGGTCCTTTACCAAGCCACCCTTGAGCCGTTTATATAGATTCTCGGGCGTATCAACAGCACCGAGCTTTTCACTATCCAGGATTGATAGCGCGGGGGGTACACGCAGGGTCATGGTTGTAGGTTACTGAATTCCCGAGCAACCTCAACCTAAGCGCGGCTTTTCCCGACATGCCCACCTGCACACATTTCAACACCCACGCCACCAAATAGCTCCCGCCTCCTCTCAAGCCCCAGCAATCCAGAGGACCTATATTGATTCGGGACGGATACCACTGCATCGGCGGGTCACCGGCCTCCAGCCCCTAGGCTCCAAAACGGCGAAGATGATTGGGTACTCTGAAACCCACTTGAACCTAGGGTGAGTTCAACATACAACTTCCCGATGGCCGACTACTCTGGAATCTATCATCTTTCAGGAGAGCCCCCAGAGGCGTGGCGGACACAATTGGACGCCCTTGCATCATCCGCAGGGCTCAAAGTGCAACTCGCCTCTAAAACCAGTCGCACGCTGAGAGTCATTATTCACGTGCCTGCTAATTTTGCGGGATTAGCGGATGAACTGGTGAGCTCTTTTTTGATAGACGCAGCGTCAATTGTCTCTCGCGATCCGGCCGGCAGTGGCCGCGCGAGACTCGTAGCAACGTCACGCGTAGCACCGTCGGCCAAGCCCTGGACCAGCAAAGCCCTCAACGCAATACTTATCATCCTCATTGGCGCCCTGCCTTACTTCATATACTCTAGCAGCATTGGAAATATTGGAAAACTGGTTCTCGCCGCCCTGACATTTTTTATAGTCTTGGGAGGGATACTTGCTTGGATTGCATCATTCGGCGCGAATCTCCGGGAAAGTTTTTCAGAGAAGGGACGCGCTCAGGATGCTGTCCGCGAGCGAGTGCTTGCACAGGAAGTAGCGACTGCGGAAGATCCTAAGCTGGTTGCGCGCCTTGAGCTTGCTCGCATCGCACTTCGTAGTCGCACCAGCCTCATGCGTGGAGATGCAGATCGACTTTGGCGTCGTTCCGTATGGGCTTACCGCGGCGCGTTCGCATTCTTCATCCTTGCGATTGCAGGTCCTGGGGTCGCAGCCATGATATTACTGAAGAGTCCAAATCCCGACTGGCACTTCATGTTCGGAGGCCTAAGCCTCGCAGCCGTACCACTGGGTATCGGAACAGCACTTCTTCGGCATGATGCCAAGCTGCGCGAACAATATCAGCAGTCTGCACAAGACGTCGCGTCACTCGAACGCTACGAACTCGCACTCGACTATGCTCGCATTGCCTCACAGGAAACATATCATACGACAATGCAGCAAGTAATCAGACAGCTCATCCTGGGCCGTCCGAGTACCCCCTCCGGGGCACAAGTCGAATCAAAAGCAACAGGCAATGACAGCAAAAACGAGAACGACTCAAACATCCAGGCCATAATCGAATCAACAACGAACAAGGCAAATGAAATAATCACGTCCATTGTCCCGAAGAAAGGGGCTTAATCTAGGAGCTACCCATGCGTGGCAGACGCATACCAATCGCTAGAGGGGGCGGTCCATCCGGGGTAAGTGGTCGCTTGGCTCAACCAGACGGAGGTTGAGGTGTCTCTCGTGTCAAGGGGGATGTTTCGGGCGTCGTCGGCTGCCCAGCCTCAAAGCCCTCCAAACCTAGACACGGGCATGGGTGCGAAATGCCAACCATCATCGCGGTGAGCGTCAAGGTAGTTGTCGCGTGAGAAGGTTCAGCCGATATGCTTCAGCTCCTGCGCTTCCGGAGAGGGATTGAGGCGCACGGGGCCCGCGGGCGTCCAGTCGCGCGTGTCGCGGCTCCAGCGCTCGGGGTGACGAGCGCGAGCGCGCAGGTACACCTGGTGGCGCTGGGCGAGCAGCGAGACATCGAGGCCGAAGTGTCTGGCTTCCGGCGTGACGAAGCGGATGGCGGAGTGCCGGTGCTCGGTGTTGTACCAGGCGACGAAACGCGTCACCCACGCTTTCGCGTCCTGCGCCGACGCGAAGGCACGCTGGGGGAAGGACGGGCGGTACTTCAGCGTTCGGAAGAGGGCTTCGGAAAACGCGTTGTCGTCCGAGACGCGGGGCCGACTGAAGGAGGGCGCCACGCCCAGCCATTGCAGCGTGGCCAGCATCGTGGCGCCCTTCATCGGGCCGCCGTTGTCCGAGTGCAGCACCAAGCCCTCGGGGCTGCCCGCCTCGTGCCAGCTGTCGCGGATGAGGGTCGCGGCATGCGCGGACGATTCCTCCTCGTGGACGCGCCAGCCCATGATGCGGCGGCTGAAGACGTCCACCACGAGGTAGAGGTAGAGGAAGCAGCCCTTCACCGGGCCCTTCAGGTAGGTGATGTCCCAGCTCCACACCTGGCAGGACCGGGTGGCGGTGTGTTCTGCCTTGGGGCGCGGCGTGGGCTGCTTCGCGGGGCCTCGGTGGGCCAGCTGCCCCGCTGCGCGCAGTACCCGGTAGAAGCTCGCCTCGCTGGCCAGGTACTCGCCCCGGTCCGCCAGCCTGGGCACCAGTTGCTTGGGCGAGACGTCGGTAACCGTCCGGCCAACGACGTGCCGTGAGGGATTGCCGGGGTAGCGGCGAGCGGCGGACGCTTCCGGGCATGGCGAAGCAGGTGGAGAAGCCGGAGTGGACGCGGATTGCAGAAGCATTCGAGGCG
>NZ_RAWI01000167.1 GCF_003612125.1 Corallococcus praedator
GGGGGCTACGGCGCGGAGGTGGCGGCGTTGATGGACGTGCCGCTGGCGGAGCGAGACGGGGGTTGAGTGCCTGCCCGCAGAGCCACGGGCCGGGCGGGCGTCCGGGCCGGAAGGGCGGACGCGTCACAACGTATGGGGCACTTCACCCACCGGACGCGTGCGTCCCGGACGAGGAGAGCACCCATGAACGTGACGATGCTGAACGAACAACCGTCGTTGTTGAAGTCGGCCGCGCTGCTGCCTCCGCGTCTGTCATTGGGCGCGACGATGATCCAGCACGGGCTCGCGAAGCTGAAGAAGGAGGGCGCCGAACAGCACGCGGGCATGTTCGAGCAGCTCGGGTTCAAGCCGGGGCGTCCGTGGGTGCTGGCGACGGGCATCACGGAGCTGGTGGCGGGGGTGAGCTCCATCCTGGGCATCGCGACGCGGTTCACGGCGCTGTCGGTCATCGTGACGCAGGCAGTGGCCATCGCGAAGGTGCACGGCAAGAACGGCTTCGACATCACCAAGGGCGGGTACGAGTTCAACGTGGCGCTCATCGCCATCGCCCTGGGGACGTTGATGCGGGGGCCGGGGCGGTTGTCGCTGCACAGCGCGCTGGAGCGGCGGGTGAAGCGCAAGGAGCTGAGGCACTTCCGGCTGCTGCCGCGCCAGCGCCGGGGTTCGATGCTGCTCGACGCGCTGGGGTAGGCCCTGTCCGGCGACGGACGGGGGTAGGTGCTGGAAGGGAGGTGGGGGTGTCGCCTGCCCGGCTGCTATCGAGCCGGCCCCAGCGGTGCCGCCCTCGTCCCGTCGCCTTCCCGTAAGATGGGCGGGCCATGGCCCCGTCCGTCCTGTTGATGCTGGCGCTCGCCGCGCCCGCCACGTCCGTCCCCAACTTCTCCACAGCCGAGCGTCCCAGCACCGCGCTCCTCCTCGATGCGGGCACGGCCTCCGTGCGCTCCGTCATCCGGAACGTCGGGGCTGAACAGCTCGGCGCGGCCGGTGTCGCATCGGTGATGGGGGCCGCAGTCAACATCCAGCGCGCGGCCGAAGCCGGAACCGATCAACTCAGCGCGGCAGGGCTCGCTTCGGTGCAGGCGGCGGTGGGAGGCACGCATGCCACGCTCGCGGGCTCACGACAGCTCAGTGTGGCGGGCCTCGCCTCCGTGAAGGCCGCGGCCAACAGCCAGCGCACGACCGTGATGGGCTCCGCGCAGCTCACGAATGCAGGCCTCGCCTCCGTGCAGGCCGTCGCGAGGAATCCTTCATCCACGCTCACGGCGACGGCGCCGATGCGTGGCAATGGGGGCATCGTGCAGGTCGCGGGCGTCGCGCCGCGCACGGCCTCCTCCGGGGTGACCTTCGCGAATGGCACGGCCCCGTCTGTCTCGATGCGGATGCCCGCCGGCATGGCGGCGCCTGCCTCCGCACCGGCCCCGGGCGCGCCGTCGAACACGACGCCCGCGTCGGGCACCTCGCCCTCCGCTACGAGCACTGCCTCCGCGACGCCGCCCACGGGCACCACCACCGTGCAGGGCACGACGCCCCCCAGCACGGACACGACCTCCGCGCAGCCCGTCACCCCTTCCACCAGCCTCTCGGAAGCAGGCCGCATCGCGGTGGACGCCAGTGTCGCGGCCCTGCGCGCCGCCGCCATCGCGATGCATGAGAAGTCCGGCACCGCGCCCGGCCTCGTCGCCGTGGGGGACCCGGACGCGCACTACGCCCGGGGCGTGGAAGCCCTCAAGTCCAAGGACAGCGCCACCGCCATCGCGGAGCTGTCCGCGTGCGTCCAGGCCGCGCCGTCCCGCGCCGACTGCCGTTGGGAGCTGGGCTGGGCCTACTCCCTGGACGGCCGCTGGTCGGAAACCCTCACGCAGTGGACGCAGGTGCGCGCGCTCAAGCCGGACCAGCCCGACCTGGAAGGTGCGCTCACCCAGGCCCGCAGCCAGGCGGCGCTCCAGGCCCGGCTCGCGCAGCCCGTGGACGCCGCGCCCCGCCCTCCCCCGCCCCCGGGCGCGAAGGTGCGCATCCGCGCCACCGGCGACCTGATGCTCGGCACCACCGTGCCGGAGGGCTACCTGCCCCCCGAAGGCGCCGGCAGCGTCATCGCCAGCGTGCGCCCGCTGCTGGAGGACGCGGACCTCACCTTCGTCAACCTGGAGGGCCCGCTGTGCGACACCGGCCGCACCACCAAGTGCCGCTCGCCCGCCAACTGCTATGCGTTCCGCTCCCCCACCTCGTTTGGCCAGTACATCAAGGACGCGGGCGTGGACGTCGTCTCCACCGCGAACAACCACTCCGGTGACTTCGGCGAGGAGTGCCGCCGCGCCACCGAGTCCACCCTGGACGCGCTGGGCATCGCCTGGAGCGGTCCGCCGGGCAGCGTGGCCACGCTGGAGCGCAACGGCCTGAAGATTGGCCTCGTGGCCTTCCACACGTCGGCCGGGTGCAACCACCTGAACAACCTGCCCAACGCCACCGCGCTGGTGAAGCAGGTGGCCGCCACGCACGACATCGTCGTCGTCTCCTTCCACGGCGGCGCCGAGGGCGGCAAGGCCCTGCACGTGCCCCCGGGCAAGGAGATGTTCTTCGGAGAGGACCGAGGCGACCTGCGCGTCTTCACCCACGCGGTGGTGGACGCGGGCGCGCACCTGGTGCTCGGCCATGGCCCGCACGTCGCGCGCGCGATGGAGTTCTACCAGGGCCGCCTCATCGCCTACTCGATGGGCAACTTCGCCACCTACGGCCGCTTCAACCTCAAGGGTCCCCAGGGCCTGGGCATGGTCCTGGAGGTGGAGCTGGACAGCCAGGGCCGCTTCTCCACCGGCCGCATCCTCCCCACGAAGCAGGTGGGCGAGGGCATCGCCCAGCCGGACCCGGACGCCAACGTCGTCTCCCTGGTGCGCAAGCTCTCCCAGGAGGACTTCCCCGAAACGGGCGCCCGCATCGCCGACGACGGCCGCCTCTCCCCGCGCAAGGCCCCGGTGACGGCCGCCGGCAGCGCGCCGTAGCGCACCCCCTTCCCGACAACGCCGCACCCCCACCCACGGACCTCCGCGTCCGTGGGTGGAGCGGAGCGTGTCCGGAGCGTCACGTCCCGCGCGTCGCTGTCACGGAATGCCTGCCCTGTTGAAGCCGGGCTGCTGCCTGGACTGCCGTCCTCTTCATTGCGACTCCAAGCGTGCCGCGCCGTGCCGGGCGCGCCGTCACGCCGTGCGCTAAGAGAAAAGCCGCCGTGTCATCGACCCACCGACTCGCCTCGCTGCGCCCCTTCGAACACCCCGGCTACTTCGCGGTGTGGATGGGCGCGCTCATCTCCAACATCGGCACCTGGATGGAGACGGTGGCGATGGGCGTGTACGTCACGCAGACGACGGGCCGCGCCGAGTCCACGGGCGCCATCGTCGCGCTGTCGTTCCTGCCCGCGGTCATCCTGTCGCCGTTGGGCGGAGCGCTGGCGGACCGCTTCGACCGGCGCGCCTACGCGGCGCTCGGCGCGGTGCTGCAAGCGGCGCTCGCGGGCGTGCTGACGGTGCTGGCGTTCCGGGGGCAGCTGTCGGTGCCCGTCATCGGGGTCATCTCGTTCCTGAATGGGTGCGTGGGCACGCTCACCTACCCGGCCTTCGGCGCGCTGCTGGCGGAGCTGGTGCCCCCGCATGAGCTGCACCTGTCCACGAGCCTCAACTCGGCGCAGTTCAACCTGGGGCGCATCCTGGGGCCCACGCTGGCCGCGCTGACGTTGCAGGTGAGCGGACCCGCCTGGGCCCTGCTCGCGAACACGCTGTCGTTCTTCGCGGTGCTGGTGGCGCTCTCCCGCGTGATGCCCCGGCCCCGGGACCCGGCGGTGAAGCGCGAACCGCTCTGGGCCGGCATCCGGCGCGGCATCACCGTGGCGCGCGACGACGAGGACATCTCCCTGGTGCTGGTGGCCACCTTCTTCGTGGCGGCGCTGGTGGCGCCCTTCATCGGGCTGGTGCCGGTGTTCGCCATCCGGGAGCTGGGCCAGGGCGCGGCGGCGACGTCGCTGCTGGTCACCTGCCAGGGCGCGGGCGCGGTGACGGCGGCGCTGGGCGTGGGCACGCTGGCGGAGACGTTCGGCCAGCGCCGGCTGCGCGGCTACGCGGCGACGTCCATCGCGGTGCTGTCCGGCATCTACTGGCTGGCGCCCACGCTGCAGGTGGCCGCGGTGTGCATCTTCTTCCTGGGCGCCAACTACCTCGTGCTGATGAGCAGCCTGAGCGCGTCCTGCCAGAACCGCGTGCCGCGTGAGCTGCAGGCGCGCATGGGCAGTCTGTACACCATGGTGTTGGGCGCGGGCTATTCGCTGGGTGTCTGGTTTCAGGGCGCGCTGGCGGACCGAGCGGGCCTGCGCTTCGTGGCGCTCAGCACCAGCGCCATCTTCCTGGCACTGGTGTTGACCACGCGCATGCTGCGCCCGGCCCGCTTCGAGAACGTGCACCTGGCCCAGGCCGAAGTGCAGCCATTCTCAGACAGCTCGCACTGACGCGTCAGGCCATTGCCTTCCCGAGGGAACGCAATCGCGTCTCAACGGGACGCAATCATTTCCGACCCAGGACTCGGTAATCCCTTACGCACCTTGGGGCGTGAGGGGTTGGACACGGCGTCTGTCTGAATGGCGACGGGATTGCACTGGGGGCGGGCACCTCCTGCTCACCCGGAGGCAGTCCCATTCCAAGGAGCCCCCGCCATGCTGTCGCCCCAGACCGCTGAAGCCGTCCGGCGTTTCCTGACCCCCGCGAACCAGATCGACTTCCCGCAGGACCCCACGCTGCAGAAGCAATTGAATGAGGCCTGGACGTTCAACCTCACGGGCTTCACGCAGCAGGGCATCACCGGCAACCCGTGGAACAGCATGAACGCGGCGGACAACACCTGGTACTTCAACCCGGTGACGACGGACCCCGCGGAGGTGGTGTACCAGCCCATCCAGTGGAACGCCTTCCCGGGACGGTTGGAGTACTACTACGGCGGTGGCGGGGGCACGAACAGCACGGGGCTGGTGTTGCCCACGAACGACCTGCAGGCGCTGGCGGACACCGGCAAGACGGCCGGCGGCAAGCCCTTCTCCGACCTGCCGCAGATCACCAATCCCTGCTCGGCCGTCGTGTCGAACTACGGCCCCTTCGGGCCGCGCGGCTGGCAGGACGAGTACTGCGAGTGGAGCGTGGAGCGTGACGCGAATGGCAACATCGTCCGCATCGACTTCACCTGCGAGAACCCGGAGTACTGGAACTCGCTCTGGGCGGTGAGCCCCGACAAGGTGCTGGAGCTGTACCGGAGCACGCTCGGCAAGCCGCAGATCCAACTGGCGGACCTGCAGTTGGTGGACCCGGTGCGCAAGACGCCCATCGTGGATCCGTCCACCGGGAAGCCCGCGTACAACCCGCTGAACAAGTGGAACAGCGGTCCGGTCTCCACCGCCTCGCAGGGCGGCGCCATGCACCTGACGAGCACGCCCAACACGCTCCAGACGGAGATCGGCCTGGCCTCCGCGGCGACGGTGCCGCGCCCGGGGGGCAACGGCAACGCGCAGGCGCTCATCTGCTGCGCCCAGTACGGCCAGCCCGCGCGCAACAGCGACCCGCACATCGGGCAGAGCGTGAACCAGCTGGTCGCGCCGCCCAACCCCGCGTCCGCGTCGATGAAGGCCACGTTGGCCAACCCGCCCGGCCTCTACATCCAGACGCCGGACTTCGCGTCCTACAACTACCAGTCGCCGGACGGGACCGACGTGTCGACGTTCTGGACCATCGTGCGCGGCAAGGAGGAGCTGCATGACGAGCTGGGCCGCAAGCTGCCCGGCAACTACATCCTGCACGCCACCTTCCAGGTGCCCGCGTCCAAGCCGTACACGGTGTCGGACCTCACCATCAACGGCCAGAAGATCCAGTGGGCCTCGCAGGTGGCGCAGACGTTCTTCATGCAGATCACCGGCGCGGGCCTGAAGCAGTCGGGCAAGGCTCCGGAGCAGTCTTGCGTGGCCACGCCGCCGACGCTGCTCGCCCAGCCGCTTCAAATCTTCCACTCCAGTGTGTTCTTCGCGCTGGTGCAGACGAACGTGCCCAACGTGATGGGGGTGCCCATGAACCTGGCCAGCAACAGCACGCTCATCGCGCCCCAGGTGAAGGCGGGCCAGTCGAACGTGTCGCTGGTCATCACCGCGGACACGTTGTCTGGCGGAGGTTTCCCCCAGGTGTCCTTCGGGGACGGCGTCACCGTGAACGTGCAGAGCCTTGCCAAGGTGACGTACGCGGTGCCGGGCAACACCTACCCGGGCGAGGTGTCCGCCATCCTGCTGACCGTCACCGTGTCCGCCTCCGCGGCCCCCGGGCCCCGGAGCCTGTGGATCACGAATCAAGGGCAGGCGCAGTCGGTGGGCTTCCCCGCCGCGCTCCACGTCGTGTCGGCCTGAGCCAGGACCTCCATGACCTTGCCCAGGAATCCCCCGGCCCTGTCGCTGGTGGCGCTGCTGTCATTGACAGCGGGCTGCCTCAAGAGCGCGCCTTCCGCTGAACCCGACCCGGTGGGGGCCCAGGCGCCTCCTCCCATCACGGCCGAAGCCCGGAAGGCCTCCACGCCCACGAGCTTCTCGTGTGGCAATACGCAGACACTCCAGTTCGGCCCGGACATCCCGCCCGACTTCAGCCAGGTGTCCAGTCAGGTGGACGCGGACTGTTTCGCCTGGCAGCAGTTCATCGCGTTGAACTGGCCCGCCGCGTCCATGGACGGTGGGGCGGATGCGGGCTTCGGTACGCCCGGGGACCTGGGCGCGGTGCAATGGCAGACGTGGATGGACGTGGCGCAGGTGTTCCTGCCGGACGGCGGCCCGCCGCCTCCGTGGGGAACGGTGCCGAAGGTGGACCCGGCGTGTCTGGCGGAAGCGGGCCTGACGGCGGTGGAGGCGAAGGGCCTGTTGGCGCTCACGGTGGCGTCGAAGTTCGCGGAGCAGTTCGACCCGAACAGCAGCGCGCAGGCGTTCCCGTTCAGCGGGCCCGCGTGGCTGGGTGCGCAGAACGGCACGAACGTCTGGTACGACGTGCGCATCAGCCAGCCGGAGTTCGACTACGTGGTGGACGCGGGGCTCTACAACGCGTCCAACCAGATGGCGCAGGCGGACGCGGGGGTGGCGCTGGTGCTGCCCCAGGGGTCCTTCCAGTCGAACAGCGTGGGCGCCATCGAGACGAAGTCGGCGTGGATGGAGGTCTCCACGCCGACGGATGCCCGGTGGAACCGCTACAAGCTGGCGCCCGCGGTGGTGGTGGATCCTTCCACGCAGAAGTGTCGCACGGCGACGGTGGCGTTGGTGGGGTTGCACATCATCCACGCGACGCAGAGCCAGCCCACGTTGGTGTGGTCCACCTTCGAGCACGTGGACAACGCGCCGAACCACAACGCGGACGCGGGCACCACGGCCTGGAACTTCTACAACGCGCAATGCCAGCCACGCACGCTGTCGGTGCCGGCGAACTGTTCCGCGGATGGTGGGGCCACGCAGGTGACGGTGGGCTGCACGCCCAACACGCCGCCGCCGTACTTCATCGGGAGCGGGTGTCCGGCGCCGTCGGCGGTGCAGGTGACGCGGATGACGCCCATCGACGCGACGGCGGCCGGGGTGACGACGAAGGTCCAGCAGCACCTGGCGCAGGCGTATCCCGGCTCCGTCTGGGGGAACTACCTGTTGGTGAACACGCTGTGGTCCACCAGCTCCAGCGCCAGCCCCACGAGGCCGGTGAAGGCGCCGCTGCCGTTCGCCTCGCCGGCACCGTCCGGGAGCATCCCCATCGCGAACACGACGATGGAGACATACATCCAGCAGACGGCGGACTTCGGTCAGGGAGCGAAGGCGAGCAACTGCATCGTCTGTCATGCGGGCGCCAGCATCCAGGGTCCGTCTGGCATTGCGTCTGACTTCAGCTTCATCTTCGGATTGGCGCAGGGGCTGCCCGCCAACGAGCAGGCCCGCCTCAAGTCGAAGCGGGTGACCCCGGCCATCAAGGCGGGACAACTGCATCCGCCCAGGATGCGCCGCATCCTCCAGTAGGACGTGCGTCGGGAAGGCGCTGGGGCCACACGGCTCCAGCGCCTTTTTCATGCGGCGGGGCCTCGTGGGGGCCCAGTGCACCGTGGATGGGGAGCAGCCAAGATGAAGCTTCGCGGTGTGGTGGCGGTGTTGCTGTTGGGTTGCATGGGCTGTGCGACGACTCGGACGGTGACGCTCGATACCGGCCGAGGGAAGCCGCCCATCGTCTACCGGCCCTCGGAGACCCGCCCGGTGGAGATCGCCCGGGACGCGTTCGAGGAGGGCGTGACGCGGCTCGTGCTCGGCATGAAGTTGGATGTGGCCGTCCGTGAGGCCGATGAGGCGGCGAAGCACTCCCTCCTGGCATCCACCCATGGCGTGGTGGACGGGGTCCGGGGCCGGACAAGCCTCGTGCCGGGTGGGTCCGCGCTGGGACTGATGGAGCGTCGGAGGATGGCGCTGTCCTTCGCGCTGGACACGGTCTGGGAAGGTGTCGAGGTCGCGCTCCGGGACATCGCCAACCCGGACGCCCTGCGGGCCATGGTCGTCTCCCTCATCGGGACCTCGCTGGTGATGCTGGTGGCGCCTGAACCGGTGACGAAGTTCGTCGCGCTCGCGTTGACGGCCTGCCTCATCGCCTACCTGGGAACGGGACCGGTCTGGCACATCGGGCAGGCGTTCCTGCGACTCATGGAGGAGACGGCGGAGGCCACGAGCGTCGAGCACCTGGAGGAGGTGGGGCACCGCTTCGGCAAGGTGATGGGGGACAACGGGGCCCGGGTGCTGATCATCGTCGCGATGGCGGCGCTGGGTGGCAGGTCCGGAATGGCGGCGCAGGGACCGCGAATGCCTGGCTTCACCCAGGCGGCATTGAAGGCGCAGGTGGAGGGTGGATTCCAGCTCTTAGGGGTCCTGGCGGGTGAGGTGCATTCGATTTCACTCCCCGCGGCCGGAGTGCTCGACATCGCGCTCGCGCCCACGGCGGTGGCTGCCGTGGCCATGGGACCGGGCGGCGGGATGCAGGGGGACCCGGATGGGGGGGTGCACCACATCTGCACGGACAAGAACGAAGTCTCCGCGTCATCCGGTGGACCCTGGACCCGGATCTTCGAGGATTTCTTCCGCCGAGCAGGAATGAAGCTGAGCGATACCGTGAATCAAGTTCGCATCCGAGGGCACAAAGGACCGCACCCACGCGAGTACCATCAAGAGGTCTATCGGAGGCTCCAGTTGGCGACGCAGGGATGCAGGGAGATGCAATCCTGTCGACAGGCCCTGACCGGTGAGTTGATGAAGATCGCGAAGGATCTCACAACGGATGGAACACTTCTGCGAGGGCTCATCACCCGGAACCCGGAAGGATGAGGACCATGTCCACACGCTTCTTCGACCTTGATTTCGACGTCTACGTTCCAGGTCGCTGGTATCTGGCCGAGCCCCATCACCGTGACGGGCCAGAGATTGAGGACATCTGGCAGTTCATCCAGGGCAAGCCGGTGGAGCTCCATGAACGGCTCCAGATTCCACTCTCCCAGGCAGGCAAGGCCTTGGACTTCGACAAGACCACGGTCGGTGGTGCGCCCATCGTCAACGCCCGCGTCGCCGCCGTGTTCCGCGAACTTGCGTCCCACGACATCCAGCTCTTCCCCGTCGAGGTGGAAGGCCAGTCCGACCCGTACTTCCTGCTGAACGTCGCGCGCGAACTCGACTGCATCGACGACGCGGCCTGCACCGAGGCCAGGCGCTGGCTGCCTGAAGACAACCGGCCGGACCGGCTGGGCGAGTACCACGTCGTGTCCGGCCTGCGCATCGATCGCTCGAAGGTGGGCGGGGCACGCGTCTTCCGCTTGTGGGGCTACCACCCGCCCATCATCGTCACAGGCGACATCAAGGACGCGCTCGAAAGCACGGGCGTCACCGGCGCACGGTTCGTCGAAGTCTGAGGCAAGCGCCCCTCACTCCCCCTCGAGGTCCCGCTTCAGCTTCGACAGCAGCGCCACCGCGTGGGCCGCGTATGGGGAGATCCACCGTTCGTGGATCTCCTGGAAGGGCGCCGCGTTGAGATGGTTCCACCGCGTCCTGCCCTCGCGCCGGACGAGGATCAGCTCCGCCCGCTCCAACACCCCGATGTGCTGCATCACCGTGCAGCGATCCAGCGTGGACGCGAAGTGCTCGCACAACTCCCCGGTCGTCCGGGGCGCGTCCTTCAGCAGATCCAGGATGGCCCGCCTCCGCGAGTCCGCCAGCGCCTTGAAGATGAGGTCGTCCCGGGTGCTGCTTGACATGTTATAAATCTATAACCTATTTCTGGCCGCGCCAGGAAACAGGAGGGTGCCCCCATGGAGACGAAGTTCCAGGTGCAGCTGAAGATCCAGAAGCCGGTCGCGGAGGTCTTCGACGCGGTCGTCCAGCCGAAGAAGCTCAGCGGCTACTTCGTCCAGCACGCCAGCGGGCCCCTCGTGGAGGGCACGACGGTGCAGTGGCGGTTCGCGGAGGTGCCCGGGGACCACGACGTCATCGTCCGGCAGGTGGTCCGGGACGAACGCATCGTCTTCGAGTGGCCCGCGGAGGGCGGCTCCCTCACGCGGGTGGAGATGCTCTTCGAAACGCTCGACGCCAGGAACACGATGGTGCGCATCAGCGAGTCGGGCTGGACGCAGGACGCCCAGGGCTTCAAGTCGGCCTACGGCAACGTGGGCGGCTGGATGCACATGCTGTGCTGCCTCAAGGCCTTCCTGGAGTTCGGTATCAACCTGCGCGCCGGCGGAGCCCTCTGAGATTCGACCCCCGTCGGAGCCGGACGGGAATGTCACCTCCCAGAACCCGTTCCCCCGCGTCCCCACCGTGCCCGAGGAGGCCCATGTCCGTCCGCGTCCCCGCCCTGCTCCTCTCCGCCCTGCTCCTCTCCGCCCCGGCCGCCAACGCACAGGAACCGCGCCGAGCCCCTGAGGCGCTGGGCCTGGGCATGGAGGGCTACCCCTACCCCGCCCCCGTGCAGTTCCTGCCCGTCACGCTGGAGGGCCAGGACCTGCGCATGGCGTACATGGACGTGAAGCCCACGGCCAACGCCAACGGGCGCACCGTCGTCCTGCTCCACGGCAAGAACTTCTTCGGCGCGTACTGGAAGGACACGATTCGCGTCCTCACCGGCGCGGGCTTCCGCGTCATCGCGCCGGATCAGGTGGGCTTCGGCAAGTCGTCCAAGCCGGCCATCGCGTACAGCTTCCACACGCTCGCGTCGCTGACGAAGAAGGTGCTCGACACCGCGGGCGTGAAGCAGGCCGTCGTCGTCGGCCACTCCATGGGCGGCATGCTCGCCACCCGCTTCGCGCTGATGTACCCGGAGACCACGTCCCAGCTCGTGCTGGAGAACCCCATCGGGCTGGAGGACTACCGGGAGAGCGTCCCCTGGAAGTCCACCGAGGACCTCTACCGCGAGAACCTCCAGGCCACCGAAGAAGGCCTGCGCAAGTACCAGCGCGGCTACTACGTGAAGTGGAAGCCCGAGTACGACGAGTACGTCCAGGTTCTCTACCGCCAGACGCTCAGCGGCGAGTACCCGCGCATGGCCTGGGTCTCCGCCGCCACGCAGCAGATGATCTACGAGCAGCCCGTGGTGCACGAGTTCCCCCTCGTGCGCGCGCCCACGCTGGTCGTCATCGGCCAGGAGGACCGCACCGTCGTGGGCAAGGGCAGCGTGCCGCCCGCGCTCCTGCCCAAGCTGGGCCAGTACCCCGCGCTGGGGAAGAAGACCGCCACCGCCATCCCCGGCGCCACGCTGGTGGAGCTGCCGAACGTGGGCCACATCCCCCACTTCGAGTCACCCGACAGATGGCACGCCGCGCTGCTCGATTTCCTGCGCAAGGGCTCGAAGTAGCCGCCCCTTTGCGCGTAGGACTGCCAGCGCATGCACTCCATTCGCGTGGTGCGCCACGCGTCGGAGCGGGGCGGCTGGGAGATGGCCCTCGCTGAACCCCCCGCGCACCTGGCCGGCGTCGTCCGTGACTACTGCGGCTACCGCGAGGCCACGGCCGCGCCCCTGCGCCGCCAGGAGCTGCCCGGCGTCCAGGTGGTGCTCATCCTGGAGTTCGGCCCGCTCCTGAAGCACCTGGACGACGCGGGGCGGGTGACGCGGCACCGCTCCGGCTTCACCGCGGGGCTGGATGAGCGCTGGAGCACCACCGAACACGGCGGCGTGTCCCACGGGCTCCAGGTGAACCTCACGCCGCTGGGGGCCCGGCGCGTCTTCGGGCTGTCCATGCAGGAGCTCTCCCACCGCGTGGTGGGCCTGGAGGACCTCTGGGGCCTGGAGGCGCGGCGGCTGGTGGAGCAGCTCGCGGAGGCTCCGGGTTGGGCCGCCCGCTTCGCCCGCGTGGACGCGTTCCTGACCCGACGCCTGGAGCGGGGCCCGGAGGTGGAGGCGGGTGTGCGCTGGGCCGTGGAGCGCATCCACCACGCGGGCGGCAACCTGGACATCGCCGCGCTGGCGCACGAGCTGGGCCGCAGCCACAAGCACCTCATCCACCAGTTCCATGAACACGTGGGCCTGCCACCCCGAAGGCTGGCGCGTCTGCTGCGCTTCGACCGCGCGGTGCAGCGGCTGAAGGCCGGCGGGCCCCTGCGCCAGGCGGAGCTGGCGGTGGAGCTGGGCTACTTCGACCAGGCCCACCTCCACCGGGACTTCCGCCAGTTCACCGGAGGGCCACCGTCCGCGCTGCTGCGCCGTTCGCTGCCGGACGCGGGAGGCTTCGAGTCCGGGTCGCAGGTGAAATCCGTACAAGAACCGGCCTGGGGCGATGGGCAGGATGCGCGGTGAAAGGAAGCCCGCCATGTCCACCCCCCTGCCCAGCATCTATCCGTTCCTCCGCTACGAAGACCCGGAGGCCGCCCTGCGCTTCCTGAAGCAGGCGTTCGGCTTCGAAGAGCGCGCCGTCTACCGCTCACCCGACGGCGCCGTGGCCCACGCCGAGCTGACGCTGGGCCACGGGCTCATCATGTTCGGCGGCGCGGACAGCGCGAACCGGATGAAGATGGCGTCGTCGAAGCAGGTGCCCGCGAAGAACCAGGGCGTCTACATCGTCGTCACCGACCCGGACGCCCTCTTCGCGCGAGCGAAGGCCGCGGGTGCGAGCATCCTCATGGAACTCACCAACACCGACTACGGCTCGCGTGACTTCAGCGCGCTCGATCCCGAAGGCAACATCTGGAGCTTCGGCACGTACCAGCCGCTCGCCGCGCCGCCGCCGAAGGGCTGAGAGGTTGACGGCTTCACCGGGAGGCGAGCGGGCCTCGCGCCTGCATCGACGGCAGCGGACGTCTATGCAACGCTTCCCGGTCTGGCCGGGTTCCGGCCGTGAAACCCCCAGGGTAACGCGATGAAGCTGCTGCTCGGACCCATCCTGTACGCGAAGGCGCAGTCCACGCCGGACCCGAAGTCCCACGACGTGTGGAGCTTCTACGTCAACGTGTTCCTGGACAGTCCGTCGGTGGGGGTGTCGCCGGCCCTGAGGCTGTGTTTCACGGACGCGCGCGGCGTCCAGGTCGCCGCGTTCGAAGAGGCGAAGCCCGCCGTGGACTTCACCCGCCTGCCCAGGGACACCTCCGGCGTGGTGTGGCGCTGGGAGGTTGTCCTGCCGCGCAAGGACGTGGCCCAGCGGTTGTCCTATCACTTCGAAGCGTTGGACCGACCCGGCGTGCCCGTGACGTTCGAGCGTCCGCCGCCGCGAAACCCCCGGACCGCGCCCCCGGACAGTCCTCCGAAGCCGCTCGTCGTTTCCGACGTCGTCGTTCCCCAGCGGGGGGTGTCGCCGAACATCGCGTTCTTCTCCTGCAACGGTGCCAGCCGTGCGAGTGATTGGAGCGACCTCGCGGAGCCCTACGCGCTCTGGGACAAGATGCTGCAGCAGCACCAGCGGGAGCCGACGGATCCGGCCAAGACGCCGGGCTTCCAGTTGCTCATCGGGGGTGGGGATCAGCTCTACGCGGACTCGCTCCACAACTCGATGGAGCTGCTGCACGGGCACATGAAGCTGTCGCGCTCCAAGCGGCTGAACCGGCCGGTGCCGGACGGGCTGCGCGAAAGTCTGCTCACCGAATACGTCTGGCTGTACCGGGAGCGGTGGGGAGGCCCGGAGGGCATCGCGCCGCTGCTCCAGCGGGTGCCGGGCCTCTACATGTGGGACGACCATGACATCTTCGACGGGTGGGGTTCGCACGAGGAACTCCAGCGCTCGCCCTGGTACCGGGCCATCTACAGCGCGGCGGCGCGGGCCTTCGAGGCCTTCCAGAAGGGCACGTTGGAGCAGCCCGGGACGGCGCGCGAACCGGACGACGGGGAGTTCCTCCAGCCGGTGCTGCGGGAAGCGCAGGACGTGGACCCTCGGGAGGCGCGGCACTACTTCCAGACGTTCTGTTTCTCCACGGAGGACTGCGACCTGGACGTGGTGCTGTTGGACTTGCGCAGCGGGAGGACCAGCCGGGTGCTGGACCTGGACGACGCGCATCCGCAGTCCGAGTTCACGGTGATGAGCCGGGCGCAGTGGGACGCGTTCGACGCCTGGCGCGAGGAGCACCGCCAGCGGCCGGAGAACGGGAAGAAGGCGCGGCACGTGCTGGTGGTGTCCTCGGTGCCGCTCGTGCACCTGCGCTTCGGGCCGGCGATGGAGGACATGACCGGAGGCATCAACCTGCGCGACGACCTGCTGGACCAGTGGGAGTCGGCGGTCCACCGCGGCGAGCGCACGCGGCTGTTGATGAACCTGTTCGCCCTGTCGAAGCGGTCCTACTGCGCGGTGACGGTGTTGTCCGGAGACGTGCACGTGGGGGCGAGGGCCCGCGTGCGTTCACGCAATCCGGACCACCTGGTGCCCGCGCTGGGCACGGTGGGCGAGGTGTTCATCGAACAGGTGACGTCCTCGCCCATCATCCATCCCCCGCCGTGCTGGTTGGCCTTCAAGGGGATGCTCGCGATGTCGAAGGATTCGCGCGAGGACCTGCCAGGGTTTCTCCAGACGGAACTGCTGCCGGTGGGCAAGGAACTGTATTTGCGGGACCGCAACTGGCTGTCCATCCGGTTGGAGCGGCCGAAGCACCGGGACGGACTGACGGCGCGGCCGAAGCTCTGGGTGCGGTGGATCGCGGAGAAGCAGCACCTGCCGATGGAAGTGGTGGTGGAGCCGCCGCCCTTCCTGCCCCGGGGCTGACGGGCGACATCCCGCCCTGCTACCCGTGTCTGGCACCGCGTACATGGAGCTGGTGCTGTGATTGCGCTCATCAACGCACGGGCAGTTCGCGGAACTTGATGCCGACCCATCCACCCTGCTCCACGGCGTCCTTGAAGCGGTCGGTGCCGATGATGACGGTGCCGTAGTTGCCCACGCGAAAGAGGTCCGTGTCCGTGGGCAGTGAGGCTTCGTCGAGGATGGGGTCGTCCGGCAGCGTGAAGCCTTGTCGTCCGCAAGTGGTGCATGGGGGCTCCAGGTCCGGCGGAAGGCAGTCCCGGTGGAGCAATCCGCGCGGCTCGATCTGGAGTTCAATGAGTTCTGGCGGCGTCTTCTGACGGAACTTCAGCTCCGTCTTGCATCCAAGCAGACCGCGCACGCCCGCTGCCTGGAGGCTGTCGAAGGTGTCCCGGCGAACGACGATCCAACAGCTTTCGAGTCCCGAAAAGGGAGCGAATTGACCGGAGGCACGACCTACCAACGGACCGAAGCTGGTGCCGGGTGCAAGCTCGGAGCCTGGAGGCACCAGGGGACGCACCAACTCCCGGAGACGAACGAGTTCGTGAAAGGGTTCCTGTCGGGCTTCTTCGAACTCGTGTCGTTCTGGAAGCTCCGACAAATCCACGGCGGGATAGTGATCCCCCCAGGTGGCCCAGGTGACACCACAACCTGGACAGTTCTTCAGCCCGGGCAGAAACCATTTTGGGGAGGCATTGAACTCGCCCTTGTAGGTGGCCCAGGTTGCTTTGTCGGGACGGAGATAAAAATAACGGCTCATGGCCTTGGGTGCCTTGGCTGCGGAGAATCAGTAGTACTGCTGAAGGGAATCACCCGTGAGCTGAAAGCGGTAGATGAGGCTTCCTGCGTGTTTGTAGATCTCCGCAGGGGAGGCCCTCCTGTTTGCATCACGGAAGTCACGCCAGGCTTGATTCCAATCGCCACCCCTGTCCCCTCCGCTGTGAATGCGGCGGTGAACGTGAACGGGAACGGGCAGGGTGTACAGGTGGATGTTGACACCCTGTAGCTTGAACCAATCTGCGAGATCCTTCGCCTGTGGGAAGATGTGATGCTTCTCCATCTTTCCCGCGGGCAACCGCCGTTGCGGCAGCGTCACGGGCCGGATGTCTTCATCCCGGGGGAACACCACGACGGGCTTCCCACCGCCCGGCAGGTTCATGCTCCCGCCCCAGTTGCGCCGGGGCCCACTGCCCGGCGCGGGAGCCACCGCCATGGGAGGCGGCCGGGGCGGAAGTCCCCGCGCCAGCACCACCTCCCCGGGCACGTCCTCACACCGATAGAAACCGCACTGTGTATCCCCACACAGCAGGGTCACACAGGCATCTTCCCGCGCTTCACCGCACTCCGCTTCCGCCGCATCCCACCGTTGCTGGAGCGGCGTGCTGGATGCGCATGCCGCCATCAACAAACCCAGCACACCCCACGTCAGCCACTTCCCCAGGACTCGCACTGTCACAGAGGCCGCGTCTCGATGCCGGATTCGAGCACCGTGATCACGACGTAGAGCGTGACGTACGGATTGAGGAAGAAATAGCGGAACTCATCACCGGAGAGGGCCCGGATGTGCCAGCGCTCAGCGGCCTCCGAAAACCCTCCCAGCTCCGAGGGCAACGGCATGCACCGCACCGCCGTGAGCGCATCCTTCCGGCTCTGGAACACGGGGAGGCCCCCTTCGGGCCCCTCCATCCAGTACTGGCCCAGCAGCTCACCGTCGGCCGTCGCCGCCTCCAGGAGATGGTACGGCTCCCCCGTCGGCGCGGTGTCCTTCGGCATCCGCTGGAGCCGTTCAGCGACCTTCTGGACGAACTCGTCCTTGCCCATCTCCGCCATCTCGACACTCCCGGTTCGCACTCCGGCCGACACCCCTACACAATCAGGGCAGCGGTCCCTCCACCAATCGCAGCACATCCGCCAGCACGCCGGCCGCTGTCACCGCAGCGCCCGCGCCGTACCCGCGAATCACCAGCGGCGTGGGGCTGTACCGCTCCGACAGGAAGCTGAGCGCGTTCTCGCCGCCCTTCACCGCCGCCAGCGGGTGCTCCAGCGGCACCGGCACCAATCCCACGCGCACGCCCTCCGGTCCCACGCTGCCCACGTAGCGCAGCACCTTGCCTTCCTTCCGGTATGCGTCCACCCGCTGCTGGAAGATGCCGTCCGCCTGCGGCAGCCGCGCCAGGAAGTCCGGCAGCGGCCCGGTCGCGTCGAACTCCTCCGGCAGCAGCGATGCCAGTGTCACCTCCTCCAACTCCAGCGTGCGCCCCAGCTCACGCGCCAGGATGAGCACCTTGCGCGCCACGTCCGTGCCCTCCAGGTCGTCCCGGGGATCCGGCTCCGTGAAGCCCTTCTCCATCGCGGTGCCCACCGCCTTCGACAGCGGCACGCCCTGCTCCGTCAATCCCAGGATGAAGGACAGCGAACCGGACAGGATGCCCTCCACCCGGTGCACCGTGTCGCCCGTGCGCAGCATGTTCTTCAGCGTGTCGATGACCGGCAGCCCCGCCCCCACGTTCGTCTCGTAGAGGAACTTCCGCTGGTGCCGGGACGCCGTCTCCCGCAGCGCCCGCCAGTGGTCCTGCCGCCCCGAATTCGCCTTCTTGTTCGCCGTCACCACATGCAGCCCGGCCGCCATCAGCGCCGGATACCCCAGCGCCACGTCCTCGCTGCTCGTGCAGTCCACGAAGATGGGCCGGCCCGGCCGCCGCGCCCTCGCCCAGCCCCGGTACGTGTCCAGCGTGAAGCGCTCCGTGCTCGTCTCCAGCCGCGCCTTCCAGCCATCCAGCGCCACGCCCTCCGGCGCCACCAGGCTGTTCCGGCTGTTCGCGATGGCGCACACCCGCAAATCCAACCCATGCGCGCGCAGCTTCGGCGCCTGCTGGTGGATCTGCCGCAACAGCTCCCCACCCACCGTGCCCACGCCCGCCACCAGCAGCTCGACAATCTCCGTGGTGCCAAAGCACTTGCGGTGCACGTGCGCCATCGCGCGCGGGCCGTCCACCTGCGCAATCACCGCGGAGATGCTCCGCTCGCTGGAGCCCTGCGCGATGGCCGCGATGCTGCAATCCACATCCGCCAGCGCGCTGAAGAACGTGCCCGCCACGCCCACCCGGTGCCGCATCCCGTCACCCACGATGCTCAGCACCGCCAGCCCCGGCTGCAACTCGATGGGGTCCACCTTCCCCGCCGAGCGCTCCACCTCGAACGCCTCCTCCAGCGCCTGCACCGCCCGGGTGCCCTCCTCCTTGCCCACGCAGAAGCTGATGGAGGACTCACTGGAGCCCTGGGTAATCAACACCACGGAGATGGAAGCGCGCGCCATCGCCTCGAACACGCGCGCGGCCGTGCCCGGCACGCCCTTCAGTCCCGCGCCCGCGATGTTGATGAGCGCGATGTCCGGCAGGAACGACAGGCCCCGCACCGGATGCCGCGTCGCCTGCGCCGTGGCCGTCACCCGCGTGCCCGGGTGCTCCGGCCGGAAGCTGTTGCACACGCGCACCGGGATGCCCCGCTCGCGCGCCGGGGCGATCGTCTTCGGGTGCAGCACCTTCGCGCCGAAGTAGGCCAGCTCCATCGCCTCCTCGAAGCTCACCTCCTCCAGCGCGAACGCCTCCGGCACCAGGCGCGGATCCGCGCTGAAGATGCCGTCCACGTCCGTCCAGATCTCCAGCAGCCGCGCGTCCAGCGCCGCCGCCGCCAGCGCCGCCGAGTAGTCCGACCCACCCCGCCCCAGTG
>NZ_RAWI01000168.1 GCF_003612125.1 Corallococcus praedator
AGCTGTGTATAAGAGACAGGGAGTGTTCAGGAGCAGGGGCTCGATGCGCGAGGCGAGGCCCGCGACGGTGGGCGCTTCGAAGAGCGCGGCCAGGGGCACCTGGACGTGGAAGGTGTCGCGGAGCTGGTTGAGGAGCTGCGCGGCCATGAGGGAGTTGCCGCCCAGCTCCAGGAAGTTGTCGTCGCGGCCGACGAAGTCCATGCCCAGCCGCTCGCGCCAGAGGGTGGCGATCCGGAGTTCGACATCGCCGCGCGGCGCGTCCTCACGGCCTGAAGGCACGGAGACGGAAGCAGGCTCCAGGGGAGGGTGGGCGGTCGGTGCTCTGGCGGCCGGAACGTTCACCGGGACAGGGTCCGCAGGCGTCGGAACCGCATGGCCCTCCGGAGCACGGGGCAATGCGGGCGTCACAGTCGGGAGGGCACTTGCAGGCGTCGCACTCGTGGCGGACGCAACCTCGGGCGGACGTCCGGAAGGCTTCGCGGCCGACGGCGCACCGTCCTGGCCGCGAGGCTCCACCCAGCAGCGCTTGCGCAGGAACGTATAGGTGGGCAGGTGCACGCGGCGCCGCTGCTCATGGGCGTAGAAGGCGCTCCAGTCCACCTCCAGGCCCGAGGTCCACAGCTCACCCACGCACTGGAGGAGGCCGGACTGCTCAGTGGTCGCCCCGCCCCGCCGCAGCGAAGCGAGCGCCTTCACCCGCTCCTTGTCCTCGCCAAGGCAGGCGCGCATCAGCGGCGTGAGGTCCTGGCCGGGCCCCACCTCCAGCAGCACGCTGCACCCTTCTTCGAGGAGCGAACCCACCGCGTCGGTGAAGCGCACGGGCTGACGCATCTGCGTGGCCCAGTAGTCGGCGGAGGCCAGCTCACCCGGTCGCGCCACGGCGCCGGTGAGGCTGGACACGTAGCGCACGGAAGGCTCATGGCGCTGGAGCGTGGCCACCACGCGCGCCAACTCCCCCATCAGGGGCTCCACGTCCGCGGAGTGGAAGGCATGAGGCGAGGGCATTCGCACCGCGCCGGCCTTGCGCTGCTGCAACAGGGCCTGGAAGCGCTCCACCTCCTCCACGGGGCCGGAGACGACGCACCGGTCCGGAGCGTTGATCGCGGCGAGCGTCAGACGTCCGGACAGCAGCGGCTGGACGTCCGTCGCCGGCAGGGCCACGCCAAGCATCGCGCCCGGGGGCAGCCGGTGCATCAGCTCGCCCCGGACCACGGCCAGTCGCAGGGCTTCGGGCAGGGAGAGCACCCCCGCGACACACGCGGCGGCGTACTCGCCAAAGCTGTGGCCGAGCACTGCATGGGGGACGATGCCCCAGTCCTGCCACAGCCGCGCCAGTGCCACCTGCACCGTGAAGAGCGCGGGCAGCGCGACGCGGGTGTCCGCGAGCACCGCCCCGTCGGCCTCGCGACCCGGGCGCAGCAGTGCTTCCACCCTCGCGCGCAGCGGCTCCTCCAACAGCGCGAGGCAGGTGTCCACATGCGCTCGGAAGGCCGGCAGGGACTCGGAAAGCTCCCGCCCCATGCCCAACTGCTGGCTGCCCTGTCCGGAGAAGACGAACGCCACCCGCTTGCGGCGGGCCGCCTCCACGTCCTTCACGCGCACTGGCGTGATCGACTTGCGCAGCTGCTTCGCCAGGTCCTCCGCGTCGCGCGCCACCACCGTGCGCCGGTACTCGAAGGCCCGCCGTCCGACGGCCTGCGTATACGCCGTGTCCGCGAGCGTCGTCTCCGCTCCGGAGACCTGCACGGAGAACTGGGACGACAAGGCCTCCAGGGCCCCTGGAGAACGGGCGGACAGCACATGCAACGCGAGCTGCTTCGCCACCGCCTCCAGCGCCTCGGACGAGCGCGCCGACAGCACCTGCTGGGCAAGCTTCAGCGAAGCCGCCTCCAACGCTTCCGGGGCCCGGTTCGCGAGCACGTGCGCCGCGAGCTTCAGCGCCGCCGCCTCCAGCGCCTCGGGTGAACGCGCCGACAGCACGAAGAGCTGGTGCGAGCGCGACGTGGGACCACTGGGGGCCACCGGCGCCTCCTCCAACACGGCGTGCGCGTTCGTTCCGCCCACCCCGAACGAGCTGACCGCGGCGCGTCGGGGCGTCTCCCCCCGGGGCCAGGGTCGCAGGCGGGTGTTGACGAAGAACGGCCCCGAGTCGAAGTCGATCTGGGGGTTCGGCTGCTCGAAGTGGAGGCTGGGAGGAATCTCGCCTTCACGCAGCGACAGCGCGACCTTGATGAGGCCCGCGATGCCCGCCACCGTGTCCAGGTGGCCCACGTTTGTCTTCAGCGACGCGAGCGCGATGGTGCCTCGATGTTCGGTCCCCAGGCCGTAGGCGCGCTGGAGCGCCGCGACCTCGATGGGATCGCCGAGTGGGGTCGCCGTGCCGTGTGCTTCCACGTAGCCGATGTCCCGGGGCGCCACGCCCGAGCGGTTCAGCGCCTGGGTGATGACGGCCGACTGCCCCTGCACGCTCGGCGCGGTGAAGCCGGACTTGTTGCGCCCGTCGTTGTTCACGGCGGTGGCGCGGATGACGGCGTGGATGGGGTCGCCGTCGCGCACGGCATCCTCCAACCGCTTGAGCACCACGGCGGCCACGCCACTGCCGGAGACCGTGCCCTTGCCCTGCGCATCGAAGGCGCGGCAGTGGCCATCCGGGGAGTAGATCATCCCCTCCTGGTGCACGTAGCCGGTGCGCTGCGGCACCGACAGCCGGGTCGCTCCCGCGAGCGCCACGTCCGACAGGCCCGTCAGCAGGTTCTGACAGGCGACGTGCACCGCCACGAGCCCCGTGGAGCACGCGGTGTATACGAGCATGCTCTCGCCGGTGAGCCCCAGCTTGTAGGACACCTTCGTCGGCAGGCTCTGGTACGTCGCGGTGCCGAACAGCTCGAAGAAGGCCGCCGAGTCCAGTGGCAGGTGCTGCCGGACCTCGTTCGCGTAGCCGGACTCGTTCGCCCCCGCGAACAGGGAGATGACGCCCGAGAAGCGCGAGGGGTCGATGCCCGCGTCCTCCAGCGCGGCCCAGGCGCACTGAAGGAACAGCCGCTGCTGCGGGTCGGTCCACTGCGCCTCGCGCAGGGACATGTCGAAGAAGGCGGGATCGAACTGATCAATGTCCGCGAGCACGCCCTGCGCGGGGACGAAGCCCGGGTGCTGCCACAGCTCCACGCCCGGGGGCAGGCCGGGCAGGTGCTCCAGTTCCTCGGGAGAGAAGCGGGAGATGGACTCCACGCCCTCGCGCAGGTTCTTCCAGAACTCATCCACCGAGGTTGCCCCCGGGAACCGCCCGGACATGCCGACGATGGCGATGGCCCCTGAAGGCAGCGCGGGCGTCGGAGCCTTCTCCGACGTTCCCGGTGACACCCCGGAGGAAGGCGCAGGCGCTGCCGTTGTCGAAAACGTGGGGGCCGGCGCTGATTGCCCCAGCGTCGGCCCAGGCGAGGCGGTGAGAATCAACGCGGGTGCCGACACTGCCGCAGCCGTAGGCGTCGGACGTGGAGCCGCCGGCTCCGCCAGAGGCGCGACGGCCTTCGTGCCCTCCCGCTCCAGACGCTGGGCGAGCGCATGGACAGTGGGATGTTCGAACAGCCAGACCACGGGCACGTCGCGCTGGAGCGCTTCACGCAGCCGGTGGCTGACGCGCACCACGGTGAGCGACGTGCCGCCCAGGTCTTCGAAGAAATGGTCGTGCACGCCGATGCGGCGGGCTCCCAGTTCCCGCGCCCAGATGGCGGAGAGCTGATCCTCCAGCGGACTTGCGGGCTCCACGAAGCGGCCCTTGCGCGCGGTGGACGCGGCGTCGGGCTCCGGAAGGGCCTTGCGGTCCAGCTTGCCGTTGGGGGTGAGCGGCAGGGCCGGCAGCGTGACGAACGCGGTCGGCACCATGTACTCGGGCAGCCGCTGCCGCAGGTGTTCGCGCAGGGCCTGGACGTCCAGCACGCCAGCGACGGTGGGCACCACGTAGGCCACGAGCCGCTTGTCGCCCGGCACATCCTCGCGCACGAGCACGGCGGCATCGGCGAGGGCAGGGCGCCAGCCCTTGAGCGCGGCTTCGACCTCGGACAGCTCGATGCGGTAGCCGCGCACCTTCACCTGACTGTCGATGCGACCCAGGAAGTCCAGGCTCCCATCCGCGCGCCAGCGCACCAGATCGCCCGTGCGGTACACGCGCTCGCCCTCCGAGGTCGCGAACGGATCCGGCACGAAGTGCTCCGCCGTGAGCTCCGGACGGGAGAGGTAGCCGCGCGCGAGCCCGTCACCGCCGATGAGCAGCTCCCCAGGAACGCCCACGGGCACGGGCCGGAGCGCGCCGTCCACCACGTACACCCGCGTATTCGACACGGGGGGACCGATGGGGAGCAGGTCGCCCGTCACATCCTCGGGGCGCTCCATGCGCAGGCAGCAGGTGAAGACGGTGGCCTCGGTAGGGCCGTAGCCGTTGACCACCGGGAGGCCCAGCGTCTCCACCACGCGGCGCGTGTGCGTGGGCGACAGGACATCCCCGCCCACGAAGAGCTGCCGCAATCCGCGCAGCACCTCCAGCTTCACGTCCACCACCTGCGCGAACAGGCCCGCGGACAGGTAGAGCGACGTGACGCCGTGACGGCGCAGGACCTGTCCCAGCAGCTCCAGGTCGGTGGGGGGCTGCGGCGGGAAGACGACGAGCCGACCTCCGGACAGCAGCGGGCCCCAGATCTCCAGCGTGGACGCGTCGAAGGACAGCGGCGCGATGAGCAGGAAGGACTCGTCCGGAGCGAAGCGGCCCCAGGCGGCACCGTGTAGCAGGCGCAGCACGCCCCGGTGCTCCACCGCGACGCCCTTGGGGCGCCCCGTGCTGCCGGAGGTGAAGTCCACGTACGCGAGGTTCCGCGCGGAAATCACCACGTCCGGAGCGGTGGTGGGCTGTCCCTCCAGGGACTGCTCCTCCACGAAGAGGCAAGGCACCGCGTCCGGAATGGACAGCGTGGAGCGCAGCGAACGCGTGGTGACGAGCAGCCGGGGCGGAGCGTCCTCCACCATGAGCGACAGCCGCCGCGCCGGATACGCCGCGTCCAGTGGCACGTACGCGCCCCCGGCCTTGAGGATGGCCAGCAGCGTGACGATGAGCTCCACGGAGCGCTCCAGGCAGACCGCCACGAGCGCATCCGGACCCACGCCCAGCGACCGAAGCACGTGGCCCAGCGCATTGGCGCGCGCGTCGAGCTGGGCATACGTCAGCCGCGTATCTCCGAACTCCAGCGCGATGGACTCCGGGCGCAAGGCGACCTGATGCGCGAAGCGCTCGGCCAGGTTCGACTCTCGCGGGTAGTCCACGCCGGTGGCATTCCACGTCGTGAGCACCTGTCGGCGCTCCTCCGCCGTGAGCCACTCCAGGCGGGACAGCGCCACGTCCGGATCCGCGACGACCGCGTCCAGCAGCGTGCGCAGGTGGCCGATCAGCCGCTCCACGGTGGAGCGCTCGAAGAGGTCGGTGCTGTATTCGAGCACGCCGCGCAGGCCGTCCGGTGCCTCGTGCAGCAACAGGCCCAGGTCGAAGCGCGCCGTGGCGTTGTCCACCGGCACCGGGCGCAGCGTGAGGCCCGGCGCCTTCAGCTCGCCGGTGGGGGCGTTCTGGAGCGCGAAGACAGCCTGCACCAGGGGATTGCGGCTCAGGTCGCGATCCACCTGAAGCTCCTCCACCAGCTTCTCGAACGGAAGGCCCTGGTGCTCGAACGCGGAGAGCGTCGAGGACCGGACCTGGGCGAGCAGGGTCCGGAACGTGTCCCCCGACCGCACGCGCCCGCGCAGCACCAGCGTGTTCACGAAGAAGCCGACCAGTCCCTCCAGCTCCCCGTACTCACGGCCCGCGATGGGTGAACCCACCAGCAGCTCCTCCTGCCGCGAGTAGCGCGACAGCAGCACCTGCCACACCGCGAGCAGCGCCATGTAGGGCGTCGCCCCTTCCTTGCGGCCCAGCGCCACCAGCCGCTCCACCGACTCCGAAGGCAGGTGCACGGGAAGCAGCGCACCGTGCGTGGACTGGAGCGCGGGGCGGACCTTGTCGGTGGGCAGCTCCAGCACACGCGGAGCCCCGGCGAGGTGCTGCTTCCACCACGCCACCTGCTGCGCCAGCACGTCCCCCTGGAGCCAGGAGCGCTGCCACACGGCGAAGTCGGCGTACTGCACCGGCAGCGCGGGAAGCACGGGCGTGCGGCCCGAGGAGAAGGCCTCGTAGCCCGCCACCACCTCCCGCACCAACACGCCCAGGGACCAACCGTCGGAGACGATGTGGTGCATGCACAGGAGCAACACGTGTGCCCCCTCCTCCAGGCGCAGGAGGCGCGTGCGAAGGAGCGGACCCCGGCCCAGATCGAACGGACGCGCGGCCTCCTCCACGGAGATCCGGCGGGCCTCCTCCTCGCGCCTCTCTCCATCCACGGCCGACAGGTCGGTGACGGGCAGGTCCCACGCGGAGGCGGGATGCACCGTCTGGACGGGCTGCCCGTCCTTCATCGCGAAGGTGGAGCGAAGGGCCTCGTGGCGGGTGACGACGAACTCCAGGGCACGGCGCAGGGCCTCGGTGTCCAACGTGCCTTCCAGCCGCAGCGCGGTGGGGACGTTGTAGTGACTGCCGCCCGGGCGCAGTTGTTCCACCACCCAAAGCCGCTGCTGCGCGAAGGACAGCGGCAGGTCCCGTTCCCGCGACGTGGGGACGAGCGCGGGAATCGCCGGGCCGGTGACGCGCGAGAGCAGTTGGGCCTCCACCCGGTCCGTGAGTCGCGCGACGGTGGGCGCATCGAAGAGCGCGCGCAGCGGCAACTCCACGCCGAACGTGGTCCGCAGCCGGGAGATCAGCTGCGTGGCCAGGAGCGAGTGGCCTCCGATGACGAAGAAGTCATCGTGCAGTCCCACCGTCTCCAGGCGCAGCAGGTCCTGGAACAGCGTGGCGATGCGCTTCTGGAAGAACGACAGGTGCTCCGGAGCCGAGGGGCCGGCGGCGACCGAGCGCGCATCCGGCGAGGGCAGCGCCTTGCGATCCACCTTGCCCACGGGCGTGAGCGGCAGGGCCTCCAGCGACACGAACGCGGAGGGCACCAGGGGCGCGGGCAGCCGTTCGGAGACGAAGGCGCGCAGCTCCGCCGCGTCCACCGGCGTCCCAGGCACGTACCAGGCCACCAGCCGGGGATCGCCCGCGCCACCGTCGAGCACCCCGGCCACCGCGGCCTTCACCGAAGGGTGCTGCCGGAGGATGGCTTCCACTTCGCTCAGCTCGATGCGGAAGCCGCGCAGCTTCACCTGCGTGTCGATGCGGCCCAGGAAGTCCAGGGTGCCCTCCGGCAGCCAGCGCACCCGGTCTCCGGTGCGGTAGAGCCGGGCCCCGGGCACGTCGCCGAAGGGCGAGGGCACGAAGCGTTCGGCGGTCAGCTCGGGGCGCCCCAGGTAGCCGCGCGCGAGGCCATCCCCACCCAGGTACAGCTCGCCCGGGACGCCCACGGGCACGGGCTGTCCATGGGCATCCAGCACGTACGTCTGGACCCGCGTCATCGGACGACCGATGGGCACCGACGTGGCGTGTTCCAGCAGGTCCACCAAATCGTGCGTGGTGACGCCGACCGTCGTCTCCGTGGGGCCATACAGGTTCACCAACCGGCCCGGAGGCTCCGCCCGCAGCACCCCGCGAGCCGCATCCGCGTTCGCGGCCTCACCCGCGAAGAGCACCACGCGCATCGTGGCGAACGCGTCCGGAACCTCGCGGGCCACCGTGTGGAACAACGCCGTGGCGAACAGGGCGGTGGTGGCACCCACCTCGCGCAGGGTCCGCGCCAGCTCCCTGGGAGACAGCGTCACGTCGCGCGGAAGGATGACCAGCCGGGCGCCATTGAGCAGCGCACCCCAGACCTCGAAGGTGGCCAGGTCGAACGACGGCGTACCGGCCTGCACCATGCAGTCGTCCGGCGTCAGCCGCACGTAGTTCGTGTCCCGCACCAGGTGCGCGATGGAGTGGTGCGTGATGCCCACGCCCTTGGGCCTGCCGGTGGAACCCGACGTGTAGAGCACGTAGGCCAGCTGCTCCGGATCCACGACCACGCCTTCGGGTGGCAGCACCGACTGTCGGTCGAGCACCGCCGCGTCGGAGTCCAGGCACACCGTGGGCAGGGAATGCACCGGCAGCGCCCCCAGGAGTTCCTGCTGGGCCACCACCGCGCAGATGCCCGCGTCCTCGAACATGAACGCGAGCCGCGGACGTGGGTACGCCGGGTCCATGGGCACGTAGCAGCCGCCGGCCTTGAGGATGCCGAGCATCCCCACCACCAGCCCCAACCCCCGCTCCACGCACAGCGCGACGCGGGCCTCCGGCCGCAGCCCAGAGGCGAGCAGGTGCCGGGCAAGCTGGTTGGCGCGAGCCTCCAGCGCCGCGTAGGTGAGCGACCGTCCTTCGACTTGCACCGCCACGGCGTCAGGCGCGCGCAGGACGTGCGGCGCGAACAACTCCGGGACGCCATGGGGCGTGAGCGGCCGGTGCGTCGCGTTCCAGTCCACCAGCACGCGTTGACGCTCGGAGCCTTGCAGCAGCGAATGCCGCGACACCGGAACCTCTGGCCGGGACGTGAGCGCCCCGAGCAACGCCTGGAGGTGCGTCACCATCCGGGCGACGGTGGTGGGCGTGAAGAGGTCGGTGCTGAAGTTGAGCTCGCCGCTGAACGCGCCGTCTCGCTCCTGGAGGCTGAAGTCCAGGTCGAACTTCGCCGTGGTGATCTCCCCGCTGCGCAGCTCCAGGCGCAGGCCGGGAAGCTCCAGCGCTCCCACCGGTGCGTTCTGGAGCGTGAAGGCCACCTGGAACAGCGGCGAGCGGCTCAGGTCCCGAGCCCCCTGCATGCCCTCCACCAGCTTCTCGAAGGGAAGGTCCTGGTGCGCGTACGCCGCGAGCGTCGTCGCCTTCACCTGGGCCAGCAGCGACCGGAACGAAGCGCGCGGGTCGATGCGGGCCCGCAGCACCAGCGTGTTCACGAAGAAGCCGATGAGGCCCTCGGTCTCCGCGCGGTTGCGGTTGGCGATGGCGGAGCCCACGAGGACGTCGTCCTGTCCGGCGTAGCGCGACAGCAGCAACTGGAAGCCCGCGAGCAGCACCATGAAGGCCGTTGCGCCTTCCCGTGCCGCCAGCGCCTTCACGGACGCGGACAGCTCCGGCGACAGCGTCACGGGGAGCGATGCACCCCGGAACGACTGCGTGGCGGGACGAGGCTTGTCGGTGGGAAGCTCCAGCGCCGTGGGCGCATCGACGAGCTGCTGACGCCACCAGTCCAGCTCCGCCTGGAGCACGTCCCCCCGCAGCCACTGGCGCTGCCAGAGCGAGAAGTCGGCGTACTGGAGGGGCAGGGCGGGGAGGGCGGCCGGCTGACCGGACGCGAAGGCGCGATACAGCGAGCCCAGCTCGCGCGCGAAGACGCCGATGGACCAACCGTCTGACACGATGTGATGCAGCGTGAGCAGCAACCAGTGCCGCCGTGCCTCCAGCCGCACCAGCACGGCGCGCACGAGCGGACCGGTGCCCAGGTCGAAGGGTCGGGTGGCCTCCACCGCGGAGTGCCGCCGCGCTTCGGCCTCGCGACGCTCCTCGGGGAGGGACTCCAGGTCGATGACGGACAGCGAGAGCCGTCCCTCTGCGTGGATGCGCTGGACCGGCGAATCCCCTTCGGAAGCGAACGTGGTGCGCAGGGCTTCATGGCGCTGCACCAGGGCCTGGAGGGACTGCTCCAGCGCGCTGGCGTTCAAGGTGCCGCCGAGCACGAGGACGCCGGGCACGTTGTAGAAGGCACTGCCGGGCTGGAGCTGATCCAGGAACCACAGGCGCTGCTGCGCGAAGGACAGCGGCACCGGTCCGGTGCGAGGCGTGGCCACGAGCAGCGGCACGCGCGGAGCCGAGTCCTCCCGGGCCCGCAGCGCGGCGACGCGGACGGCGAGCGTCTCCACCGTGGGCGCGGCGAAGAGGTCCCCCAGCGGCAGCTCCACCCCGAACGCCGAGCGCAGGCGCGACACCACCTGCGTGGCCAGCAGCGAATGGCCGCCCAGGTCGAAGAAGTCATCGTGGATGCCCACTCGAGCCACGTGCAGCACTTCGCCAAAGAGGCCCGCCAGTTGTTCCTCGATCGCATCGCGAGGGGCGACGAAGCGCTCCGCCGCCACCGGGGCTTCGGGCTCCGGCAGGGCCGAGCGATCCAGCTTGCCGTTGGCGTTGAGGGGCATCGCCTCCAGCACCACGAAGGCACCGGGGATCAGGTAGTCGGGAAGCCGCTGCTGGAGGGCGGAGCGCAGGGCTTGTCCTTCCAACGCCTCACCGACGACGTAGGCCACCAGCCGCTTGTCTCCGGCAGGGGCCTCGCGCACCACGGCCACGGCTTCATGCACGCCCGGCAGGGCGCGCAGGGCCGCTTCGACTTCGCCCGGCTCGATGCGGAAGCCGCGCAGCTTCACCTGGAAGTCGGTGCGCCCCAGGAAGTCCAACGTGCCGTCCGCCCGCCAGCGGGCCCGGTCTCCGGTGCGGTACAGGCGCGCCCCAGGCGTGGTGCTGAACGGGTGCGGGAGGAAGCGCTCGGCGGTGAGCGCGGGCTGGCGCAGGTAGCCCCACGCGAGTCCTTCGCCCCCGACGTACAGCTCCCCGGGCAGGCCAGGAGGCACCGGGCGCAGCGCCGCGTCCAGCACGTACGCGGTGGAGTGCGGGAGCGGACGTCCAATGGGAACGGAGGCGCCCACCGGATCACCCGAGTGCATCGCGTGGGTGGTGGAGAAGGTGGTGTTCTCCGTGGGGCCGTAGCCGTTGACGAGCACGGCGTCCGGACCGATTCGCGCCAGGTGCTCCCGCACGCGGACGGCGGGAAGCACGTCACCGCCCGCCAGCACCTGGGGCACCGCGGCGAGGGCGTCCGGATGGTGCACCGCCATCTGTTCGAAGAGCGCGGCCGTCAGCCACAGCGTGGTGACGCGATGGCGGGCCAGGGTCTCGGCGATGCGCGCGAGGGACAGCTCCCCCGGAGGCGCGAGCACGAGCCGGGCGCCGTTGAGCAGCGCGCCCCAGATTTCAAGGGTGGATGCATCGAAGGCGGCCGGTGCGAGTTGGAGGACGACCTCCTCGGAGCCGAAGCGCAGGAAGTCGTTGTCCACCACCAGTCGCAGCACGGCGCGGTGCGGAACGCAGACGCCCTTCGGCAGGCCCGTGGAGCCGGAGGTGAAGAGGACGTAGGCGAGGCTGTCACCCTCCAGCCCTGGAGCAGGCAGCGCCGTCGCCGGACGTGACGCCAGCGACGAGGACTCCTCGTCCAGCAACACCAGCGGCGTCAGCAAGGCAGGCAGCTCGTCCGCGAGCGAAGCCACGGTGACGACCAGCGCGGCGCCGGACTGTTCCAGCAGCAGCGACCACCGCTCGGGCGGGGCGTTCAGGTCGACGGGGACATAGGCGGCACCGGCCTTGAGCACGGCCAGCAGCGAGAGGATGAGTTCCCGCGAACGGGGCAGGAGCACCGCGACGCGGCTGCCCTCGGCGATGCCCAGGGCGCGCAGGTGGCGCGCGAGCTGATTCGAGCGCGCATCCAGATCGCCATAGGTGTCGTTGCCCTCCTCGGAAACCAACGCCAGGGCGTTGGGCGCGAGAGCGACCTGCTGAGCGAAGCGCGCGGGGATGGACTGCCGGGAGAAGTCGCGGACGGCCGGGGCCCCGCTCCAGTCCTCCAGCACCCGCCGTCGGTCCTCACCCGCCAGCAGCGACAGCCGCTCCATCGGCGAGTCGAGCTGTCCGGGAAGCGCTTCGAGCAACGTGGCGTAGTCGCGGAGCAGACCCTGGAGGAAGGCGGCGTCGAAGAGGTCGGTGTTGTAGTGGAGGCCGCCGGTGAAGCCGTCCGGTGACTCCTCTAGGATGAGGCTGAAGTCGTACTTCGAGGACGTGACGGGGGAGGGCACTTCGCGCAGCGTGAGCCCCGGAGCGCGCCACTCCGTGGTGGGTGCGTTCTGGAGCGTGAGGGTGACCTGGAAGAAGGGCGTGTGGCTCGTGTCGCGCGCGGGCTGAAGCTCCTCCACCAGCTTCTCGAAGGGGACGTCCTGGTGCTCGAAGGCGCCCAGCGTCGTCGCCTTCACCTGGGCCAGCAGCGTCCGGAACGAAGCGCGCGGGTCGATACGGGCCCGCAGCACCAGCGTGTTCACGAAGAAGCCGATGAGCCCCTCGGTCTCCGCCCGGGTGCGTCCCGCGACCGGAGCGCCCACGCTGACGTCTTCCTGGCCGGCATACCGCGACAGCAGGAACTGGTACGCGGCCAGCAACACCATGAAGGGCGTGACGCCCTCCTGCTTCGCCACCGCGTGCACAGCGTCCGCCAGCCTCCGTGGCAGTCGCACGGGGAGATGATCCCCATTGACAGTCTGCACGGCCGGACGCGGCCGGTCGGTGGGAAGCATCAACAGCGGAGGCGCACCGGCGAGTTGTTCCCGCCACCATCCGAGCTGCGTCGCGAGCAGCTCCCCCTGCATCCGCTGTCGCTGCCACGAGGCGAAGTCGGCGTACTGGACGGGCAGGGGAGGCAGCGCGGGCGTCTCTCCGGAAGCCAGCGCGCGGTAGAGGGCGACCAGCTCCCGCACGAGGATCCCCGTGGACCAGCCATCCGAGGCGATGTGGTGCGTAAGGACGAGCAGCACATGCCGCGTCTCCTCCAGGCGCACCAGCACCGCGCGGAAGAGGGGACCCCGGGCCAGGTCGAAGGAGCGCCGTGCCTGCTCGGAGATGACCTCTCGCAGCCGGGCCTCGCGTGGCTCGGGGGCGAGCGTGCCCAGGTCCACCGTTTCGAAGGGACACGCCGTGTCGGAAGCGATGCGCTGGACCGGACCGTGGGGACCGGCGGCGAACGTGGTGCGCAGCACCTCATGGCGTTGGACCAGCGCGTCCAGCGCCTGTCGCAGCGCCCCGGCCTGGAGGTCTCCCTCGATCAGGACGGAGCCGGGCAGGTTGTAGGCGACGGAGCCGGGCTGGAGCTGATCCAGGAACCACAGGCGCTGCTGCGCGAAGGACAGCGGCAGGTCTTCGTCACGGGAAACGGAGCGCAGCGGCAGCTCCTGGACTCCGGGGGCGTGTCCCTGGCCTGCGTCGATCGCCGATGCGAGGGCCCCGAGCGTGGACGTCTTGAAGACGGCGCGCAGCGGAAGCTCGAACTGGAAGGCCGCACGGATCCGCGAGAGGAGCTGCGTGGCCAGCAGGGAGTGGCCTCCCAGGGCGAAGAAGTCGTCGTGAACGCCCACGCGCTCGACGCGCAGCAGCTCCGTCCACAGGGCAGCGAGTCGCTCCTCGGTGGGAGTCCTCGGAGCGACATGCACCGGGGCGACGACCGTGGCGGCGTCGGGGACGGGCAGGGCCTTGCGGTCGACCTTGCCGCTGGCGGTGAGGGGCAGGGCGTCCAGCGGGACGAAGGTCGCGGGCACCATGTACTCGGGAAGCTTCTCCACGAGGAACGCACGGAGGGCCTCGGTCTCCACCCGGGGCGCGTCCGCACGGCCGACGAGATACGCCACCAGCCGCGTGTCGCTGGCCGTGGTGCCGGCGCGAGCGACCACCACCGCCTGACGCACGGCGGGGTGTTGCTCCAGCGCGGCTTCAATCTCCCCCAACTCGATGCGCAGCCCGCGCACCTTCACCTGGAAGTCCGTGCGGCCCAGGTACTCGATGGCGCCGTCAGGCAGCCAGCGGGCCACGTCCCCGGTGCGGTACAGCCGGGCCCCGGGCGTGTCGCCGTACGCATCCGGAACGAAGCGCTCCGCGGTCAGCTCCGGCCGGCCGAGATACCCCCGTCCCACCTGCACGCCGCCGATGAACAGCTCCCCGGGAACACCCTGGGGCACCGGCCGCAGCGTCGCGTCCAACAGTCGGATCTGCGTGTTGGCCACCGGGTGGCCGATGGGCACCGAGCGCCCCAGCTTCCCGCGCACGCACTCATGCGCGGTGACCTCCACCGCGGCCTCGGTGGGGCCGTAGAGGTTGTGCAGGCGCACGGTGGGAAGCCGCTCCAGGCACCGCTCGGCCAGCTCCAGCGGCAGGGCTTCTCCGCTGCACACCACCTGGCGCAGCGACGCGCAGCGCTCCAGGCCGGGCTCCTCCAGGAACACCTGGAGCATGGACGGCACGAAGTGCGTGGTGGTGACGCGCTCCCGGGCGATGAGGTCCGCCAGATAGCCGGGCTCCTGGTGTCCACCGGGCCGTGCCACCACCAGCCGCGCGCCCGTCATCAGGGGCCAGAAGAACTCCCACAGGGACACGTCGAAGCTGAAGGGCGTCTTCTGCAACACCGCGTCGTCAGGCGACAGCGGATGCGCGCCCTGCATCCACAGCAGGCGGTTGATGATGCCGGGGTGCGCGTTCATCGCGCCCTTGGGTCGTCCCGTGCTGCCAGAGGTGAAGATGACGTAGGCCAGCGCCTCCTCGGGCGACACTGGAGGCGGGGTCGCGGAGGGCTGGCACTCCACCTCCTCCCATTGGGAGTCCAGGCGGAGCACCGTCCCATCATGGACGGGCAGTCGCGATACCAGCCGCTCCTGGGTAAGGAACACGGCGGGCCGCGCGTCCTCCGCCATCCACGCGAGGCGCTGGGCGGGGAAGGACGGATCAAAGGGCACGTAGACGCCACCGGCCTTCAGCGTGGCGAGCAGCGCCACCACCAGCTCCAGCGAGCGCTCCAACAACAGCCCGACCCGGACCTCCGGCCCCACGCCCAGCCTTCGCAGGTGCCACGCGAGCTGGTTGGCGCGCGCATCCAGTCGGGCATACGTCAGGGATGCGCCCTCGAAGGTGACCGCCACCGCGTCGGGCGTGCGCGCCACCTGTGCCTCCACGAGCTGATGCAGCAGCACCCCGCGCGCAAACGCCTCGCGAGGTCCGTTCCACGCATGGAGCACGCGCTGACGCTCCTCCGCGTCCAGCAGGGACAGCTCCGACAGGCGCGCTTCAGGTCGGGCGACGGCGTCCTCCAGGAGGTTGCGCAGGTGGCCCAGCAGCCGTGCCACCGTGGCCTCGTCGAAGAGCGCGGTGCGGTATTCGGCGGTGAGCCGCAGGCCCTCCGGCCGTTCAATGGCGAAGAGGGTGAGGTCGAACTGGGAGAAGCCCCGGTCGACGCTGCGCGCATCGAGTGAGATTCCGGCGTGCCGCGCGAGGGACAGGGGCGCGTTCTGCAGGGCGAACATCACCTGGAAGAACGGAGGAACGTCCAGGTGGCGCGGCGGCTGGAGGACCTCCACCAGCTTCTCGAAGGGCACGTCCTGGTGGGCGAAAGCCCCCAGCGCGGACGCCTGCACGCGGGCGATGAGCGCCCGGAAGGACGGGTCACCTTCCAGCGAGGTGCGAAGGGCCAGCGTGTTGACGAACAGGCCGATGAGCCGCTCCAGCTCCGCACGGGAACGCCCGGCGATGGGCGTCCCCACCGTGAGATCGTCCTGGCCTGAGTAGCGCAGCAGCAGCACCTTGAAGCCCGCGAGCAGGACCGTGAAGAGCGTGCTGCCCTCCTGCCTCGCGAGGGCCGACAGCCGCTGAAGCAGCTCCGGAGGCAGCAGCGCGGACACGGTCGCGCCCCGGGGATCCCCCTGCGCGCCGCGGGGCCGGTCGGTGGGCAGCGTCAGGACGGCCCGGGCATCCAGCCGCGAGCGCCACCACTCGAGCTGGGACTCCAGCGCGGGGCCCCGCAGCGACTCGCGCTGCCACACGGAATACTCCGGGTACTGCAGGGGCAGCTCGGGCAGCGTCACGGGTTCGCCCGCCGCCAGCGCTTCGTAGGCCGCGCCCAGCTCCTGCACCAGCACGCCCAGGGACCAACCGTCGGAGACGGCGTGGTGCAGCTTGAGCATCAGCAGGTGATCGCTGTCGGAGATGACGAAGAGCGCGGCGCGCAGCAGGGGCCCCTGCTCCAGGTCGAACGGCGCCCGGGCCTCTTCCCGCAGCCTGCGCCACGCCGCGTCCGCGTCCGCCACGCGTTCGACGGGAAGCGGCACGGTCAGCGCGGGCGCGATGTGCTGCCACGGACGCCCGTCCTGCTCCACGAAGGTGGTGCGCAGCGCGGCGTGACGGCGCACGACTTCATTCAGGCTGCCCGCCAGCGACTCCACGTCGAGCTTCCCGGAAAGGCGCACGGACTGGATGAGGTCCAGCCCTGCCTGCCCAGGCGCCAGCCGCTCCTGGAACCACAGGCGCTCCTGGGCGAATGAGGCGGGCACGCGGTGCGAGGGCCGAAGCTTCTCGCGCAGCAGCTCCGCCAGCCGCGCGCGCTTCTGCTCAGGGGTAGGGGCCATGGGCTTGCGACTCCTTGAGGGGGCTTCGCTGGGGCACTCGGAAACAGCGTTGCGACACGTTCCCGGGCTGCGAGGCGGCGGATAGTAGACAGCGCCTCCGACACCCGGCAGCGTTTTGCGCCCCTGCCCGGTCGTCAGCTCGCAGCGGACCCGAGGCTGCGTGGACCGCGCGGGAATTCAATGCCACGCCCGGTGTTGGGCGCGCCGTGACAGCGGTGTTTGACCGTGATGGTGGAACGCCCTGCGCATCCCCTTCGCAGGCTGACGACGATGCCCGACGCTGCTCCCTCCACGATTCGCGAAGCGACGCCCGGTGACGCTGGCCTCCTCACGCGCGTGTTGCGCGAAGCCTTCGAGGAGTACCGGGGACGCCTGGAGCCGCCCTCCAGCGCGCACGACAAGACGGAGGCCGTGGTGACACGGGAGCTGCGGGACGGCGGGGCCTTCGTGGTGGAAGCGGACGGACTGCCGCAAGGCTGCGTGTTCTTCCATCCGAAGGAGGACCACGTCTACCTGGATCGGCTCGCGGTGCTGCCGGCCTTCCGGGGCCGGGGGTTGTCGCTCCAGCTCATGCGCGCGGTGGAGGCCCGAGCGCGCGAGCTGGGACACACGCGGGTGCGCCTGTCGGTGCGGCTCGCGCTGACGTCGCACCACGCGTGGTACGCGGGCCAGGGCTACGCCTTCCATTCCCACGGCACGCACGCGGGCTACGCATCGCCCACGTTCCTGGTGCTGGAGAAAGCGCTCTAGCCCGGAGGTAATCAGTCCCGGGGCAGGGTGATGCGCCGGCCCTCCGCGTCACTCTGGAGGGCGGCCTGGAGGACGCGCACGGTCTGGCTCGCGCTCAGCGCGGACACCGGCACCGGGGCGCCGTGCAGGATGGCGGCGGCGAGCTGGCGGTAGAAATGGCCGTAGTCGCCGGGCGCGGTGGGCACGCTCTCCCCGGAGGTCAGCAGCCGGCCATGGTTCGCCGGAGGCTCGCTGCCGAAGTCCGGATGGCCGGGGCGCAGGCCCGCTTCAAGCTGACCCTCCTGCGGATCCAGGCCGGACTTCACGTAGGCATCCCGGTCCCCCTGCAACACGAAGCGGGGCCACGGCGCATGCACCACCGAACCCGAGTGCAGGAGCACGCGCAGCGCGCCATACCGCAACACCAGATGGAACCAGTCGGTGCCCTGTGCGCCGGGGCGCTGCCGGCCCAGGTCCGCACCCACCGACTCCGGAATGCCGAAGAGCTGCACGGCTTGATCGACGAGGTGCGAGCCCAGGTCCCACAGCGTGCCGCCGCCGGGCACATCCTGTTCCTTCCAGCGCGCCTTCACCTCTGGACGGAAGCGGTCGAAGTGGCTCTCCAGGCTGTAGAGCGTCCCCAGCCGTCCCTGGCTCAGGAGCTGGCGCACGGTGAGGAAGTCGCCGTCCCAGCGACGGTTGTGGAACACGGTGAGACACAGGCCGCGCTCCTTCGCGAGCCCGTCCAGCCGGAGCGCTTCGTCCGCATCCAGCGCGAAGGGCTTCTCCACCACCACGTGCTTGCCCGCGCGCAGGGCCTGTTCGGCGAGCGACGCGTGGCTGTCATTGGGCGTGCAGACGACGAGCACGTGCAGGTCCGGATCCGACAGCAGGGAGTCCACCGTGCCCGTCCGGACGCCCGGCCAGTCGCGCGCCACGACGTCGGCGCGGCGCGACGCGACGGCGGCCAGCGTGAAGGCGGGCTCCGTGGCCACCAGCGGCCCATGGAAGCGCGAGCCGGACAGGCCATAGCCGAGGAGACCCACACGCAACACGGAACCCGGGGCGGGAGCAGAAGCCATGCGTGGCACGTTAGCGGGAAATGGCGCTGGCGCGGACCTCCCTCCGTGCCGCGCCGCTGTTGTCCAGTCGACAGTCTTGAATCAAATACAGAAATACAGTCATAAACAGGAAAAAGCCGCATCTAGAGTCATGTCTTCACGTCGAGGGGGTATTGACACATGAAGACTCAAAAACACGCATTCATCCGTGGAATGGTCGCTGGACTGCTCGTCACCACGCTGTTCGGCTGTGGTGATGAAGCGGGTTCCCCTCTCGGAATAGAAACAGCGACAAGGGAGGCGGCGAGTCACTGCACCATGATTGACGCGACCGATCCCGAGGTCGCGCGACTTCTCAAGGGCGCGAAACGGACGCCCATCGGCCTGCCCACGGAAGAGCATGTGAATGGGCAGAGGATTTCGTCCTTGCGATTCCAGGTGGAGCCCGAGCTCACGTCGCAAGCCGTCTCGGGTGGGGCATTGGCCCCCATGGCCATGGGAATCGGGAAGGTCGTCTGCACGGGGGGATGCACGGGTAAGAACTGTGCTGCGCCCACGGGGTGCACTGCCACCCATGGAGGCTGCACCCGGGTCGAGTGCGATGCTCACTGTGATGGCTCCTGCACCATCCGGACGGAGTACGATCCCGCGGACGCAGGTGTTTCTGACGCAGGTGTTTCTGACGCAGGTGTTTCTGACGCGGGTGCCGCCGACTCGGGCACTGCCGACGCGGGCACCGCTGACGCAGGCGCCTCGGACGCGGGGCCCGCCGCGTCCTGATGCGCGGAGGTGTCCCAACCCCCGGGCCCCTCC
>NZ_RAWI01000169.1 GCF_003612125.1 Corallococcus praedator
CCACTCCCCCCGTCCGACGCCACCCGCGAGGACCTGCGCGCCGTCGAGGAGCTTGCCCAGGCCCGCAACGCCATCGTCGAGCAGATTGAAAAGCGCGTCGTCGGCCAGCGCGACGTGGTGGAGCACCTGCTGATTTCGCTCTTCAGCCGTGGCCACTGCCTGTTCGTGGGCGTCCCGGGCCTCGCGAAGACGCTGCTCATCTCCACGCTGGCGGACGTGCTGAACCTGTCCTTCAACCGCATCCAGTTCACGCCGGACCTGATGCCGTCGGACATCACGGGCACGGACATCCTGGAAGAGGACAAGACGACGGGGCGCCGCTCCTTCCGCTTCATGCAGGGGCCCCTGTTCGCGAACATCATCCTCGCGGACGAGGTGAACCGCACGCCGCCCAAGACGCAGGCCGCGCTCCTCCAGGCGATGCAGGAGTACCGCATCACCGCCGGCGGCCGGACGTACCCGCTGGAGCTGCCCTTCCTCGTCTTCGCCACGCAGAACCCCATCGAGCAGGAGGGCACCTACCCGCTGCCCGAGGCGCAGCTGGACCGCTTCATGTTCCTGGTGGACGTGGGCTACCCCACCGCCGAGGAAGAGGTGCAGATCGTCAAGAGCACCACCGCGGGCGCGCCGCCGAAGCTGGAGAAGATCCTCTCCCCCGAGCGCATCCTCGCGCTCCAGGAGCTGGTGCGCCGCGTGCCGGTGCCGGACCACGTGGTGCGCTACGCGGTGGAGCTGGTGCGCCACACGCGTCCCAAGGAAGCGGGCGCGCCGGAGTTCGTGGCGAAGAACGTGTCGTGGGGCGCGGGTCCCCGTGCGAGCCAGTACCTGGTGCTCGCGGCCAAGGCGCGCGCCATCCTCAACGGCCGCTTCGTGGCCACGGTGGAGGACGTCCGCGCGCTGGCGCGTCCCGTGCTGCGCCACCGCGTGCTGCCGAACTTCACCGCGGAGAGCGAAGGCATCACGTCGGTGAAGCTGATTGATCAGCTCCTCACGGTGGTGAAGGGCTAGTCCGGCCCACCCCATGGCGCTGCTCGACGCCCAGACGCTGTCCCGCCTCCAGGGAGTGAAGCTGCGCGCCCGCGCGGTGATGGAGGGCGTGCTGTCCGGCCTCCACAAGAGCCCGCATCAGGGCCAGAGCGTGGAGTTCGCCGAGCACAAGGAGTACGCCCCCGGCGACGAGCTGCGCCACCTGGACTGGAAGGCCTACGGCAAGTTCGACAAGTACTACGTCAAACGCTACGAGCATGAGACGAACCTGCGCTCGGTGATGGTCGTGGATGCGTCCGCGTCCATGGGCTACCAGAGCGGCGCCATGTCCAAGCTGGAGGTGGCGAAGACGCTCGCGGGCGCGCTCAGCTACCTGCTCGTGCGGCAGCAGGACGCGGCGGGCCTCGCGGTGATGGTGGGCGGCGCGTTCCGGGACGTCCCTCCGCGTGCATCCGCCGGGCACCTCAACGTGCTGCTGGACGCGCTGGAGCACACGGAGGCGAAGGGCCCCACGGACCTGGGCAGCGCGGCGGATCATCTCGCGGAGGTGCTGCCCCGGCGCTCGACGGTCATCGTGCTGTCGGACCTGCTGGATGAGCGGCAGGAGGCGCTGAAGCGGGTGCTGGCGCTCAGGCAGCGCAAGAACGACGTGGCGGTGTTCCACCTGGTGGACCCCGCGGAGCTGACGTTCCCGTTCGATGACCCCACGCTCTTCCTGGACATGGAGGGCGAGGGCCGCATCGAGGTGAACCCGCGCGAAATCAAGCAGAGCTATCTGGAGGAGTTCGGCGCCTTCCTCGCGGACGTGAAGGCGAAGTGCGCCGAGGCGGACGTGGACTACGAGCTGGTGCGCACGGACGAGCGGCTGGATGAGGTGCTGCTGCGCTTCCTGGGGCGTCGCGGGAGGCGCAGGTGACGTTCGGCAACCCGTGGTTCCTCTTGGGCGCGCTGGGTGCGCTCATCCCCGTGCTGGTGCACCTGTTCGACCGCAGGCGGCCCCGGGCGCATCCGTTCGGGCCGATGGCGTTCGTGCTGCGAAGCCAGAAGCGCACGGCGAGCCGGCTCAAGTTGAAGCGGCTGCTGCTCTACACGCTGCGCACGCTCATCCTGCTGGCCATTCCGCTGGCGCTGGCGCGGCCGGAGTTCAGCCGCGACGCACAGGCGGCGACGGTGACGCGTGGGCCGGCGGCCACGGCCATCATCCTGGACGCGTCGCTCTCCATGCGCTGGTCGGACGGCACGTCGCTGTTCGAGAAGGGCCGGGACGAGGCGCGCGACGCGCTCAAGGACCTGCTGCCGGAGGAGCCCGCGACGGTGATGGTGTGCACGGGCGCGCCCGAGGCACCGCCGCCTCCGGGCTTCGACCGGGCCCGGCTGCGCGCGCTCGTGGACGAGGCGAAGCCCACCTACGGTTCGGCGGACCTGTCGCGCTGCCTGGACATGGCGGCGCGGGCGCTGGAAGAGAACCCGATGGCGGGCAAGCGCCTGGTGGTGGTCTCCGACATGACGGCCTCCGGCTTCCGGCTGGAAGCGCCGCCGCCCACGGTGAAGGGCCCCACGGGCACGCTGGTGAAGCCGGAGGTGGTGCTGCGCGACGTGGCGGAAGGCCGCGAGTCCCTGGACAACCACGCGCTGGTGGACCTGCGCGTGGAGCCCGCGTTGCAGGCGGGGCCGCGCTCGTACCAGTTCACGTTCACGGTGAGGAACTTCGGCGCGAAGCCGGTGAAGGACCTGGAGGCCGCGGTGCGCGTGGGCGAGTCCACGCTGGCCAAGGGCTTCGTGGATGTGCCGGCGGGTGGCACCACGCAGAAGACGCTGACGGTGCGCTTCCCCCAGGGCGGCACGGTGGTGGGCGCGGTGACGCTGGCGCCGGACGCGCTGGCGGAGGACGACCGGCGGGCCTTCGTGTTGCCGGTGCCGCGCGGGCTGAAGGCCTTGGTGGTGAACGGCTCGCCGCATGCGACGCGCTACCGGGATGAGGCCTTCTTCGTGGACGCGGCGCTCACGTCGCCGGGCTCGCCGGTGGACGTGGCGGTGCGCGACGCGGAGGTGGGCCTGCGCGAGGACTTCAGCGCGTATGACCTGGTGCTGCTGCTCAACACGCCCGCGCCGTCGGAGGACGAGGCGGCGAAGTTGAAGACCTTCGTGGAGAACGGCGGCGGCCTCTTCGTGAGCGTGGGCGACCACGTGAACCCGGACACGTACAACCAGCGGCTGGGCGCGCTGTTGCCCCGGCCCCTGCGGCTGGTGCGCACGAGCGCCGAGCGCGAGGACCCGGACGCGGAGACGAAGACGGCGAAGCTGGCGCAGGTGAAGGTGGACCACCCGCTGTTCGCGCCGTTCACGGGCCGGGCGGAAGAGGGGCTCATCGGCGCGCGCTTCTACAAGTACATGTTGCTGGAGGCGGACAGCCCGTCCGCGCCGGGAACGAGTCAGGTGCTGGCCACATACGAGGACGGGGCGCCAGCGGTGGCGGTGGCGCGCCGGGGCAAGGGGCGCGTGGCGTTGTTCACCAGCACGGTGGACCGCGACTGGAGCGACTTCGCCATCCGCACGAGCTTCCTGCCGCTGATGCAGCGCTTCGCGGCGTACCTCACGGGCTCGCTGGAGGAGCGCGAGGAGGTGCGCGTGCGCGTGGGCGAAACGGTGACGCTGCGCCCGGAAGGCACGCAGAAGGTGACGGCGGTGCGCGCGCCGGACGGAAGCGAGGTGCCGGTGAAGGCCCAGCCGGACGGTTCGTTCGTCGCGGGACCCACGGTGGAGCCGGGGGTGCACTCGGTGCTGGGCGCGGAGGCAAAGCCCGTGGCCGCGCTGGACTTCGCCGCCACGCTGGACCCGGCGGAGAGCGACCTGTCGCGGGTGCCGCAGGACACGCTGACGGCCTACTTCGGCGAGGACACGGTGAAGGCGTCCACGGGAGACGCGGACAAGCCCGCCGTACCCCTGTGGACCTGGCTCATCCTGGCCGCGTGCCTGGCGTTCTTCTTCGAGGGAACGCTGCTGCGCAAGTAGCCGGCTGCTCCGCGCCCTGACAGGCAGCCGACGCTCGGTACGGTTCCGGCGACGCATCCGCTGCCACACGGGCGGCGGGCTCTGCCACACTGCACGGCTGTGAGCCCTGCTTCCGCCCTCTATCGCGACTGCGCCCGCCTCTTCATGGTGGGCTTTCCTGGCACCCGCATCGACGCCGACCTCGCGGCGTTGATGGACGACGGCATCTACGGCGCCATCCTCTTCAAGCGCAACGTGGGCACCGCGGCCGAGACGGCGGCGCTGTGCCATGAGCTGAAGGTGCGCGCGGGCAGGCCCTTCATCCTCTCGGTGGACCAGGAGGGCGGCCGCGTGGCGCGGCTCCGTGACGCGCCCTTCACGGCACTGCCGCCCATGCGCGAGCTGGGACAGCGCGGCGACGAAGCCCTGGCCGAGCGCGTGGGCCGGCTGCTCGCGCACGAGCTGCGCGCGGTGGGCTTCGACTGGGACTTCGCGCCGGTGCTGGACGTGGACACCAACCCGGCCAACCCGGTGATTGGCGACCGCAGCTTCAGCCGTGACCCGGCGGAGGTGGGCCGGCTGGGCGTGGCGCTCGCGCGGGGCATGGAGGCCGGCGGCGTGGCGTCGTGCGGGAAGCACTTCCCGGGACACGGCGACACGACGACGGACAGCCACCTCACCCTGCCCCGCCTGCCGCATGACCTGGAGCGACTGCGCCGCGTGGAGCTGGTGCCCTTCCAGGCGTTCGCGAAGGCGGGGCTCGCGTCGCTGATGACGGCGCACGTGCTGTTCGACGCGCTGGAGCCCGGCGTGCCGGCGACCATGAGCCACCGCGCGCTGCACGGCATCCTGCGCCAGGAGCTGGGCTTCGACGGCGTGCTCGTCAGCGACGACCTGGAGATGAAGGCCATCGCCGGGCACTACTCGGTGGAGGAGGCTGCGGTGCAGGGCACGCTCGCGGGCGTGGACCTGTTCCTCGTGTGTCACCACGCGGACGTGCAGCGCGGTGCCATCGAAGCGCTGGTGAAGGCGGTGGAGTCCGGCCGCGTCCCGCGCGAGCGCATCACCGAAGCCCACCGTCGCCTGGACGCGCTCGCCGCCCGCTTCGCGCACCCCGCCGAGGACCGGCTCGCCACGCTGGGTGATGCGAACCACCGCGCGCTCGCGCAGGGACTCGCCAGTGCGTTCACCGGCAAGGACCCCACCGAGGTCATGCTCGCATCGCGCTGAAGGCCGTCCCCATCCGCCTCGGAACAGGGGCGTCACTCCGTGTCGTGGTGCCCCTGGATGAACTGCCGCGTCCCACCCGGATCCCGGGTGTCTTCGTTGGGCGTGGTGTAGCCCGGCGCGCCGATCTTGTTGGTGTGGCCCTGCGCGCCCGCGCCTTCCTCCGCGGCCGTGGTGCCCGCGCTGCCGGAGCCTCCGGTGCCGCCTCCGCTGCCGGAGGACACCCGCATCGGCTCCATGGGTGGCCCGGGTTGCTGCGTGTTGGCGATGCCCTCGTAGCTGCTCCCAGCCCGGGGCATCAGCGGCCTATCGCGATTGCAGCCCGGCCCGATGAACGCCACCGTGGCGGCGAAGGTCCCCAGCAACGTCCAGCGGTGGAGGGCTCGGGATTGCATGACCTGCTCCTTCTGGAGGCGTGAAGGCCTCGACATCAAGGAGTGGTCACCCCGCGTCACCACCGGGAGTCGGCCACAGGGCCGGAACACGGGCGCCCGCCAGCACGCTGGCCAGCGGACGCCCTGGGACTTCAGGACACCTAGCGCTGCTGCAGATAGATGGGCTGGGTGACGTAGCTGTAGGGCGCGTCGAAGCCGCGCACGCTCTCGTTCGCGGTGGAGACGTCCCAACCGCCCAGGCCCCAGGCGGCAGGCGAGTAGGTCGCCCCACCCAGCGTGCCATAGCGGTGCGCCATCATGCCGCCCGCGTTGTCCCAGAGGGAGTTGTTGGCCTGTCCGTCCTTGGACTTCGTGCGCGGATCGATGCTGGAGCCAATCTTCGTGATGGTCTCGTTGTAGCCCCGGTCCACGGTCAGCATGTGCTTCGGCAGCTTCGCGGCCGCGTTGCCGTGGTGCGCATCGCCAGGGGCTTCGTTCCCCTGCTGCTCGGCGACGTTGTACAGGGCCTCACCCTGCGTGCCGCGCTGGGCGAAGGCGTTGCCCCGCGATTCGTCCGGCTGCTTGCCGCCCGTCTCGGGGAGACCGCCGCAGGCCGTGCCCAACAGCACGCCCGTCACCAGCGCCGCCGTCCCCATCCACCGCTGAATGCCTCGCTCGCGCATGTTCATCATCTCCGCCATCCCCAAGGGATGGTCATGCTGTCCGCGCCAGCCACCGGGCATCCACCCGACGGCTCGGCTCGCAGGTCGCCCCCTGCCGGGCCCGGAGGCCATGGCGGGGCTGGGTCATGAACGGCGGGTGTCCCCAGGAAGCAGGAGATCCGCCACGGGGCGCAGGAATACACGGTCCCAGGCTCCCTGTCCCGCCAGGAGTTCACCGGGGACCCGCCGCCCCACACCCGCTCAGGCGCGAGCGCCTTTCCGGGCCGGAGCCTTGGCCGCGGGGGCCTTCTTCGCCGCCGGTTTCTTGACAGCCACGGGCTTCGCCACCGCCGCCGGAGCCTTCTTCGCGGCGGGAGCCTTCACGGCCGGCGCGGAAGCCTTGGAAGCCGGAGCCTGGGAGGCCGCACCGGAAGGCTGCTGGAGCGAGGCCAGCACCTCGGCCACGTGCCCCGCGACCTTCACCTTGGGCCACACGCGCAGGACCTTGCCGTCCGGCCCGATGAGGAAGGTCGCGCGGATGAGGCCCATGAACTTGCGGCCATAGAGGGACTTCTCCCCCCACACCCCGTACGCGTCCGCCACCGCATGGTCCGGGTCCGCCAGGAGCGAGAAGGGCAGACCCTGTTTCGTGGCGAACTTCTGGTGGCTCGCGGTGCTGTCCGGCGACACGCCCAGCACCACCGCGCCGGCCTTCACCAGCGCGGAGTGCTCGTCGCGGAAGTCGCACGCCTCCGTGGTGCAGCCGGGGGTCGCGTCCTTCGGATAGAAGTAGAGGACGACGTGCCGCCCCTTGAGCTGCGAGAGGGAGACGGTGGCTCCGCTCTGGTCGGGGAGCGAGAAGCCGGGGGCCTTGTCACCTGCTTGGGGCATGGGCATGTGACGGCTCCTTACCCAGCCCCCGCCGGCTTCTCAACCCTGCTTCCCACTCAGTGCAGGTCCGCGCCGTTCTCGCCCGGCGGGTGGCTGTTGGCCTCCGCCTGGACCACGTCCGCCTGGCAGCGCTGCAGCACCTTGCGCAGCATGTCGCGCGTCACGTCCGTCTTGGCCTCGCCCATCTTCTTGGCGAGGTTCTCACAGGCGGCGCGCTTCGCATCCACCTCGCTGGCGCCAGGGCCGGTCGCGCCGGGGCGGGCCAGGGGGCGCGGTGGGAGCTTCTCGCGGGCGGACTTCAGCGCGGCCAGCCGCTTGTCCGCCTCCGGACGGCTCTTGGAGTCCTTGGGGATGGCCTCGAACTCGGCGACGACCGCCGTCCAGGCCGGGTCGTGCGGGGCCACGTTCTGGTTGATCAGCTCCTGATAGTGCCCCTCGGCCTTGGCGAGCTGCTCCGGACCGGGGTCCTGGGAGCAGCCCGACAGCACGAGCAGGCCCATCAGCAGCAGCGCGGCGGAGTGTCGTGGGTGGGCAATGCGCATGGTGTGGTTCTTCCTCCTGCTGGCCACCCGGTTAAACCACGGCTAGGGTGCGCCGTCGTGGCTCCCATCCTGCTCGCCTTCCTGCTCGGCCTGACCCAAGGTCTGCTCCACGCCCTGGGGCCGGACCACTGCGCCGCCATGGCCACGCTCGGCACCCTGGGCGGCGGCCGGCGCCGCGTCGCGCTCAAGACCGCGCTGCGTTTCGCCCTGGGCCACGCCTTCATGCTGGGCGGCATCGCCGCCGTCTGCCTGTTCGCGGGCGTGGGCCTGTCGGAGACCTTCGAGCGCTGGGCGGAGGTGTTCGGCGGCGCCGTGCTGGTGGCCCTGGCCGTCACCGCGCTCCTCTTCCCGCACAGCCTGGACCACGGGCACCCGCACCTGCCCGGCCACGACCGCAAGCCCCACGAGCACGTGCACACCGTGAGCACCGCCGCGGGCGCCTTCATGGCCATCAGCGGCGTGCGCTCGCTGCTCATCGCCCTGCCCCCGCTGCTGGTGGGCGGCAGCATGAGCCTGTCCGCGTGGACGTACCTGCCCGGCTTCGCGCTGGGCATCCTCATCGGCATGGGCGCCGTGGGCCTGCTGTTCGCCGAAGGGCTGTCCCGCGCCAACGCGCGCATCAGCCTGTGGATCCAGCGCGGAGTCGCCCTGGGCTCCGGCGCGCTGGGCCTGTTCTGGATTGGCTCCCGGCTGGTGTAGCCGCGCGGGAGCGGCGTCCGGCTACCGCTTGTCCAGGATGCCCAACGCCATCATCGACACCAGGAAGCCGTAGACGACGTGCTCCGGGCGGTTGGCGAACGCGAGCAGCTCCGCCACCACGCGGTTGCCGTCGATCTTCGGCAGCAGCTCCGCCTCCCAGCGCTCCAGCTCCACCTCGTTGAGGCCGTAGGCGGGCGCGACCGCGGGGATGAGCCGGTCCTCCGGCTGGAGCAGCCGGCGCAGGCGCTCCGGCTTGTAGAGCTTCTTGATGCCCCGGACGATGAGGTTGGCCGGGTGCACGTCCAGCTTGATGGACTCCGCGGAGGCCTTCTCCTTGAAGCTCATCACGTACGTGCCCTCCTCCCAGGAGAAGAGCGAGTAGATGATGGCCTTCACCTGCTGGCCCACGTAGTACAGCCGCTCCGTGTCCTTGAGCAGCGCGCGCTCCACCAGCACGTCGCCGGTGCGCCGGTGGCTCTGCGCGGCGACGGCGGACGCGTCCTGGAGCTGCTCGGGTTTGATCTTCCCCACGCGCACCAGGAACTGCCCGAAGCGGTCCGCCAGCAGGTTGGACAGCGCGAACACCGGGGTGCCGTTCTCGAAGTAGACGACCTTCTTCACCTTGCCGCGCTGGATGCCCAGCTCGCCCGTCTCGCGCGACAGGTAGAAGGCGGTGAGCAGCGACGGCAGGTTGTCGCGCAATTCGCCCCGGCGGCTGCCCGGCGCGCCCGCGCCCACCGGCAGCGGGTCCGGCGGACGGCCCGGCGTGGGGGCGCGCACCTGGGTGGAGGGCACCTTCTGCATGGGCGTGGCGGTGAGGTTCGCGCCCCGGATCTCCGCCGTGAGGTTGCCGCCGCCGGTGACCTTGATGCGGCCGGTCAACTCCATGGCGTCCTGCGGGCCCTCCTCCTCCACGTCGATGTCCAGCTCCACCTCGAAGGCGTCCTGCATCGAGGCGGAGGGGAGCTTCTTCTCCGCGGGCAGCACCTTGGCCACCGCTTCGAGCAGCTTCTGGGCCTCGAAGGGTTTCTCGAAGTAGCCGGCGGCCTGGTACTTCTGGCGCGCTTCGGTGGCGTGCTTGCCGCCCTTGAAGACGCCCGTGATGAAGAGCAGCGGCAGCTGGGGGTTGTCCTTCCGCAGCGTGTCCGCGAGGTGGTAGCCCATCATGTCGGGCAGAAGGATGTCCAGGACGGCACACCCGGGCGGCGAGGCGCGCGCGGCCTCGATGCCCTGCTTGCCACGGCTGGCGCCGACCACCTCGTACCCGGCATCCTCGAAGAGCTGGGTGAGGAGGGAGAGGAGCTCCTGGTTGTCGTCCACGACGAGGATTCGAGGCGCCATCGCGGGGGGACCGTAGCAGATTCAGCCGCCCTGTCGGCCAGCGATTCCGGGAAGCCCGGAAGCCCGCCCCCTTCAGTGGAAAGATGCAAGCGTGCCGCCGGGGCGTTAGGGTGGCGCCCGCCTCATGCCCTCCCTCTTCTCGCGCCTTCGTCCGGCGGGGTTCCTGACCCTGACCTGCCTCCTGTTGCTGTCGCCCCTGGCGGCCGTGGCCCAGTCGCAGTCCGACGGCGGCGAAGAGGACCCCGGCGGCGAGGAGGGCGAGGACGGCGTCGGGCGGGTGCCCACCAAGTGCCGCAGCAGCAACGACTGCGCGCCGCGCTTCACCTGTGACACGGGCAAGTGCAAGTACACCGGGGTGCGGCAGGCGCAGACGCAGGGCTGCCTGCTGGGCCCCGAAGCGGCGCTGATGGTGCTGGGCGTGGCCGCAGTGGCCGGCTCCCGGCGCCGCCGCTAGGCCCCCACCCCCTCTCCCAAGGAGCGACGCGCGATGCGGCTGGGCCTCAAGGCGGACAACCTCCTGGAGCGGGTGGCGGACTTCCTCAACCTGGCGCCCCAGCCCCTGGCGCACGCCTTCTTCGGGATGATGGCGTCGCGCACGCTGATGGCCGGCGCGCGCCTGGGCGTCTACGCGGCGCTGGCGGACGGCGCGGCGACCGCGGAGGCGCTGGCGGCCCGGCTCAAGACGAGCACCGAGGGCATGCGGGCGCTGCTGGAAGCGCTCATCGCCTGCGAAGTGGTGGAGCTGCAGCGGGGCCGCTTCCGGCTGGCCCCCCGGGCCCGGCGGTGGCTGGACCCGCGCTCGCCGCAGGCCATCACCGCGTTCCTGGAGTTCAACTACGCCCAGTGGGACTGGTGGGGGCAGTTGGAGAACGCGGTGAAGAGCGGGCAGTCGGTGGACATCCACCAGTTCGCTCCGGACGACCCGCGCTGGCGCGACTACATCCAGGCCATGTACCAGCTGGCGCGGCTGGCCTCGCCGGAGGTGGCGGCGGCCATTCCCCTGCCCCGGGGTGCGAAGCAGTTGTTGGACCTGGGCGGCGCGCACGGCTGGTACGCGGCGGAGCTGTGCCGGGTGCACCGGGGACTGAAGGCCACGGTGGTGGACCTGGAGGGCAGCGTGCGCGTGGGGCGGGAGATCATCGCCCAGGCGGGGCTGTCACACCGGGTGACGCACCGGGAAGGCGACGTGCTGCACGCGGAGCTGGGCGGGCCGTATGACGGCGTGCTGCTGTTCCAGGTGATGCACCACCTGACGCCCGCGCAGAACGTGGCACTGCTCAGGCGCGTGCGCGGGGCCATGGCGTCCAAGGGCACGCTCGCGGTGCTGGAGTACCTGCGCGAGGAGCGCGACACGCAGGGCTCGTCCGCGCCGCTCATCGGGCTGCACTACTTCCTCACGTCGGGCGCGGCGGCGTACACGCCCGCGGAGGTGGAGGGGTTCCTGGACGACGCGGGCTTCCGCGTGCAGAGCACCCGGCCCATCCGGCACCTGCCGTTGCAGACGTTGATCATCGCGCAGCCGGAGTAGGCCTCCGGGGTCGCCCGCCCGCTGGCTTGTCAGACGGCGTTGCTATCTCCACACTCCAGGCATGGCCTATGGCGCGAAGACGCTCGAGGGTCCCGCGACCCTCGCTGACATCGAGGCCCTGCCCGAGGGCGTGGTGGGCGAGATCATCGACGGAACGTTGTACACGCATGCGCGGCCCCGGGCCGGGCACATGGACCTGATGGGCGCGTTGATTGAAGGGCTGCGAGGCCCCTTCCAGCGAGGCCAGGGAGGCCCTGGTGGTTGGTGGGTGCTGGTGGAGCCCGGCATCCAGGTGGAGGGCTCTCCGGAGTTCAGCCCGGACCTCGCGGGGTGGCGACGCGAACGGTTGGCCACGCTGCCGTCCGGAAGCTGCACGATCGCGCCGGATTGGGCGTGCGAAATCCTCTCCCCCTCCACGCGCGCCTATGACCAGCGCATCAAGCGGCCGTTCTATGCGCGCCTCGGCATCCGACACCTGTGGTTCATCGACATCGAGGCGCGCACGCTCACCGTGAGTGAGCTGCGGGACGGACGCTGGATGGAGATGGGCGTCTACGGCGAGGACGACGTCATCCGAGCGGCACCGTTCGACGCCATCGAGCTGCGGCTCGGCGAGTGGTGGTCCGACATCGAAGCGGACTGAGGCAGCGGTTCACTTCCGCCACTGCTTCTTCCTCCGCTCCATCTTCTTCCGCTCCTCCTCCGCCTCCCTCCCGAGCTCCTCCCGGTGGAACTGCGCGAAGTCCACCATCGGCCGTTGCCGGGGGTACGGGTGGGGGCCGGCGTGTTCGAGGATGGCGTCCAGCCCGGAGAGCGCCTCAGGAACCATCCCCTCGCGAATCAGCACCAGGGCCCGGCCCATGAGCGCCGCGGACACCAGGGCCCGCATCCGGGGATCCGGATCCTCGCCGTAGCGCACGTCCACCGCGTCGAAGCACTCGAGCGCCTCTTCCCAGTGCCCCAGCCCCTGGAGGGCATGCGCCCGCTGCAGGAGCGCGCCCGACGCCATGTCGACCTTGAGGGGATCCGGGTCTCCGTCACTCGCTTCCAGCAGCGCTTCGCTCAGGCGCAGCGCCTCCTCGTACTCCTCCAGCTGGTTGTAGACGTTCGGGAGCAGCACCCGGGCCGCGCCCACCGCGTTGCGCAGACCTTCGGGCGCAGACTCCGACGACCCGAAGCGGCGCAGCAGCTCTCCCACGCAGCGCAGGGCCTGCTGGGGAATGTCCTGCTCCATCAGGACACACGTCCGGTAGACCATGGACCAGGCCACGCCCTCCCACAGCGCGGGCTTGCGCGGGCTCCAGAAGCGGCGCTCCACCTCGTCGAAGTGGATGACGGCCTCCACCACCTTGCCCAGCTCCGACAGCGCCGCGCCCCGGTGCCCCAGCGCCCGCGCCACCTGGAGCTGGAGCGCGGGCACCCGCGACGTCGTGTGACGCCGGTACACCTCATCGCAGAGCGGAATCACCTCCAGGACATGGCCCGAGCGCACGAGCGTGCGCGCCCGGTCCATCAGCGCCTTCGCCTCCACCTCCGGCAGGACCGGGGGCGCGGCGCCTTCAGCGTCCGGCATCGGCACGTCCCGCGTCCCCCGGGGCCAGCGGCGGCACGTCCCGGCCCTCGCCGAAGCCGAGCGCCCAGAAGCGCGGCCGCACCTCCTCCTTCAACAGGAGCCGCAGGAGCAGGTACTTCGCCTCGTCCTGGCCGTCGAACGCCATCGGGAAGGTGCCGTAGTGCATCGCCACCGACGTGCTGGAGCGCAGCACGCGGTGCGCCTCCAGCGCCTGCTCCGGCCCCATGTGCACCGGGTGGATGACGCGCGGACGGAACGCTCCAATGGGCAACACCGACAGGCGCATGGGGCCGAAGCGCTCCGCGATGCGCTGGAAGTGCGGGCCCAGGCCCGTGTCCCCCGCGAAGAGCACCGGGCCGCCGGAGGTTTCCAGCACGTAGCCCGCCCACAGCGTCTCCTCCTGGTCCGTCAGCCCGCGGTTCGAGCGGTGCTGCGCGGGCACCGCCGTGACCTTCAAGCCCGGAGGCCCGCCCTTCGCGGACTGCCACCAGTCCAGCTCCTCCACGTTCTGGAAGCCCTCGGCCTTCAAGAGCTCCCGGTTGCCCAGGCCCACGAGGAACAGCGGATGGTGCGCGGCCTCCAGCTGGCGCAGCGTGGGCAGGTCCATGTGGTCGTAGTGGTTGTGGCTCACCACCACGATGTCGATGGGCGGCAGGTCCTCGAAGCGGATGCCGGGGGGACGCACGCGCTTGGGGCCCACGAAGGAGACGGGGCTGGCCCGGTCCGAATAGATGGGGTCCGTCAGCACGTTCACCCCGTCCGCCTGGAGCAGCACCGTGGCGTGGTTGATGAACGTCACGCGCAGCTGGCCTGGGCCCACGCGCTCGGGCGGCTTCGGTCCGAAGGGCAGCTCCGCGTACGGGCGCCACGCGCCGCGCTCCTCCTTCAGCGCCGCCCCGATGAGCTTGAGGGCGGGCAGCTTCGGCGCATCGCCCAGGTTCTGGAACGTCTCACCGTCGAAGTGGTCCGTCGCCGGGCCCCGGTGCACCGTGCCGGCGAAACAGCCCGTCCACAGCGACAGGGCCAGCACGGGCCACAGCCGCGTCACTTGATGACGATGGTCCAGTCGCATTCGAAGGGCTCTCCGTCGAGGGATGGCAACACGTAGCGCGACGCCTGGATGCTGGCGAGGGCCTGCGCGAGCAGGTCCGGGGGCAGCGTCGCTTCGCGCACTTCACATTGTTGGGGCACGCCGCCCTGCACCAGCCGGCACGTCACGCGCACGTGGTGCTTGCGCCCCTCGCGCCAGCGCTGGAAGGCCTCCTGGAACACCGGGTCGTCCGGCGGGCCGCCGCGCACGCGTCGGGGCTCCTTCACGTGCTGGGACAACCAGGAGCAGGCGTCCTTCACCTGTCCGTCGCAGGCCTTGCCCATCAGGGACAGCGCGCGCAGGCGCTCCGGGCCCCGCGCGTCCGTGGCCAGGAGCGTGAGGGCCTGGTCGAAGCAGGTCTTCGCCGTGCGCACCGTGCAGGCCTCGGTGGTGGCCGGAGGCGTGCCCGCGGCGAAGGCCCCGAGGGGCGCGGGGCGCATCAGGTCCTCCGCCACGCGCGCCGGGTCGCTGCGGCGCGGGCCACACGCGGACACGGCGCACAGCAGGGCCAGCAGCGGGAGGAACGGACGCCAGGACATGGCGCCCATCGTAGACGGCCTGCGCCCCGGAAGGGATGTCAGCCGTTCGCGGTGGGGGGCGTGCCGTCGCCCAGCCACGCGTCGAGCCCCGCCACGAGCTGGGTCCACCCCTTCTTGGAGCTCTCCCGCCACTGCTCGCCCTCGGGGCCCATCTCGTGGGTCAGGGTGAGTTCACAGCCCGTGTCCAGCGGGACGATGTCCACCGTCAGCCGGTCGCGGTCCTGGGAGTACTTCGGCACGCCCAGGGTGAACACCAGCCGGCGCGGCCGGTCGATCTCCAGGTACTCGCCCACGTGTTCGACCTCCTCGCCGTCGCGCAGGTCCGCGAAGCAGAAGGTGCCGCCCACGCGCGCATCGACCTCCGCGCGCACCAGCGGCGTGTTGGGCTTGGTGACGAAGAGCCAGTGGCGGGCCTTCGTGGGGTCCAGCCACGCATCGAAGACGCGCTCCGCGGAGGCCTTGAAGCGGTGGGTGATGCTCAACTTCACGGGGAGGGGCGGGCTCATCGGGTGCGTCCTTTCTTCGGGGGAGGAGCAGAGGCCAGGGCGCGGTCCTCTTCCTGGAGCAGGTCATCGAGCGCCTGCAACCGGGCGCTCCAGTTCGCGCGCTGCGCGTCCATCCAGCGCGCCACGTCGTCCATCGGTTTCGGGGTGAAGGACAGCAGGTGTTCACGGCCCTCGCGGCGCCGGTGCACCAGGTGCGCGCGCTCGAGCACGCGGATGTGCTTGGACACCGCGTTGAGGGACAGGGCGAAGGGCTGGGCCAGCTCCGTCACGCGCGCCTCTCCCGCCGACAGGCGCTGGAGGATGGCCCGTCGCGTCGGGTCGGCCAGCGCCAGCAGCGTCTGGTCCAGGTGGTTCGGGGTCGCGGGCGTGCGCATCATTCAACCTCTGGGTTGAATATCAACGCGGGGCCATGGGGTGTCAAGGCTGTGGGGTCGAGGCAGGCTTCAGCGCCCGCGCGCAGCCTCCAGCGCACGGGCCAGCGTCCGGGTCCCCGCGCGGAGGGCGTCCGGGCGCACACCGCCGAAACCGAAGACGAGGCCGGCTTCACGGCGCCGGCCGAGGAAGTAGTCGGACAGGGCGGCCACCTCCACACCCAGCCGGGCCGCTTCGTCGCGGACGCGCAGGTCGGACAGGGGCGCCGCGAGCGACGCGGACACCTGCATGCCGGTGTCACAGGGCCGGGGTGTCAGGGTTCCAGCGCAGTCGGCGCGCAGCGCATCAAGCAGGGCTTCGCCGCGCTCCCGGTAGGCCACCCGCATCCGGCGCAGGTGGCGCGCGAAGTGCCCCTCCGCGAGGAACACCGCCAGGGCCGCCTGCTCCAGCGAGGAGGCGGGCGCGGGAGCGGTGGCACGGGCCGAGGCGAAGGCATCCACCAGGGACGGCGGCGCGACGAAGAAGCCCAGGCGCAGGCCGGGGAACATGGACTTGCTGAAGGTGCCCACGTAGACGACGCAGCCGGCCTCATCCAGTCCCTGGAGCGCGGTGAGGGGACGGCCCCGGTGACGAAACTCGCTGTCATAGTCGTCCTCGATGATCACGGCCCGCGTGCGCTCCGCCCAGTGCAGCAGCGCCATCCGCCGCGCCAGGCTCAGCGTGGCGCCCAGCGGATACTGGTGCGAGGGTGCCACCACCGCGACGCGGGCCCGGGGCGCCCGAGCCATGCCAGCGCCCACGTCCAGCCCTTCCGGATCCACGGGCACGGGAACCGGCCTGCCACCGGCGGCGAGCACCGCGCGGCGGACACCGGGGTAGCCCGGGTCTTCCACCCAGACCGCATCTCCGGGGTCGAGCGCGAGCCGGAGGACTTCATCGAACGCCTGCTGCGTCCCGGCGGTCACGAAGACCTGTGCGGCGACACACCGCACCCCGCGCGACGCGGACACATGGGCAGCGATGGCTTCGCGCAGGGGCGCATGCCCCAGGGGGTCGCCTCCATCGAGCAGCCCGGTGCTCGCGCGCGCATGGACGCGCGTCACCGTGCGGCCCCACAGCGCGGTCGGAAACAGGTCGAGCGCGGGAACGCCAGGGCGGAAGGCACGGGGCGCCGAGCCCAACCGGGGCGCCCCCACCGGTGAAGACTTCCGGGCCCGGGCCGAGGCGGCGAGCCGGGGGCCCCGGGACACACGGGACGGAGTGCTCCGGGTCCGGTCCTCGGGGGCGATGGGCAGTTCGGGAGCAACGCGGGTGGAGGCGCCAGCGCGGGCCACGACGTAGCCCTCGGCGGCGAGCGCATCCAGCGCCTGGAGGACGGTGCTGCGGGCCACCTCCAGCTCCGTGGCGAGCTGGCGGGATGAAGGAATCCGCCATCCGGGCGCCAGCGCTCCGGAGAGGATGCGCGTCCGGACGCCCTCGAAGATCTGCTCGTGGAGCGGCGTGGACGTTCGCGGGTCCAGGCGGAGGAGCAGGGAGGTGACGGCGCCGGGAGGGGTCTTCAACTGGTAGGGCCGATTCGCTCGAAAGTGGTCTTCATGACCCTACCAGCTTGCTGACAAGGATGGCTTCCGCACCCGAACCCCGGAAGCCCCCATGTCGTCCACCCCTACCGCCTGCTGCTCGGTCCTCGAACTGCGCCAGTACACGCTGCATCCCGGCCAGCGCGACGTGCTCATCACGCTCTTCGACCAGGAGTTCGTGGAAGCCCAGGAAGCAGTCGGAATGCACATCGTCGGTCAGTTCCGCGACGAGGACCGGCCGGACCGGTTCGTGTGGATGCGCGGCTTCCCGGACATGGCGTCCCGAAGCGCGGCGCTGGGGGCCTTCTATGGCGGACCGGTGTGGAAGGCGCACCGGGGCGCGGCGAACGCGACGATGCAGGACTCCGACAACGTGCTGCTCCTGCGCCCGGTGCGTCCGGACACGGCCCTTCATCATCCCGGCCTGGCCAGGCAGCCCGTTGAAGCAGTGGCCCTTCCCGATTCACGCGTGGAGGTGACGCTCTGTTTCCTGAAGGCCCCCGCCGACGAGGGCCTGGTGCGGTTCTTCGAACAGCACGTGCGACCGGCGCTCACGGAACTGGGGGCACGCTTCCAAGGACTGTTCCAGACCGAGCCCGCGGAGAACACCTTCCCGGCCCTGCCCGTGCGCACGGGAGAACACTTCCTCGCGTGGCTCACGGTGTTCCCCTCCGCCGAGCGTCACCGCGAGCACCGTGAGCAACGGACTCGTTCGACAGCATGGACGGAGCAGGTGCTGCACGGGCTGCATCCGGCGCTGAGCGCACCGCTCGAACACCTGACGTTGGCGCCCACCCTCCGCTCCCAGTTGCGCTGATCCGCTTCCCGAAAAGGACTCCCACCATGAAGCCCCTTCCTCCGCTCCCCACTGGCGACGTGCACGACTTCGACTTCTTCCTTGGCGAATGGACCTGCCAAAACCGTCGCCTCAAGAAGCGACTGGCGGGCAGTGACGACTGGGACGCCTTCGCGTCGAGAGCGCGCTGTCGTCCGCACCTGGGCGGTGTGGCCAACGTCGAGGAGGCCGAGTTCGAGCGAGGTTTCTCCGGAATGGCACTGCGGCTGTTCGACCTCCAGCAGCGGCGCTGGTCCATCTACTGGGTCGACAGTCGCGGAGGCGTGCTCCTGCCGCCCGTGCACGGAGGCTTCACGGGAGACCACGGCATCTTCTACGGCGAGGACACCGACGACGGCCGTCCGGTCCAGGTCCAGTTCCGGTGGACGCGACAGGGGACGGACCGCGCACGGTGGGAGCAGGCCTTCTCCCTCGACGGAGAGACGTGGGAGACCAACTGGGTGATGGAGTTCACGCGGGTGATGGAACGGACGGCACCCACCGTCTGAACTCCCGTTCCCGTTCGCGGGGTTGTGAACGAACCGTTCGCATCCCGCTGAATCGGTTCGACAGGTCGCCGGGCATCTGGGAACCCTCTTCCCTGCACCGCCTCCGATTCACGAAGGCGGACCGTGCACCGGGAGTTCCGTGATGAAGCCCCACGTCATCTGCCACATGGTCTCGTCCATCGACGGACGCATCCTCCTCGAGCACTGGCCCGAACCGGGCACCGCGCACGCCGAATACGAGCGCACCGCCGACACCTTCGACGCGGATGCCTGGATGTGCGGCCGCATCACCATGGAGGACTTCGCCGCGCAGGGGCGCATCCCCAAGCCCACTCCCGCCGCGCCCCTGCCCCGCACGGACTTCATCGCTTGCAAGGACGCGGACAGCCACGCCATCGCCCTGGATGCGCACGGCAAGCTCAACTGGGAGTCCGGCGACCTCGACGGCGACCACCTCATCGTCGTGCTCACCGAGTCCGCCTCCGACGCCCACCTCGCCCACCTTCGCGAACGCGGCGTCTCCTACGTCTTCGGCGGCAAGCACGACATCGACTTCGCCCGCGCGCTGGAGACGCTGGGCCAGGAGTTCGGCATCAAGACCGTGCTGCTCGAAGGCGGCGGTGGCATCAATGGCTCCCTGCTCGCCGCAGGCCTCATCGACGAGGTGAGCCTGCTCATCCACCCCACCGCCGACGGCATCC